>JACRIL010000102.1 GCA_016235825.1 Planctomycetota bacterium
AAGTACGTGTTCAACATCGGCCGCAACTGCTGAATCTGTTTGACATCCATGCCGTAGCTCCTTTGCTGTCAAGGCGTCCTGTAAGGAACCATCGGATGGCTGGATGAATTTTCTTGAGCTAAAGTCTCGTTGTAGTGCTAACAGCCCGTTGAAAAAGGCTGTTCTCAGTAGCACGGGCGTCTCGCCCGTGAGTATCAGGGGCATCCTGCCCCTGAAATGCCAGGAAAACTGCAAAAATACACGGCCGGGACGGCCGTGATACTCATGGGCAAGATGCCCATGCTACTTTTTCAACGGGCCGCTAAGGATTGAAGCTGCCGTTTTTCTTCAGATGGCTGATCTGCAGGGTGATGTAGGCCGCGGTTTCTATGGTCTCCAGCAGGACATAAGCGATGTTCAGGTCCTTGGCCACGACGATGATGCCGTGCTTGGGAATCATCACGGCTGCTCCGAACTTCTGCATCGCCTCCCGTTTTCCGGACAGCACCCGGATGCAGTTTTCGGCCAGTTCCTCGGAAGCTGGCGCAGCGGGCGCACAGCATTGTATCTCACCCAACTCGAAATGGTCCGTCATGTCCGTAACCGACGGGATAGGGACGCCGAGCGTCGCGAACGGCAGGATATTCCGCGGATGAGCGTGGATGCACGCGCAGATTTCGGGGAACGTCTTGTAGACGCCGAAATGCAGATTTCCCTCGCGGGAAACGAGGTTCGGGTCGCCGTCGATGACCTTCCCGGTCTCGTCCGCGAGAATGATCTGGTCGGGCAGCAATTGCTTGTATCGGAAGGACTCGCCCATGTAACGCGGAGTGATGTAGACGAGATTTCCGACCCTGCAACTGATATTTCCGCCCGCGGAATCCGACAGGTGCCTGTCATAGATAAGGCCGCCGATCTCCAGGATGGTGTTGCGGGGATTCTTCAGGCTGTGTCTGCACACCGCGCAGCTCCCTGGCCGGGAAGGAATGGAGTTGGCGATCACCCGACGGACCACGTCCTCGATGAGATTTTGATTCATTGGATTGTTATTACTGGTTGTCATGTTTATCTCCATCATTTCAGGTCGAAGAGCTTTACCTGCCGGCCCTTCGTGTCTCCCCACAGGTCATAAGCGGCCTTGACCTCGGGTGAACTGTCCGCCATTTTCGCGTAAGGAACGCCCTTAACCGCGGCGTCGATCACCTGCCGCATCGCCTTGGCGCCCAGGGTCGGGCCCATGGGGTGGCCGTGGATCGCTCCTCCGCATCCGATGATGCAGTCGATGCCCAGGTCCTCGACGACGGAATGCACGTTGCCGTTGTTGATGCCGCCGCCGGGCATGGGGAACGAGCGTTTGATGCTGCCGAACTCGCAGGTCAGCGCGTTGGCGATCAACATGTGTTTTTCTCTGAAGAAATTGAATTTGCCGTAGGGGGAGGGATACACGACGATGTCCGCTCCGGCCAACCTGGCCAGCTTTCCAAGGACCAGGTGCGAGCTCAGGCCGGAATAATGGGACTCGTAGAGCACGCCCGCGAAATCCAGGTGGGCAAGGATGGGCACGTTGATCTCGGGGTCGTCGGCCAGGCTTTGCAGGACGGAATACCCGGCGGTCAGGAAGTTCAGCATGACCGCGTTGACGCCCATTTTGACCGCATTTTTCGCGTTCCGGATGGCTTCCGTCGCGTTATTCGTCACATTCACCGTGAAAAGGGTGTGCTCGCCGGTCTCCCGAAATACCTTTTCCTCAGCCTTCATGTACAGCTCGACCCTTTTTGCCATTGGGCAGAATGGCGGATCCGCGATCAGCTCGTCGTCCTTGATAATGTCGACGCCGCCCAAAGCCGCCTGATAGAACAGTTTCGCTCCCACCTCGGGCGTATATCCCGTGCACGGCTTGATCATGTTGTTCAGAAGCGGGCGACCTTGCACGCCTAAAATCTTTCGCACCCCTTCAACGCCGAACTTCGGGCCTTTGAACCCTTTCATGAAATAATCCGAAAATTTGAGGTCGAGCAGTTTCAGCCTGCCGCACATGGAGATGTTCCCGATGACCGTCGAGAGCAGCATGGGGATCTGGGAGCCGAAATTGACCTCCGGGTAAGCGACCTGCAGGACAAAGGACCTGCTTTCGACGCCTTTGGGGAGTTCGAACTCGTAGGCGGGCACTTCCAGGACGCTCACGACCTTGCCGCAGTACTTTTTCCTGATCTCGGCGGTTTCCTCCGGAACCTGGACCCATGTGCCCGTGGTCTGTTCCACGGCGAGGGCCGCCGCGAAAACATTGATATCCGTCGCAGGCGGCACTTCCACCAGGTAGGTCGCAATGGTGTAGTCGCCTTTTGAGGCCGTTTCAGGTGAAATGAAGAACTGATCCAGGATTCCCATCGTTACTTTCCTTCTATCATGATGAACATTGTTATTTACAGATGGCCTCGCGCAGAAGCCTTGACGATTCCGTCGCATCGCCCTTTCGGATGACCTCGGCGATTCTGTCCAGCCCCATTTTCTCGAGCAGGCCCCTCAGGCCGTTGACCCAGGCGATGGATTCCTCGACCGCCCGCAGGCCGTTCTCCCGGTAGGGAAAGATGTCCAATGTGTAGTAATCGTCGTAACCCGTCCGATCGAGCCAGTACAGCATCTCGAGCGCCTCGATGGTGTGGACGGACCCGAACATCATGTCGTCGTCCCAGTCGCCGTAATTGTCGTTGATGTGGATGTAAAAAAGCCTTTTGCGCCCGCCGCTGTTGACCATCGCCACGGCTTCAGCGGGGTTTTCCTGTGCCGCCGAGGAATGTCCGCTGTCTATCAGGATTCCGACGTTGTCCCTGCCGATGGTGTCGACCAGCAGGACCGTGCGTGGCGCGTTGTTCGTGAAGATGTGCGTGCGCGGCTCTTTCTGCTTGTATTCCACGCAGATCTTGACGTCCTTCCTGTGGTCCGCGCACTGCCGGACGCCTTCGATGATCTGCTCCCACGCTTCGAGGTAATCGGCCTGGAAGGCATAATCGTATCCGTCCTGCCCGAGCCAGACGTCGACCTTGTCGCAGCCGACCCGCGCCGCCATGTCCATGGACTTTTTAACCTCATCCGCGGCGGCCCTGCGGATCGACGCGTCCTTCGAAGTGAAGCTTCCTTTCCCCCATTTGGCTTGAGTCCAGAGGTCCGGCACCATCATCGAAACCGCCAGCCCGGCGTTCTTCAGGCAGACGCTGATTTCATCAAAGTTTTTTTCGTTGACGTGCCAGTTTCCGACCAGCTCTATTCCCTTCAACTCCTTCACCTTCGACGCCAGGGCGATCATCTCCGGAACGGTCCTGTTTGTGCCGTAGCCCGACAGACAATACCGGTCTGCGCAAGAGCCGAATGGCGGGAGACACGCGCCGAACTTCAACTTTTTCATGCCTGTCCTCTTTGAATGTTTATTAAAAAAAGTGCAGAATTCTTTATGAATGATGAATGGCACATATCGCCAGCAGAATTGTGATTATCTCAAAGACGGCCGGAAATTCAAGCATAATTCGTTTTCCCTTGTTCATTTTCCCGGTTCTGCCGCTCCGAATTCGGCTGAGGCCTTGCCCGGCCCGGCCTGACCGGTGATAATCAGATTGTGAGCGAGGAGCGCCTTTTTATCGGGCTGTACAGCGGGCCTGCCGCCGACGGGATAGACGCGGCCCTGGCGTCCGTCGTCGGCGCCGGCGAGGCGATATCGGTCAGGCAGGTTTTGGCTATTCACCACGAATTGCCAGATCAGGCCCGCAGATGGGTCCTGATGTTCGGCGCCGGTCCGCGCGAACCCATGCCAAACCAGGGTCAGGCCGGCTCGCTGGGCCCGTCGGGCGTGGCGGTGGGTCTTGCCATGCTCGACCGCGACCTGGGCCAGGCATTCGCGTCGGCCGCCGAGGAACTGCTGGCCGCCGCTGACGTGCAGGCACAGGACGTCTCGGCCGTCGGCATGAGCGGCCAGGCCATCGCGCACATCCCGCCCGACATATCCCGCCCGACGGGCGCGGGCCTGGAACTCGGCTGCCCGGCCATCGTGGCAAGAAAGATCGCCAGGCCGGTCGTCGCGGAATTTTCCAAATGCGACATCGCCGCAGGCGGACAGGGCGGGCCGATCTGTGCCTGGGCCGACTGGATACTCATGCGGCACGAGACGCTCAGCCGGGCCGTCGTCCATTTGGGCGGCATCGCCTCGCTGACCTTCGTGCCCGCCGCCGCACAGGCCTGCGATGTCGTGGCATGGGACGTCGGGCCGGGCACCTGCCTGCTGGACGACCTGGCCCACAAGCTGTTCAACAGGCCCTTCGACCACGACGGCGGCATCGCCTCGGCCGGCAAGGTCAACCCAGCCCTGCTCAACGAAATGATGTCGCATCCTTACTTCCAGCTTCCGCCGCCCAAGACCACCAGCCGCAACGAATGGGGCGCATCGCACGTCTGGCGGGTGCTCAACGCCGCCCAAAAGCACGCCTGCGACGGGGCCGATCTGCTGGCCACCGTAGCCGAATGTTCGGCGATGCTGATCGCAAAGGCCCTGGCCGGCCTGACCGAAAGGCCGCACGAGATAATCCTCTCCGGCGGCGGGGCCATGAACATTTCGCTGGCGGGAAAAATCAGAAAGCTCATGTCCCCGTGCAGCACTTACACGGTCGAGCGATACGGTTGTGGCATCAGGTCGTACCGGGCCGTGTGCATGGCCGTCCTGGCCGCGGCAAGGCTCGACGGCATTCAGATATCCTGCCCCGCCGCCACAGGCTCGCCTGTCCCGGCAACCCTCGGTTCACTCACCCTGCCATGATGATGCTTGTCGCAAATGGTCGACGACCGGAAGGCGGTTGATTTTCCCGGCACAACTGTTTTCAGCCCGCAGGGCGGCTGAAAGTAGCCCCGTCCGTAGCGCAGCGAAGGGCGGGGAAAAGGTTGCGCCGAGTTCAGAGTCCCTTGCGGGCGATTGAAATCGGCATCATTCCCAAACCTTGTCCGGATCGAACCGCACGCCGTGCCGTTCGAGGAACTTCGAGGAATTCATCTTCAAAGGAAACAACCTTGTGATGGCCTGAATGGGATTCGTGGTATAATATCCTCATGTCCCGGAGGCGAAAGATAACCTGGCTTGTCGTCCTGCTGGTCCTGGCCGGCGGCTCCGGCGGTTATTGCTGGTACTGGCGGTCCACCGCCGTCGACCGCAAGGTCCGCCAACTTGTCTACGAAGCCGCAGGATACCCGGACACAAGGACAGAAAGAATCCTCAGGAAAATGAAACTGGATTTCCTGATCCGCGAAAAGCCAAAATCCAGAAGAGATGATGGAATGATGTTTTGGGAAGAGAGCGTTATAGTCAAGGAAATTGAAGCTATCGGTATTGCTGCCACACCAGAACTCCTTTCTATGCTTAAAGACGAGAATAACGATATACGCTATAAGGCTGCCGAATTCCTCGGTCGGATCAGAGACGCAAGGTCGATTGAACCCTTGATACAGATACTGCAGACAGAACATGATTTAAAAGTTTGAAGATTTTTACCTTACGTTCTTAGTTGGTTTGGGGACAAAAGAGTGGTAGATCCGCTGATTATGGCAATGCAGAAGGATTCAGATTCAGAGGTTCGTTGCCACTCAGCTATCGCCCTCGCTAAACTTGGCGACAAAAGGGCGGTAGACCCGCTGATCCGGGCAATGCGGAATGATTCAGATTCACAAGTACGTTGGTATTCAATTATTGCCCTTGATGAACTTGGTGACAAAAGAGCGGCTGTACCGTTGATAGAGATATTGCAGAAAAATGAAATAGGGTATGTCCGACGACATGCAGCTGAAGTCCTTGGGAAACTGGGCGACACAAGAGCATTAGAACCACTGATTGAGGCAATGCAGAAGGATGCTGATAGGAATGTCCGATATGCTTCGGTAACAGCTCTTGGCAAACTGGGTGACAAAAAAGCTTTTGAGCCTCTCATGCAAGCTTTGGCAAAGGATAGGGATGAAGATCATTTTATTCAAGGATACGCGGCAGTCGCCCTTGGCGAACTTGGCGATCCTCGCGCATTAAATGCAGTTGAAGACGCATATAAAAATGATTTTGACAAGACTTCGCATCAATTCTACGAGGCAGCGATAGCGAAGCTCAAGTCCGCCGCGACGAGGCCGGGGGAGGTTGGCACGCGGCCGGCGGGAAAACTATAATTCAGCAGATGGCCGGTTCAGGCAGGAACAATTCGAGTTCCTGCAGCAGCATGAGATTATCCGCGATCTGTCGAGCTACGGCACATCGTGCGGGCGTCCATTCGTCAGGAGACCGCGGTTCTTCAAACCGCCTGATCGTGAAAGGAATGACATGAACGAATCGCCACAGAATGCAATGAAGAAGCTGAGGCTCAGCGGTATGAGCCGGACGCTGGATGTCCGGTCCAGTGTCGCCGAGCGGATCAAAACCAGCCAATAGTTGTGGTTTTCTCAAAGCCCGACGAAGTTCCGCATGATTTGCAGGCCGGCCGACTGGCTTTTTTCGGGGTGAAACTGCGTGGCGAAGAGATTGCCCCTGCAAATCGAGGACGTGAAATTCAGGCCGTATTCCGTTTTCGTGCATACGACCGGCTCATCCCGCGGCACGACGTAATAGCTGTGGCAGAAATAGACGTACTGGCCGTCTTCCAGCCCGGCAAGAAATGGGCACGAGCCGTTCCATGATATCCGGTTCCAGCCCATATGAGGCACGGCAAGCCTTTGGCCGACCAGGCTGGAGAAATCAAAACGCACGACCTGCCCCGGAATGATGCCAAGCCCTGCGTGCCTGCCGTCCTCGAAAGAAACGTCGAACAGCAGTTGCAGACCCAGGCAGATGCCCAGAAACGGCGCGCCGCCGGAGGCCGCCTGAATCAGAGGCTTGTCGAACCCGGCCGATCGCAGCCGCCCGATCGCGTCGCGAAATGCACCGACGCCGGGCAGGACGATCTTTTCCGCCCCGGCCAGGCCGGCCGGCGAGGCGATTATCCGCGCATCGCCCCCGGCCCGCTGAAGCGCCTTCTGCACGCTTCGCAGATTGCCCATCCCGTAATCTATTATCGCTATCCACGACATCTGAATTGCCCGGACCATTCCACAAACTCAAGGCCCACGGGTTTGATCGCCCGTGGGCCTGTGATGCGTTTTAAATTTTGCGACTTCGCGCCAACTCAGCGATGTCTATTTAATGACGACAATCTCGACCCTTCGGTTCTTGGACTTGTTGGCCTTGTCCAGCGGGTGATGCTCGCCCATGCCTATGGTCTCGATCCGGTCGGCCGCAACGCCCTGGCCGATGAGATACCGTGAAACAGCCATCGCGCGGTTAGCCGACAGGTCAAGGTTGTCCTGCCAGAGGTTCTTGGTCCTCTTTATCGGGTCGTTGTCGGTATGGCCGTAGATCAGGACGGTCTTGCCGGCGAATTTGCCTTTCAGATCGGCGGCGATCTTGTCGAGCTCCTTCTTGCCGGCGGCGGTCAGAGCGGCCTGGCCGGAGGAGAACAGCACGTCGCCCTCGAGACTCCGCTGCACGCCTGCGGCATGAGGCGACCAGCCTGTAGTGCCTTCATCCGGTCCCAGCGGTTTGGGTCCTTCGGGGGGTTTGTTCGCCAGTTGCGCCTTCAGGCTGGTATTCTCCGCCTGCAAACCGTCCCTTTCGGCCGTCGCGTTCAGAAGATCCTTTTTTGCGGCGATAAACTGATTCTCCATATTGGTCTTCGCGACAGACATCTTGTTATGATTCTCGGTCATTGCCGCGAGGTCCTTCTTTTCCTGCTCGCAGCAGCCTATCGAAGACAGGACGTTAACCGCCAACATCAGACCGGCACAGACCAGCGCCAACCGACTCATGAGTCGCTCCTTCTCGCAATATGCGATAAAATGCCTCGCTTCCCTGAACCGGAAAGCATGGATACCCCGGGATTATAACCACTTCATCGGCAAGACTAAAAGATTTTTTTAATGAGTTTGCGTAATGCCCGGCCGGGAAAAGCCGCTTGCAATTGACCGGCGGCGGGGCGGCATGTAGAATCCGCGAGCGTCTGAAACCCCGCCGGCCGGCGCGATGCCGCGGCGGATCAACCGGCACAGGAGCAATCAGGTGAGCGATTTATCTGAAACAATTAAAGGACTCAAGTACGACTCGTCGGGTCTGATACCGGCGATCATCGTCGATCACAGGACCAAACAGGTCCTGATGATGGCATGGATGAACCAGGCCAGCCTGTTGGACACGATCAACAGGGGCAAGACGCATTTCTGGTCGCGAAGCCGGCAGAAATACTGGATGAAGGGCGAGGAATCCGGCCACACGCAGGACGTCAAGGCGGTCTTCACCGACTGCGACATGGACGCCCTTGTCATCGAGGTCGAGCAGCACGGTGCGGCCTGCCACGAGGGCTACTGGTCGTGCTTCTACCGCAGGCTGACGCCGGACGGCCGGCTGGAGATAACAGGCAAGCCCCTGTTCGACCCCAAGGCCGTTTACAAGAATAAAAAGTAAGGCATCGGGATTTTTCAACCATGTTCGCCTGGAACACGATAACACAGACATTTCGAGGCTCGCGATGGCCGGTCATCGCGATGGATATGCTGGTTCTGTGCCTGAGCCTTGCGGCCGGCGCGGTTCTTGTCCTTTACCACGGCTTTCCCGGCCCCAATCCGCCGGTGGACCGCGACATGTTGGAATGGGCCGGCGGGATCATCGTGTTTTTCTACGTCGCCGACCGCATGGGCCGGCTGGCGATGGCCAGGCGAAGAAGGGAATATTTCCGCGAGAACTGGGCCGATTACGCCCTGATTGCCCTTGCGGCGCTGGTGCTGATGATCGGCTGGCGTTTTTACGGCAACATCATATCGGCCGGCGCGCTCTACCTTATAATAACCCAGGCCTACATGCTGATCTCACTGATTCTTCAGGCCCTGAGCGTCAACCTTCGCGTCGCCGGCAAGATATCCAGTCCGATTCTGCTGCTGTTCGCCAGTTTCGCCGCCCTCTGCTTTGCCGGCGCGGGCCTGCTGATGCTTCCGGCCTCCATCGCGGGCAACTACGCGACGTGGCATTTCCCGGAGGCGCTTTTCACCGCAGTCAGCGCCGCCTGCGTAACCGGCCTGACTGTCACGGAAACCGGCAGCCGGTTCACGCCGTTCGGACAGGCGGTAATACTGATACTCATCCAGTTGGGCGGGCTGGGCATAATGCTGTTCGGCACGATACTGGCGATGCTGGCGGGCAAGCGCATGTCGCTTCGCGGGGCCGACAACCTCAACCAGATGCTCGGAGCCGAAGGCGTGGGACAGGTCGCGCGGGTGGGCGCGTTCATCATTGGGGTTACGCTGGCCATCGAGGCCGTCGGGGCGGTGCTGATGTATCCGATGTTCGCCGCCCCGCAGGGCGCGCCCGGAATGGAACAGACCCCCGGTCCGGCACGGGCCGCCTGGGACAGCATATTCCACAGCGTCTCGGCCTTCTGCAACGCCGGATTCAGCACTTACGACGACGGCATCATGACCGGGGCCAGGGGCAGCCGCGTCGTCTGGTCGGAGGCCCTGCGGGATCACTGGCAGGTGCTGGGCGTGCTGGCCCCGCTGATCGTCCTGGGCGGGCTGGGGTTCCCGGTCCTTCAGGACGTCGGCAGATACTTCAAATCGCTCGCGTCCCGCTGTATTCACTCGCTGAGGACAAAGACGGTCGGCAACAGCGCCGATCTGAGCCGGCCGGGCCTGTCGCTCCACTCGAACCTGGCGATAATGACCAGCCTGATACTTATTGTGCTTGGGGCGGTGGTGTTCATGCTGGTCGAGCCGGGCCGGACCAGGCCGCGAACGTCGGAAGGCAACATGAGGCCCGACCCGCAGACCGCCTGGATGCAGATGAGCGGCGGGGAACGGCTTCAGGCCGCGTATTTCCAATCCGTCTCCGCCAGGACCGCCGGTTTCAACACCATCGACTGCTCGGCCCTGTCAAACGGCAGCAAGCTGTGGATGTGCTTCCTCATGGTGATCGGGGCCTGTCCGGCCGGCACGGGAGGCGGCATCAAGACCGTAACGTTCGCCATACTGATGCTGATGATCTGGTCGGCCCTGAGGGGCAGAAACGAGGTCGAAGCGTACAAGCGGGCGATTCCGCAGGACGCCATCAGGCACGCGACCGTCCTGGGCCTGGTGTACCTGCTGACGGCCGGAATTGTAACGATGGTGATGTGCACCATAATGTCAAAGGACAGCCTGATCGATGTTTTGTTCGAGTCGTGCAGCGCGCTGGGCACGGTGGGGCTGTCAACCGGGATATCCATGCGGCTGGAGATGGCCGGCGAGTTCGTCCTGACGGCCGCCATGTTCCTCGGACGCATAGGGCCGATGGCCCTGGTGCTGGCCATTGCCGGACAGGCGGCAAAAGCGAAGTATGAATATCCCTGCCAAAATGTTATCATAGGATGAATTATGGAACGATTCGCAGTCATAGGATTGGGCAGATTCGGCTCGCGGCTGGCGGAACTTCTTTCCATGGGCGGCGCGGAAGTGCTCGCCGTCGATAAAGAGCGGCCGCTGGTGGAAGAAGTGCGCGACCGCGTTACGCTGGCCATCTGCATGGACAGCACCGACGAGGAGGCCATTCGCGCGCAGGGGATCGACAAGGTCGACGCCGCGATAGTCGGCATAGGCGATAATTTCGAGGCCGCCGTGCTGACCACGGTTATCCTCAAGCAACTCGAGGTGCCGAGGATCATCGTCCGCGCCACCACCGACGTCCGGGCCGCCATCCTCCGCCGGATCGGGGCAGACGACATCGTCAATCCCGAGAACGAGTCGGCCGAACGCTGGCAAAGCAAACTGGCCGCCCCGGGCCTCATAGATCGCAGGGAACTGGCCGAGGGGTTCAGCCAGGTTCAGATCGCCGCGCCGGAAAGCTTCGTCGGCAAAACGCTCGAACAGCTTGAATTGCGCAAGAAATACCGGGTGAACATCACAGCCATAAAAAGGCAGACCGAGGAAACCGGGTCCAAAGGCGCAAAAAAGACCAGAGATACCTTCCTATCCGTGCCGATGCCCGACGTCGTGATTCAATCAGGCGATGTGCTGTTTATTATGGGCGCCGACGATGCCATCGCCGCACTGCCGGCGGAATAAAAAAGATTCATCCGACGTTCAAATGTTGCGAGAATTGGAGGTCACGCTGATATGCTATACCGCGTGCAACAACCGGGGAAGTCAATGTGGCATATCATTCCAATCCTTTTGAGTTTGGGATATTGTCTTACCGGATGTACCGAGCCGGGCGATACTACGCCAAAAATGGACCTTCCGGACACGATCTTGGAGGCATGCCGACAGGAAAATCCTGATTTGCTCAAGCCGTATTTTGTCGGGCCGGAGGATTATGTTTTTCAAACAGAAGACAGTTGGTATGTCCCGCCGTCGACACCTGCGAATTCTGAGAAGGCGGCAGCGATCTGGACGGATGAGGTACGAAAGGCAACCCTGCAATCTTTTAAGAAAGTATGCGACGACCTGAAGGATACCGGGATCGACCTAAAAAACGCCCGGATAACGCAGGCCAAAGTATACTCTTCAAATGTATTTAATTTTCTTGCCGACTACAGCAAGGCGTTTCTTATAGGCGATATTTCTTGCGAGTTGGGCAACCCTCCATTCAAACGCTTTGTCGCGACTTTTGATGATTGGCTTGTAACTGAATTAAAACAGAATGATAAAGCCGCCTCGATATTCTGGATGGTTCGCAAGACGCCGCGCGGCCCCAGGCTTCTGGGTGGCGTATATCATTATTTCAACGGCCCAATTGATCGAGGCTTCGTTATGGGGACGACGATAGAGGAATATGGGAAAATAGGGTGGTATGGTTTACAGGAAGATTATCTCGGAATAGCCAGGATGATCGCTCAACGTGGAATTCCGATGGGGTTTTTCAGGATTGTCCAGCAGACCGGAGTGATCGATTGGGCCGAAACTGAGCTGTCATATATTGTTTTGGAATTCCCCCAATCTTTACATGATGACCGCATCGACTCAATCTGGATTGAGGCAGGATACGTTGATGGCCGGATCGAATTGACGGAAACGGGGCCGGGTACCCTTGTCTTCCAGGGAAGCCAAATGTTGCTGGATCTGGATATGGAATTCAAAGTGTCCATTACGCTCGATATAAAAAAAGAAGATGCCGAGAAGCCGCTGAATCAATTCTCGTCTATTCAGGCAAAAGACCGTTACAACCTCCGCAACTTCAAAAAGATATGCGATTCGCCGTTAAAATTCCGATCCCCTTCAAGAGAGTATATAAGTTATGGCAAGAAGGGAGGAATCATTTTTATCGACGAAAAAGCTTATAGCGTGGAGCTGGATGGCATGATTTACAAGCGGGAAGACAAAGAATGAGCTTTGCGGTTCTCGCCTAAAAAATATTTGATTGGGTATAGATCAGATTCTACAGGGCGTTTGAAAGTAGCACGGCCCCTGAGCGAAGCAGAACGGGGGAATGGTTGCACCAGGTTCTGAGTTCTTTGCGGATTCAGCGTAACCATGTTTAAGGCCCGCAGGGCCGGCAGATAGTAGCCCCGGGTGCAGCGAGTCCGCCGTCAGGCGGACGAAGCGCAACCCGGGGTATGATGGCCATTAAATGGATGCCTGAATATTCGCTCGCGACACGGCAGAAGAACCTGTATCAAGAAACACCCAGCCAATGATTTTGGTCGGGGCATTTACCCATTAGGGTGGTAAACCATACTCGGTCAAGACTTGTCCGGCGAAGTCAGGTTAAGGTGTTATTTTTCTCTACAATCGACTAATTTTTCATCGAAAGATATTGGCCTGTGCGTTCCGGGATTTGGGATCATCTGCCGTGGCGTGATCGCACCTTTTGAAATGCTCTGAACGGCGACTATTCCCCGGGTTCCGCTGGGGCAACTGACCTGGCCGCCGCATCGCCATATCGGATGCCTCCGGGATGATTCGATCTTGCCAAGAGGGAAAAATGCGGGTAAAGACAATAGTTGAGCGGTTTTTCCGCATGACTGGAGCATACAGATGCCGAAGATCGAGACATTCTCCAACCCGCGTCCCCAAAGGGACTACATTATCAGGCACGTGGCGCCCGAGTTCACGTCGGTCTGCCCCAAGACCGGCCAGCCGGATTTCGGCACGATCGAGATCGAATACGTGGCCGGCCGGCTCTGCATGGAACTCAAGAGCCTCAAGTTGTACCTTCAGGGCTACCGCGGCGTCGGGGCTTTTTACGAGGACGTGGTCAACCGCATACTCGACGATCTTGCGGCGGCGTGCCGCCCGCGGTGGATGACCGTGATAGGCAAATTCGCGCCGCGGGGCGGGATGCACTCGATCATAACGGCCTCGTACTCGCCTGCCCGCCGGGCCAGGTCAAGGAAATAGGCCGTGCCGGTCCGACAAAGGCATCTGGTCCGTCTGCTCCTGCTGCCGGCGGCGTGTTTGATGGCCGGCGCCATCTTCAATCTCAACTGCCGGAAATCCGCCAGCAATGAAGTTCCGTCCAAAACCGCCGATTCCGCCGCCGCGACCAGACCTGACGGCGAACCGGTCCGCCTGTCCGCCCTGATCGAGCGGGTCATGGGATGCGACTGCCGGCTGACCGTGTATCTGCCGGCGGGCCAGGAAGGCCGGTTCGACGGGCTGGTTTCCGACGCGGCCGGGCAGTTGCAGAAGCTCGAGGGCCTGATGAGCATCTATCGCCCGCAGTCGGAGATTTCGGTCTTTAACGCGGCCCCCGCCGGCCGCGAGACGCCCTTTTCCGAGCCTGTCATGGCGATCATGCTCGCCAGCCGGAAATTCCACGAACAATCCGGCGGCACGTTCGACGTAACGTGCCTGCCGATCATCGCCGCATGGCGCCAGGCCGGCAAGGCGGGCCAACTGCCCGACCGCGGCAAACTCGACGGCGCCGTCGCGCTGGCCGGCTGGAAAAAGATCACGCTCACCGAGCGCGGGGCGGTCAAGCTCGACGACCGGGCCGGCGTGGACCTGGGCGGGATAGCCAAAGGCTACGCGGTGGATCGCCTTGCCGAGTCGCTGATAAAGGCCGGCGTGCCGGCGGGCATGGTCGATCTGGGCGGCAGCAGCATACGATGTTTCGGCCGGCGGAGCGACGGCGCAAAATGGCGGATCGGGGTGCGAAATCCGTTCAATCCGCGCGGCGAACTGATGGGCGTGCTGGAAATTCAGGAAGGTTCGCTGAGCGTCAGCGGGAATTACGAGAAATTCATCGAGATCGCCGGCAAACGGTACAGCCACATCGTCGATCCGCGAACGGGCGAAACTGCCGACAGGACGCCAAGCGCCGTCGTCGTCGCGCCCGACGCCATGACGGCCGAGGCCTGGTCCAAGCCGCTGAGCATTTTGGGCAAGGAAGGTTTCAAACTCATCCCGGCCGGCAGCGGCATCGAGGCGATGATCGTCGTCGGCGGGCCGGACAAACACGAAATCCTGTCAACGCCCGGCTTTGACCGGTTCATGTCCGTTGCGACCCGGCCGGAGACCGCCCCGGCCTCCCCGGAAAAATAAGCCCGGACAGGGCGGCACATTTTACAACCCGTCGAAAAAATTCTTCGTCCCTCTTGGCAGGCGGCCGGCTGCGGCGTAGAATACAATACGCTTCAGGGTTTCTGCCGTGTCCGACAGGCGGTTAGATTGAAAGGCCGATACGCCCGTTTCGGGAGGCAAGCGCGTGTTGCTCCGGCGACAGCCAGCCGCCCACTTGAAATAACGGGTCTTTCAAGCAGCCGCCACCGGCACAAAGGCGGACGCCCGGGCAATTTGGACGATGCACCTCTGTGCATCAGCCCACGGCTTGCCGTGGGCTTTTTTTTCGCCTGGCTGTCGGAAACGGCAAACTCATTTGTGCGAAAACAGTTCTTGTGTTGCGGCCGGGGCGGGCTGTGGATATCATTCCCCGCCAAAGGGACATGAAAAATGGCAGAAGCGTCGGCAGTCAAACAGGACATCGAAAACCTCAGCGCCCGGATCATCGCGACCCGGGACTCTCTTTGACCTGCCCGGCAAGCAAAAACGCCTGGGGGCCCTGGAAGAGCAGATGTCCGGGGCGAATTTCTGGTCGAACCAGGAATCGGCCCAGAAGGTCGTGGCGGAACTCAAGGCTCTCAAGGGCGTTCTGAGTCCGATAGCCGACCTGACCCGCCGCATGGACGACCTGAAGGTTCTGCACGAGCTGGCCGTCGAGGCCGCCAGCGACCAGGACCTGCAGGACGCCGCTCGCGAGGCCGGTGAACTGGCGGCCGAACTCGACCGCATCGAACTGAAAACCATGCTCTCCGGGCCGCACGACGCCGGCGGATGCTTTTTCTCCATCCACGCCGGGGCTGGCGGGACCGAAAGCTGCGACTGGGCCTCGATGCTCTTTCGGATGTACCTGCGATTCTTCGAGCGGGCGGGCTTTTCCGTCGAGGAGGTGGACCGCGTCGACGGCGAGGAGGCCGGCATCCGCTCGACAACCCTCCGCGTAACCGGCCCATATGCTTATGGATATCTTTCATGCGAGCGCGGCGTGCACCGGCTGGTCCGCATCAGCCCCTTTAATGCGCAGGGCAAGAGGCAGACCAGTTTCGCATCGGTCGACGTGCTGCCGGAACTGGCCGATGTGGAAATCCAGATCGACTGGCAAAATGATGTGCGCGAGGACACCTACTGCGCCAGCGGGGCCGGCGGCCAGCACGTCAACAAAACGGCCAGCGCCGTGCGGCTGGTGCACACCCCGACGGGCATCGTCGCGGCCTGCCAGAACGAGCGGAGCCAGCACAAGAACCGCGCCACCGCCCGCAGCATGCTGATGGCCAAGCTCTTCCAGCGCGAACAGGCCAAACGCGACGCCGATCTGGCCAAACTCTACGGAGACAAGGGCGAGATCGCCTTCGGCTACCAGATCCGGTCATATGTGCTGTACCCATACCAGCTCGTCCGCGACGAGCGTACCGATCTGAAAAGCCCACGAACCGACAAGATACTCGACGGCGACATCCAGGAATTCATCGACGCCTACCTGCGCCACCGCCTGACGGCCAAAAAATAATTCCTCATCGAAGCAGCTTCACAGTCGGTGGCACCCTCAAGCGAAACGAAGTGAAGCTTGGGGGTGGAGTTTTTGAAGGCATCAATAAAAATAACCAGCACCCCCAAACTCCGCTTCCGGCTTTGCCCCTGCTTCGCTGAAGCTTCGCAGGGCTGCGCCGGACAAGCCGCTTCGTTTGAGGGTGCCACCGGATTTGCGGGCATTGGAAAATTATCTATCGACGGGAGCGTCTCATGGATACAGGACGGCCTTGATTGCCTGGCGGGTTTCGAGTGCGTCGAAGGCCTTGTCCCACTGGGCAAGGGGCAGCCGGTGCGTGATGATCTTTTCCAGGCCCGCGTGCTGGCGCTGCAGTATCTTAAGAGTCCTCAGCCAGGACGAGCGGCTGGAGGTGCAGGAAAAGATTATTCGCAGCGCGCTGAGCACGCCGGTGTTGAAGTCAAACGGGATGGTCCGGCCGGGCGCGATCCCCAACGCCACGAATCTGCCGTCCTTGCGGAGCAGGCTTAGCCCCTTGTTTATCGCATCGGGCGAGCCGGAGCAGTCCACCACGCAGTCAGCCTTTCGTCGACCGGCAATGCGCTCCAGCGCCGCCGACAGGTCGTCCTCCGGCGTCGCCACGGCTGACGCGCCCAGTTCCGCGGCCAGGTCCAGCCTCCGCCTTCCCCTGCCGGTCGGGGCCACGCACAGAATGTTCTTCACGCCGGAATCCTTCATCGCAACCAGCGTGAGCAGACCGATGGATCCCATGCCAAACACGACGACGGCGTCATCTGGCGCGATTGCGCCGCGTTCCAGGCATCCGTAAACGCAGACCGCGATCGGCTCTGCCAGCGCGGCAACTTCAAGACTCACGCCGTCGGGTATTTTGTGAAGCAGGTCGGATGCGACAACAATTGACTCGGCATAGACGCCTTGCGAGGCCCATCCCGGCGGCCGCTTGGATGGGCAAAATTCATAATGACCGCTGCGGCACATCTCGCACCGGCCGCACTTTCCGACGGCCAGCTCGCACACCACGCGATCTCCGCGCGCAAACCCCTGAACGGCCCGACCAACTTCCTCAACGACGCCGCTGAATTCGTGCCCGACCACGTTCCCGTCGGGCATCTGCATCGCCCCGTGCAGGACGTGCACGTCGGAGGCGCATACGCCGACCGCCGTTATCCGGATCTTGACGTCACCAGGATTTTGCAGTTGAGGTTCCGCGAAATCTTCCAACCGGAAAAAGGCCTTGCCGTCTCGCGTGTGTTTTACGACCGCCTTCACCGCCACTCCTCGAACATGGCGGGCATCGCCAGCAGTTGAACGTGGCCATTGGGCGGGGCGGCCAGCATGAACAGCACGGCCCTGGCCACGTCGCGCGGGTCCAGCATCTCGTCGATATTCGGCGAGCCGGCCGCTTCGTGCAGCGGCGTCCTCGTCGAGCCGGGACACAGGCAGCCGACCCGGATGCCGTGCGGCTTTAGTTCCAGGTGCAGGTTCCGCGACAGGCCGACGATCGCCCACTTGCTGGAGGCGTAGGCCGAGGCGTCGGGCATGCCCGACTTGAGGGCCGACATAGACGCCACGTTCACGATAATTCCGGCCTTGCGCTCGATCATATGGCGAGCGACCGCCTGGATCGCCAGGAAAGTGCCCTTCACGTTGACATCGTAGATCAGGTCCCAGAATTCCTCGCTCATGGCCATCAGACCGCACCAGCGCGACGCGCCCGCGCAATTCACCAGACCGTCAATCTTTCCTGCCCGGCGGGCAAAGGCGTCCGCCGCCTCCCGGACGGCCCGGCCGTCGCGGATATCGCCGCAATAGCAGAAAAAGCCCGGCCCCATCCGGTCGAGCTGCCCGCGATCATTGGAAAACACGCCGACCGTCGCGCCGCACTCGCGGAGCATCGTGCTGACGGCCAGGCCGATGCCGCTGCTGCCGCCGGTTACCAGCACAGCCTTGCCTGCAAGTTTTTCTTTGAACATGCGAGTCAACCTTTTTTATTTTTCAATCTTCATCCAAAAACGCGGTTGAATATTGTTCAGATTTCGTGGTGGACAAGTCCATCCTGTCAGCCCGTTAGGGCGTTTGCCAGTAGCCCCGTCCCGGAGTGAAGCGGAGGGCGGGGTATCCGGCGTCATACAATTCGAGCCCCTTGCGGGCGATTGAATGCAAAGATCCTTCCCAGGGTTTCGCTTCATCCGCCTGAAGGCGGACTTCGCTCCACTCTGGGCTACTATCAAACGCCATCTGTCGGGCTGAAAACAACTGTTCCAGGCAAAATGCTCGAATCCTGCTCGCATAACATGAGCCTTTTAGATTCTCAGACGGAAACATCCGGCGCCAGGGCGAATCCGCCGTCCAGGCGGACCAGGCTTCCCGTCATGTATGATGCGTCGTCGCCGGCCAGAAACGCCGTGAGCCTGGCTGCCTCGGCGGATTCACCTGCCCGGCCCAGCGGAATCGTTCGGGCGACCCGTGCGGCGATCATCTCGGGCGAGTAGAATTCGCGTTCGCCCTCGGTGTCGAACCAGCCCAGGATGATCCCATTGACTCGTATGCGGTCCTTCGCGCAGGCCACGGCAAGATGCCTGACCATGTGATTCAGCGCCGCCTTGGTCAGCGCGTAGGCGAAGGCCGTCGGGTTCACCAACTCGCCCTGGTTGGAGCTGTGGATCACGATGCTTCCGCCGCCCCCGGCGGCCCGGCGGGCGCCGATGAACAGCCTGGCCAGCCGAAAGTTGCCCATGACGTTGATCCGGAACGTCCGCTCCATCAGTTCAAGGTCGGTCTGATCGACCGTCGCCTTCTTCTGGTAGGCGGCATTGAGCACCAGCGAATCAATCGGGCCGTCGGCTGTCGCTCGCGCCCACATTGATTCAACCGCCCCGCCGTCGCCCATATCGGCCCTGGCCAGTTCGGCCCGGCCGCCCGCGGCGCGGATGGCATCGCGGGTCTCGGCGGCGGCCTGGTCGTTGCTGGCGTAGTTGACGAAGACCGTGGCGCCCCGCGAGGCCAGCAGTTCCGCGCAGGCCCGGCCGATGCCCCGGCTGCCGCCGGTTATCAGAACGCGCTTGTTTTTCCAGTCAGCCATTCCCGGATTAACCTCCGTCCGGGTTCGCCCCGGACGCCGGATGATATTGTATGTATTTCCGCGGATTCAACAAGCCGCCGCGCCGATCTCGTCGCTCTGGAAGCGGGCAATCGCCGGCGCCGGCCGGATTCGTTCCTGAGGGGATGTCCCTGAAAAATAGTGTATTCCGCGATTAAAACGGTATAATGCCGGCCTGCGTTTCCCCACGCGCCATTTTGAACGGGCCGGCCTTTCCCGGCCCTGGAAAGGAGAACAACATGTACGTCGCGGTTCACAGTTGGAGTTTTCGCGAGCGTTTCAAGCAGGACAAGTCTTTCAACATCTTCCAGGCCATGGACATCGCCGCCAGGGCTGGGTTCAAGGGCATGGAGATCATGACGGGCAAGGCCAACATGCCGGTTGCCGACATAGGCGCCGACACAGTCGAGGGATTGAAGAAGGTCCTGGATTACGCGAAGAAATGCGGGCTGAAAATCCACAGCTACGCCACTTTCAACGACTTCGCCTACGTCAAGGACGAGACCTGGCGGCTGGCGAACATCGAGTACATCAAGAAGTGGCTGGGGCTGGCCGGCGATACCGGCGTGCCCAACATCCGCATGCTCACCGGCTATTACGTAGAGGGCGAGGACCGCAAACGCCTTGAGGACATGACCCTCAAGGGGATCGAGGAATGCATTCCTGTGGCCGAGAAGGCCGGCGTGAACATGGCCATCGAGAACCACAACTCGATCTTCATGAAGGGCGATGAGATCGCGGGGCTGATCAAACGTTTCGGCAGCAAACGTCTGACGGCCTGCCCAGACCCGTCGAACGGCTGCCCCAAATTTTTCGACCCGGCCTGCACGCCGGAGGCACGCGACGGCGTCTACGAGAATCTCAAGGTCATGGCCCCTTACGCCACCGCCTCGCACCTGAAGATTCGCGGCTTTAATCCCGACGGTTCGCTCCTGGGCTGGGACATGCCGCGTCTGCTGGGAATCTACCGCAAGGCGGGCTTCGACGGCTCGCTCACATTCGAGTCTATCGTGGACGGCGACCTGATTGCCCCGCTGGCAAAGGCCCGCGAGGTGGTCGAGAAGGCCATCGCCGCGTCCGCATAAAAGGAACATATCCATGAGCGAGAAGAAAACTACCGGCGCGGTCATCGGCTGCGGCTCGATAAGCAAGATGCACCTGGGCTGCATGAAGGAGGCCGGATATCGCATCGGCGTGCTGTGCGACGTGGACGCCGGCCGGGCCGAGCAGATGAAACGTGACTTCGGCGACGAGCGGACCAGAGTCGTCACCAGTTTTGAAGAGGCCATCAGGGACGCCGACGTGGACGTTGTGTCCGTCCTGACGCCGCCGGTGTTTCACGCCGGGCAGACCGTGGCCGCGCTCAACGCCGGAAAGTTCGTCTATTGCGAAAAGCCGGTGGTGCGAACCCTCAAGGAGTTCGACGCCATCTTCGCGGCCGAAAAATCGTCCGGCAAAGGCGCCTACTTCACGCCCGGCCGGATGCGAGGCGGCGACACCCCGACCGTCCGGCAGTACGTCAACGACGGAGAATTCGGCGACATTTATCGCGTCGAGAGCAAGCACTGGCGGATGCGCGGCCGCAGCGGAGTGGACACGGGGCCGCACTGGTTCGCCGACAGCCAAAAGGCACTGGGCGGCATACTCGCCGACATGGGGCTGTACTTCATGGACCGGGCGTTCCACCTGACCGGCTGGCCGAAGATAACATCCGTCTCGGCCGTTACGTTCCGGCCGTTCCCCTACGACCTGCCGAGCG
This sequence comes from Planctomycetota bacterium, assembly GCA_016235825.1. Classification (GTDB taxonomy): domain Bacteria; phylum Planctomycetota; class Phycisphaerae; order SM23-33; family SM23-33; genus JACRIL01. Next base: position 20,914 of record JACRIL010000102.1, read on the forward strand.
ATGTCCCTTACGACGTGGAGGAGCACGCCCTGATTATGGCCCGCACGGAAGGCAAGCTCACCTTCACCTTCGAGCTGGCGAACATGGCATATTTCGACGACTGGACCACCAACACCCTCATGATGCTGGGCAACAAGGGCGGCATGCACCTGCGGTCCGGCAGGACGGAGGAGTTCCGCTTCCTCACCGAAAAAGGCGCCCCCGGCAGATACATCGAGCACCGCATCAACTGGAAGGAAGGAAGAAAGACCGACACCATCATCTACGAGGAACTCGCCGCCGCTGTCCGCGGCACGGGCCAGGTCAAAACCGCCACCAGCAGCCGGGAGGCCCTGGTCCTGCACGAGGTAATGGCCATGACGTACATGTCCTCGCACAATCGCCGCGAAATCCGGCCCGAAGATCTCGACCAAAACGCCAATATCTTTATAAAGGCGTAAACCAGTCACATATTTAGCACAAAATCAAGGGTGAGATATTATGGAATGGACCGCGGAGATTATGACGGATCCTGCTCGGGATCATGAATTACACGTGGAACTCAGGCAAGATGAACTGTATCGCGCCCGTATCTATCAGGATGAACAAGGCAAAATACAATTGCAATTGTACGATGGAAAACCTGGAATATTACCTGTGGAATGGCTGACAGGAATTATTGATGGATTCAAAAATGATTTGCGGACCTCCGGCCAAAGCCGCATCAATAAAAATGGCGCCAATCCATGATGCTTTTACAAGTTAATGGATGCGAACTTTCTGGAGCCCTTTGGGCGATTGAAATGTATGGAAAGGAAAGGGATAAATAATGGCTGGACAATCCACACAGATAGCGTTGTTTAAGGGCAAAGAAATCAGAAAAACAATTCACAATAATGAATGGTGGTTTTCGATAATTGATATTGTTGAGGCATTAACGGATTCAGGACGGCCTCGCAAATATTGGAGCGATTTGAAGAAAAAGCTCGTAAAAGAGGGCTATTCTGAAGTGTCCGAAAAAATCGGACAGTTGAAATTGATTTCGCCGGATGGGAAATCCAGAACAACGGATTGTGCGGATACTGAGACGGTTTTCCGGATAATCCAGACAATACCCTCTCCCAAAGCCGAGCCGTTCAAGCGCTGGCTGGCCAAGGTCGGCTATGAACGCATTGCGGAAATAGAAGACCCTGAACTGGCGACCAAACGTGCCCGCGCGATATACAAGGCCAAGGGATATCCGGACGACTGGATCGAAAAGCGCATGCGGTCCATCGCCATTCGCGAGGAATTGACGGACGAATGGAAAAATCGGGGCGTCGCCGAGCAAAAAGATTACGCCATTCTCACAGCCGAAATATCCAAGGCCGCTTTCGGCGTAACACCTTCGGAATACAAGAGGCTCAAAGGCCTCGAACGCCAGAATCTGCGCGACCACATGAACGACCTTGAGCTGATTTTTTCAATGTTGGGCGAGGCCGCCACTACCGAAATCACCCGTAACCGCGACACGCAGGGATTTGATGAAAATAAGCGGGCCGCGGTAGATGGCGGTTCAGTCGCGGGAAATGCCAGAAAAGAACTGGAGGCAAAGTCAGGTAAAAAAGTGGTCTCCCGCCAAAATTATCTGCCGGAAAAAGCGGCAAAGAGGCTTCCGAAAAAATAAAACGGCTCATGGCGGCGGTCCATGCGTTGTCCAAGTCGGGGACTTGCGGAAATGGAAGACAAGTATTATGAGATCATGAACGATGCCGCTTCGGCCATGGATGCCGGCAATCTGACCGCCGCGCTGGGCATGCTCGACCAGCTCGTCGCCGCAAAGAGCTACGGCCCGCTTGCTCATCTTTTCCGCGCGGAGATTCTTCTTCGGGCGGGTGGCGTGGCCGGTTTTATGCCAAATGGACTTTTTTCAACAGACTTGGGGTGTAAAAACAACGGATGAAAAGGTATTATTCGGCCATGAATATGAGGCGAGACAAATCGGTTCGAGCGTTCGGCCGGGCGTGCAAGGTATTGGTGGGGGGGGTGGATTCGCCGGTGCGAGCGTTTGCGGCGGTGGGGGGCGGGCCGGCGTTTATCGAGCGGGCGGCCGGGCCGTTTGTTTACGATCTGGACGGCAATCGTTACATAGATTACGTCGGGACGTGGGGGCCGGCGATCCTGGGCCATGCGCATCCGGCGGCGGTGGGGGCCATCGCGTCAGCGGTCCGGCGCGGCAGCAGCTTCGGCGCGCCCTGCCAGGCCGAGACGCGGCTTGCGACGCTCATCTGCCGGGCCTTCGGGTCGGTCAAAAAGGTGCGATTCGTCTCCAGCGGGACCGAGGCGGTGATGACGGCGGTGCGTCTGGCCCGCGGGGCGACGGGGCGGGACAAGATAATCAAGTTCGCCGGATGCTATCACGGACATTCTGACGCCCTGCTCGTTGCGGCCGGCAGCGGGGCGACGACGCTGGGAATACCGAGCAGCGCGGGCGTGCCGGCCGGGGCGGCAAGAGACACGCTGACCGCGCCGTACAACGATCCCGATGCGGTCGGGCGGCTGCTGAAAAAATTCCGCGGCAAGGTCGCGGCGGTGCTGGTCGAGCCGGCGGCGGGCAATATGGGCGTGGTCGCGCCGGCGAAAGGTTTCCTGAGCGGCCTGCGGAAACTGTGCGACAGGCACGGCGCGCTGCTAATCTTCGACGAGGTGATGACGGGCTTTCGGCTCGCACGCGGCGGGGCGCAGGAACTCTACGGCGTTCGGGCCGACATCACTACCTTGGGCAAGATCATAGGCGGCGGCATGCCGGTCGGGGCGGTCGGCGGGCCGGCCAAGATAATGGACAATCTCGCCCCGCTGGGCAGGGTGTACCAGGCCGGGACGCTCTCGGGCAATCCGGTCGCTATGGCCGCCGGCATCGCGACGCTGGAACTGCTGCAAAACAGGCGGGTTTACGCCGACATCGAGCGGGCGGGCCGGCGGCTTGAAACAGGCTTGCTCCGTGCGGCTGCCAGTGCCGGCCTGCGGGGCAAAATCTGCGTCAATCGCGTCGGCAGCATGATGACGGTTTTCTTCCGCGGGCCTCCGGTCCGCAACTACGCCGACGCCACAGGCTCCAACATCCGCGCCTTCGCCGAATTCTTCCACGCCATGGCCGATCAGGGCATTTATCTGCCGCCCAGCCAGTACGAGGCGTGGTTCATCTCGGCCCGCCACGGCCCGGCCTTGATAGATCGGACGATTCGCTCGGCGACAAAGGCCTTTACCCGAGCCGCCAGATTGATGTAAAATCCAACATGTCGGCCCGGCGGGGCTGGCGGAAGCATATCCGCCCGGCCGATAACATAAAGGAAGGTCGAACGACTATGCCAAACGAGACGGTATGCAAGCAGCATCTGGATGCGTTCCGGACTGCCAAGATCGCCAAGAATGTTATGTTCGGCCTGCTGCTGCTGGTGATGCTGGCCCAGATCGCCGGATTCGCCCTGGTTTACTTCTTCGACGTGATCGACTATGCCCCGGAGCTCCAGAACAGGCTCTCAGCCAGGGCGGCGCCGACAAGCATGCCGGCCGTCCCGCCCGCGGCTAACGTGGAAGTCCGGGCCGGCGAGATTTACCTGCTGCTCAAGTGGGGCCTGCACGTCAGCCGGATGCTGGCGTTTTTCTGCAGCATCCTGTTCTGCCTTGTCCTGCTGCTGTACGTCAACCTGTCGATTGTAAGCCGCCTGGGCGACATGGCGGGATTCATCAGCGCTTTCTTCTGGTCGCTGGTGCTCCTGGCCGTTCTGATGCCGTGGTACAAGCTGTTTCCGACCGAACTGGCCCAGGGAGCGCTGTTCAATCTGGAAGACCTTATAGAGCAGACCCGCAACGTGAAGAATTCCTGGACGGCCGGCCGGGCCATTCCGCCTGAGCAGTTGATTCTCTATTTCACGCGGTTTGCGGCCTATCCGCTTTTCGCCCTGATCGTGCTGCTGGTCTGCCAGTGCCGGTTCATGCACGGCTACAAGCCGATCGGACAGCTTGTCCGAGGCCAGTCGGACGAACCGACGACCCAGGCTGGGGTTTCGCTTTAGGCGTCTCCCCGGCCCCGGATGGAACCAACAAATGCCCGCCAGAACAGCCAATCCGGGATCCCAGAGAGCGACGAAAATCGCGAGATTCTGCGCGTTGGCGGCGATGGGTTTTTCTCTGCCGGGCTGTCCGCCGCCTTATGGCCCGAATTCCAATCCCGCGGCCCAGACCCGCCCGGGCGACGAATCGCCGGGAGCCCGGGAGGACGGCGGCGAGCGGTCGAAGATCGCCGCGGGGCAGGGCTTCCTCTTCGAGATAGTGCTCAAGACCACCGTCGTCGAGGCGCCGGCCGGGACGATCAGCTCGTCGGAGGACATCTGGAGCTACGTTGACGAGGAACCTGTCAGCGGGCGGGCGTCGGGCCTGCTGGGCAGGAACGGAATTCGCGCCGGCGTCGGGCCCAGCGAGAATTGGCCTCGGGTTGCCGCGGTCCTGAATCGACTGGCGGGCAAGCCCCTGAGACATTCGATAAGCACCGTCTTTCCGGGCGACAGGACCTCGCTGCCGGCCGTCGTTTACGACCAGCCTCAGACCATTTTCATGTTCCGCGGCGACCTGACGCTCATGGGGGCCGACTACCCGGCCGGGGAATACTCATTCAATCTGGCCGCATGGCTCGACCAGGACGACCCGGGCCGCCTGATACTGGCTTTCTGTCCGAAGGCGGTCTCGGCCAAACGCGAGTCGCAGTTCGTCCCGGGGCCGCATGGAATGGAGATGATAACCCGTCCGGCGGAGCACATCCTGGACCAGACGGCCTTCAATCTGGCCATGAGGTCCGGAGAATTTCTCGTGATAGGCCCCGGCTGGCAGGCGGCCAGGTCCGACAGCATCGGCGGGGTCTTTTTCACCCGCAAAACGAATGACATTCGCATGGAGACCGTTTACATTATTGTGCCGGAGATAAAAGCCCGTCCGATTCAGCGCGGGGGCTGACAGGCCCGATCGGGCCGGCCGGCGCAAAAACCAGAAAATATGACCGGACAACCGAATCAGACAGGCCTGCCGGCGGATTCCTTCTGCCGCCAGTTGTTCCAGAATGTCCAGGTCGCCCTGGTCGCGGTGGACGCCGATTTCAACGTTACATGCTGCAACCAGACGGCGAGCATGCTTCTGGCCGTTGCGCCGCTCGACGCTGTAGGCAGGCCCGTCCACCAGCTCGTGCCCGAGAATTGCAGGAACCTGCTGGACAAGATGCTCCGTCGCGCGATGGCCCGGCGCGAGCCGGCGCAGTTTGACATGTCAATTCCGCTGCCGGACTCGCAAACCAGATGCCTGATGGCTGTGCTGTCGCCCATCCGCGACGACCAGGACAGGGATGTCGGCGCGGCGATCTGGCTGGCGGACCGCACGGAAAGCAGGCGGATGGCCGAGCGGCTGGCAGCGGCTGACCGCATGGCCGCCATCGCCGCCTTCGCAGGCGGGGTGGCTCATCACTTCAACAATATAATGGGCGCCATAACAACGTCGGTCGATCACGCCCTGACCAGCGGCGACTATTCGGCCATGCGCAAGGCTCTTCAGATAGCCGCCGACGGGACCGCGCGGGCCGCGAGGATAACGCAGGCGATGCTGGCCTTCGCCGAGCGCGACAGCAGGCGGTCCGAGCCGGCCGACTGCGCCGAGATACTGATAAACTTCTCCCGGCTGATCGAAAGGCCTCTGGCCAAGCGCAACATAAAGCTCGCGCTCGATCTCAAGCCGACGCCCCCGGTCCGGCTGGACAGCAACCGTATGCACCAGATTCTGGGCAACCTGCTGACCAACGCCGAGGAGGCCATGCCGGCCGGCGGGCAGATTTCGCTCGGTCTGGACGCCGCCGGAGACGAGATCGTCGTTACCTTCGCCGACACCGGCTGCGGCATCAGGCCCGAACATCTCGGAAAGATATTCCAGCCGTTCTTCACGACCAAAGGTCCGCTCCACGGCGGCAGCCAGAACAATCCGGGGCTGGGCCTGGCCATGGTGCACGGCATGGTCATGGACATGGGCGGAAGAATATTCGTCGAGTCCGAGCCGGACAGAGGCGCGAAGTTCTCCATGTTCTTCCCCGTCCGGCCCCGGCCCGCCGGCATGGAAGAAGACTGACCGCGGCGAGGAACGTTCATCCTGCAATGGCGGCATCGAAGGAAAATCGCGGCGATGCACCTCCGGAAAGGCTCAGGCCCAAACGTATCCTGCTGGAGTGCACATGGACATATCTTCACGAGATCAACACCGGCATCGCCAGGGTGGTTCGCGGGATAGTCCGGAACGCACCGCAACTCTGCGAGCAATACGGAATTGCATGCCAGCCCGTGATCATCCGGGCGGACGGATTTCAGGCCGTCGGCTCTTTGCCATCTGCCGGGTCCGGCCCGGCCGGCGGCATGGAAAAAAAGATAATCTCCCTGATCTCGCGGGCGGCCGGGACAGCGCCTGGCTTCAATTATTTTCTGACGCGGACTTCCCCGGGCCGCTTCATCCTGAAGCTGGGCGGCGGCATCGTGAAAACGGCTAAGGAGATCGTCTTGTCGCTACTGCCTCGCGGCGGGCACGTCGAAGTTTCGCCCGACGATCTTGTCGTCATGCTCGATTCAAGCTGGAAGGCGTGCCCCTGGGATTACATCGCCCGGCTCAGAAAAAATGGGGCCGTCGTCGCCGCCGTTCTTTACGACATGCTGCCCGTCCGGTTTCCCGGCTCCTTTTATCCGGACCTTGTGGATGTCTACCGGAATTGGCTGTCGCGCGCGTGCGGGCATCACGATTTCTTCATGGCGATATCGGGCGCTACCCGCGACGATTTTCTCCGCTACATGAGCAAAAACACGGGTTCGCCGCGGGCGCCCCGCGTGGAGGTCTTTCCGCTGGGCGCGGACTTGCATGGCAGTTTGGCGTCGGGCGCGGTCCGGCCGGTTTTTCAGGATGTATTCCGCGGCGGAAGCAGGCCGTTCCTGATAGTCTGCACCCTGGAGCCGCGGAAAAACCACGCGTTTCTGCTGGACGCCTTCGACCTGGCCTGGAAGGAGGGCGTCGACGCCCGGCTGGTGATCGTCGGGAAGATCGGCTGGATGTGCGAGCCGCTCGTCGAGCGAATAAGAAAACATCCGCAATTCGGCCGGAACCTTTTCATGTTCAACGACGCCGGCGACGCCGAGGTCGCCTTCGCTTACGAAAATGCCCGGGCAATGGTCTTCCCTTCGGTAGCCGAGGGGTTCGGCCTGCCGATCATCGAATCGCTCAGCCGCGGGCTGCCCGTTCTGGCCAGCGACATCCCGGTTCATCGGGAGGTCGGCGGGCAGTATTGCACTTATTTTTCCCTCTTCTCGCCCCGCGAACTTGCGGATTTATTGATCCGATGCCTCAAGCAGGAAAATTTTCTGAAAGCCCCGCCGCCGGGACAGTTCAAATGGACGACCTGGCAGGAAAGCACGCGGATGTTTCTGGAAAAAATCCTGCGGGTCTGGGCGGAGAAGAAGGCCGGCCAGGCGTAGCATGGGCGTCTCGCCCATGAGCATCACGGCCGTCCCGGCCGTGGCTTTTGTTGTTTTCCTGACTTTTCAGGGGCAAGACTTGTCCGGCGCAGCATTTGCGAAGCCGAAAGCACAGTGCGGGACATTGGGCGGTACAGCCTGCTTGCAGGCTGTGTAGCATAGTGCAAACAAATCGAGGCACCCGCGCGTGGCGACAGGTAAATCCCAATTCCCCCTACCTTGCGAATTCCGTGTCGCCGCGGTTGAGGCCCGACGGGCCGGAAGATAGTAGCCCCAGGTGAAGCGGAGGACGGCGGCAACCGTCCGAAGCGCAACCTGGGGACAGATCGTCATTAAATAAGTTTCCAAATCTCCGTTTGCGCCACGGCAGAAGCGGCAGAATTTTTGAATACCACGTCCAATGAGAATGGCCAATTCATTGTTCTGTTGCTGCAAAGGATAAATGCGGCAGGCGGCGCCCTCAAACGAAGCGGCTTGTCCGGCGTAGTCTTGACGAAGCCGGAAGCAGAGTTTGGGGTGCCGGTTAATTTATTGACGCCTTCAAAAACTTCACCCCCAAGCTTCACTTCGTTTCGCTTGAGGGTGCCACCGGCCAATGCATCGACCAGGATCATTGGCCGGGGCATTTGAAAGTCAAGCCCCGTCTGCCGGCGGCGGGATCGAAAATTTGAAACTTCATCGGATGGAGGTTTTCCCCGGGTTTCGCTTCGTCCGCCTGACGGCGGACTGCGTTGCACCCGGGGCTACTTTCTGCCGGCTCTTCGAGCCTTCAAACTGGTCGCACTGGACTTGCAAGGTATTGCTGTCCTTCTGAAAATTCATGCAATGAGACAAAACCGGGACCGAAATTGTACGGAGAAACTGCTTCTGCCCGACGAATTCTCCCGCAATCGATCCATTGCCGGTTTCTGCCGGTGGCCGTAAAGCGTTAAACAGGAGGTTGCTATTCCGCAGGATCACGTCTCATTCACCGCGTTTTTGGGAGGGGAACCAAAAAAGACTATCCGCCGCAGAGAAATTGGTCGTCCTGTCGGGTGAAGATTATCCTCTCGCGTGGAACCTTTGAGATGTCAAAGACGGCGGACAGTTCCCCGATGGACGCGTCGCGTCTGCGGTCGATGATTCCGGACCAGAAGGCCAGCAGGCCGAGGATTCTTTCAGGAGATACGCCGCGCGAGCGGTAGTATTCCAGTCTGGTGTCGCCGTGCCGTTTGGCCAGGCGTTTTCCATCGGGTCCGACCACCAGAGGCAGATGCCAGTGCGCAGGCTGAGGCGACAGGCCCAGCAGGCGCCGGAGATGAATCTGCCTTGCTGCCGATTCCAACAGGTCGTCGCCCCGGACAATCGCATCCACGCCGGCCTGCGAGTCGTCGACGACCACGGCGAGCTGGTAGGCGGCCAGGCCGTCAGTCTTGAAGATGACGAAGTCGCCGCAGGTCTTGGCAAGGTTATAGGTTTTCACGCTCGCGAAACGGTCGGCGACTGCTATCGGCTCATTCGTTACGCGGACCCGCCATGCGACGGGCCTGCCTGTCGCGGCGGCATCGCTGGCGTCGCGAAATCGGCCGCGGCACGTGCCGGGATACGCCTCGGCGGCGTCATCCTCGTGCGGCGCTCCGCCGGCCTGCCGGATGTCCTTTCGGCTGCACACGCACGGGTACGCCCATCCGGATTTTATCAGCGATTCCAGCGCGGAGCGATAAAATTCCGCACGCTGCGATTGATAGACGACCGGCGTTTCCCACGTCAGGCCCAGCCAGGCCAATTCGTCCAGCATTTTCCGGTCGCTGCCCTTTTTCACCCGTGGGCCGTCGAGGTCCTCAACCCGCATGAGCACCCGCCAGCCGTACCGCCGGGCTAAAAGCCAGTTGACGAGAAACGTCCGGGCGTTGCCCAGGTGCAGCGCTCCGGTCGGAGATGGCGCCAGTCTTGTGATGCTCTCGGGCATGATCGTGCGAACCTCGAATCAGTCGGCCTCCGGCGGGGCGGACGAAGCGCCTTTGGGCGAATCGCCTTGGGGCACAGCGGGCGAGCCGGCCTTAGGCGCGGCAGTCCGCCGGCGGATAAGCCGTATCAACAGGATCAGGGCGACGCCGGCCGCCACGCCGATCGCCAGACCGACGACCAGCCATATCCACGGGTGAGTCTGGTCGGGGCGGCAAAGAACCGGAATCGGATCGGGCGGACTGTCGATCGCGCCGAGCGCCACGAGTTCCTGGGCGATGCCCGGCAGGTTCGCGTTGAGATAGTCTGCCAGAACCTGGTGCTTATCGGGATCCCATCCATATGACCGCAATTCCGTGTAAGTCTCGTCCGGATTTTTCTTCTCGACCAGCAGGCGGTACGCGGCGATTACTCCGCCGGTGCGGTGCGTGCCGGCGCTGCAATGCACGAGCACGGGCCTGCCCGCCCTGACGGCCTTGACGATTTGGGCGACGGCCCGCGCGTAAGCCCGTCTGCCGTCGCGAACCGGCTGTGTGCTGGCCTTGCCATCATCTCCGGGCTGAATGCCCGGCGTGCCGTTGCCCTTGAACGCGAAACGGATCATCTCGATCCCCAATTCCCTGGCTATCTCGTCCTCGGCCGCCTGCTGGGGGTCGTTGGCGTCGAACGCGTTAAGCGAAATAATGACCTTGATATTGTGCTGCTGAAGCGCCTGCCTGATAAGCGATGGGTGAATCTGGCCGGCGCGATAGATTTTGCCCGGCTCGACGATGCCCCAGTTTTTCGGGCAGGTCCGCGGGCCAAGATATCCTTGCCAGAAAAAGAATCCTCCGGCGCACAGGCCGATAAAAACCAGCCCGGCCCAGCACCACCAGGGGATCAGAAATTTGCCTATTTTCAAATCCAGCTTCGCCATCGCCCCAGTATAGCGGTTTTTCATGCAATAAAACAATCGGCCCGGGCGTTCGGAAAAACGGAAGCAGGAACCATAAAGGTTGCAGAGACCATTTTCAGGAGAAAACATCATGGAAACGGGCACAAAAACAGCGATTATCGGGATTGCGGCGGCCATGGCCATTTCCGCGTTCGGCGGCCTTGCACTGGCGGATGGCCAGCAAAAAATCAACCAAAATTACCTCGACCTGTACGACAGGGACCGGTTTGACGCCGCCGACGCCGACCACAACGGCCTTCTGACGGTCGATGAATTGCAGGACGCCCAGAAGGAGTTTGAATTCTATCGTGACAATGACAGGTTCCGCAGCGCCGACGCCAACGGCGACGGCATGCTGTCGCTGGACGAATGCAAGGCGCAGCGAAGGCAGGAGATCGAGCATCGCAACAAGCTGGAAAAGCAGATCCTTGAAGACCTCCGGAAAAGGCATCCCGGCGCCGACTTCACGAATATCGGGTGGCTCAAGGACCATCCGGAAGTGCTGGCGCAACTGATCGGCAACTCCACGTGGCTGGACGAAAACCCTCAGGCCGCCCGCAAGCTCTGGGAAAACCGCGAATGGCTGGCCGAGCATCCGGACTGCGCAAAGGCCATTTTCGCCAACCGGCGGTGGCTGTATGAGAATCCTGATATCGCGGAAAAACTGCTCGAAAACAAAAAGTGGATCTTTAACAATCCGGAAGTCGCGAAGGAAGTTTTCGCCAATCGCCTGTGGCTCAGGGCGCATCCGGAGTTCGCCAAGGAACTGTACGGCAACCGGGAATGGCTGGCCAAACACTCCGCCGCCGCGCATGTGGTCTATAACAACGCCGATTTCGTGAAGAACCATCCGGAACTTGCCAAGTTCGCCGTGGAGCAGCGGGCGGCAGGCAAGGTTGCCGCCCAGAAAGCCAACGTGTCCAGACCCGCGGTCCAGAAAGCCGCCGCCGCCGCGAAAGCCAACGGAAAATAATCGGCGGCAGGACGGGGTATCATGGATTCAGGGGCTGGTCGCTCTGGTCTTCCTTGAGCAGGTCGGCGAGGGTCTGCTCGTCCCGCGAGGCGTCGAGTTTAGCAGCGGCGGGAGATTCGATGGCTTCAATGCCCGAGATGGTGTCGGAAAACTTTCCGCCGACCGGGCCTGATGTGTCATCCTTGGCGATCGCCAGGCCGACCGACGAGGCCAGTATCGCCCGCGGCATGCCGTTGACCTGGAGGATAAGCGTGAAAGGCCCCAGCGTCAGTTTGTCGCCAGCCTTCATCCACGCCTCGCGGATCTTCCTGCCGTTCAGAAACGTCCCGTTGGACGAGCCCAGGTCCTTGAGCTTGATCCGGTTGTCCTCCTCCAGTGCGATTTCGCAGTGATAGCGCGAGATGCTCTTGCTGAGGACACGCAGGCCGCAGTCGTCGGCCCGGCCGATCACGATGCTCTCCGTGACGGGGAATTCCGCCCGTTTGCCGTCGGAACTGAAGCGTATCAGTTTGACTTCCATAAGACCGATGTCCTGGTTGCCTATCCGGATAGGCACTGGTATCTGCCTGTATAATATCATCTTCGGCCTGTTTGGTTAATAATGAATCCTGAATTCGGGGCGGAATCCATAAATCCTTTTCAGATGGGCAACAGATGTTCCATATCTCGCCGGTTCGGAGCAACCGATTCGCAGGCTCGAAGAGCCGGTAGACAGTAGCCGTAGGCGTAAGCCTACGGTACGGATTGCTCCAGGATAAAGAGCCTCGGAGAGGCGACAGAAATTTCTGAAAGTCTGTGCCGCCTCGTCGAGGCTCAAATCATAATGGGCCTGAATTCCGGAGGCTTACGCCTCCGGCTACTCTCTTCCAACCCTTCGGGTTTGGACTTTCGACTTCAATGGTTGAACTTATGCGGCAAAGGGTTATTATGGCCAAAATCATGAATACCAACCTGCTTTGTTACGGCGACAATTTTGACGGGCAGGGAAAAGGCAAATCGCAATGCAATGCCATTTGGCGGACAAGAAGCCGCTGACGGTGCCGGACCTTCAGGCCCTCCAGATGGTCCGGTCGATATACGAGTCGAGCCATCACTCGGTCTGGATCAGCCGCTGCGGCCAGTGCGGGCAGCTCTACGCCGTCTGCTTCGACGAGGATGTGGACTGGGAGCAGGGCAACGACAAATGCTGGAATTTTTATGTGCCGATAGAGTCTTGTGATATCCCGCCGATCGAGGCTGACACCACTCAAATATCGGCCCTGATGCAGTGCCGGCCGTTCATCACCTGGGCGCCGGGCGACAACATTTACTGGACGACGAAATGACAGCCATGAACATCCTTTTGATCACGTTCGACTCGACGAAGACGCGGCCCTGTCGGCGTTCGGCAACACGTTTTGCCGCGCGCCCAATATTGACCACCTCGCGGGCGATGCGGACGGCCGCATGATGGATGAAAATATGAAGAAATCTTTCCAAGTCAACAGGGGCGCAGGTCCGATAAAATATCAGAGGCGGACCGACAGGTCCGCCTGACGGAGCCAATGGCAGAACCGGCACAGATTGAGACGATCGAGACGCCCAACCCTCGCCCGATGACGCGATGGTTCACGGGGGGGTTGCTTTTTATGGCGGTGCTGCTGCCGCTGCTGTTTCTGGTTTCGGTGCGGCCGGAGCACTTGGGCGGCGTGCTGATGGCCTATCTGAATTGCCTGGTCATCTCGCTCATGTGCGTCTACCTGGTCCGCAAGTGCAGTCTCCAGGCGATTGTGCCGGTCCTGTTCCTGGGATTTTTCGCCATGTCCTGGCCTCTGCCGATAATCCATCTGGCCATCGCCGAACCCGATTCGGCTTACGAGACGCTCTACAGCACGTATTCGCACCAGGGAAACCAGGTCCATTTCCAGTTTGTCCTGCTGATCTTCCTGTTCTTTTTCATGCTGGGCGTGCTGCCGTTCGTGGGGCATCGCAAGACGACGGTGCCGGGGATCGAGGACCGCGTATCGCCCGAATCGGCCAGGGCGATGGCGTCGCTGGTCTCGATTGTGGCAATCTTCATGATCTCCCTGCACATTTTCACGCAGGTTTTCCCGATCTCCTCGGCCCTGAATTACCTGGCACAGGGGGCCTTTCTTTACCTTGTCGGGCTGTTCATAACGTCCGGCGCGCTGTTCATGTATATGTCGCGCCTGGCCCTGATGATCCTGCTGGGCATCCTTGCCTGTGCGGCTGGCGTGTACATGATAGGCAACGCCCGGTCCTGGGCTTTTTATCCGTTTTTCGGGCTGGCGATAGGGTTCATGTTCCTCACCGCCGTCAGCCAGAAGATAAAACTGGGGCTGCTGCTGCTTATCATCGCGGTCTTTCCGGTCGTGCTGGTCATAACCAACACCACCCGCGAGGTGCTGGGCGACGTCGGCTTCAAGGACCTCGGGATGCGGTGGCAGGCGATGGGCCAGTGGAAGGACGTGCTGGCCCAGGGTTCGACCGGCGCCAGGTCGTCAACGAGGCTTTTCTGCGAGGCTTCGCATCTGATAGTAACGACCACGCCGGACACGAGGGATTATATCGGTTTCGACCCGTACCGGTTCATGACGACTCTCGTCAGCCGGCTGTTCATCCCCGGCGTGATATCCAGCCGCGCCGACTATACCAACACGGAGATACTTCCCACGTACGGCATAGAAATCACCGAGACCTCGTCGGTGCCGATAGGCATAATCGGATCGTTCTGGGTGCTGGGCGGGATGATCCCGCTGATATTCGGCGCTCTGGCGACGGGGGCGATAATCGGCCTGTGCGCCAGGGCGATCGGCAATTATGAGAATGTCTCGCCGCTGAAGGCCCTGTTCGTGCTGTCGGTGCTGGCGCCGCAGCTTTTCGAGGCTCCGCTGTCCGATATCATTTCGCTGGCGAAGTTCCTGCTCTGGCGGATGGTCGCCGCATTGATACTGTATAATGTGTTTTTAGGCGGGCTGATCGGCGACACCGGCCGGTCCGAACCCGCGGTCCACCCGGCCTAGCGGACCGGGAATTCGGCAGAGACGAAAGGATGCGCTGGCGACTCTGGAGAAGATGGCCGCATGAAAGACTGGAAACAGCGTTTGTATGACAATTACATCTCGACCGGGCAAGCCGGAACGGGTATCAATCGGCAGACCGGCCTGAATATCGGCGATTATCCCTACTTTTCCAGACTCATCAGGAAACACCTGCCGGACAGGAAAGACATTGCCATTCTTGATTTGGCCTGCGGACATGGAGCATTGATATACTGCCTGAAGAAACTCGGTTATTGCAATCTTGAAGGAGTTGATATTTCACCGCAGCAGGTGGCTTTGGCGCATGAATCAGGGTTAAGAGAAATCAGATGCCAGGACATGATGGATTTTCTGAAAGACAAAGTAAACGCTTTTGATGTCATCTTTTTGATGGACATTCTTGAACATTTGAGCAAAGTCGAGCTTTGCGATTGCCTGGATCAAGTCAGTAAATCGCTGACAGCAAATGGAATGGTTGTAATACATGTTCCCAACGCGGAAGGAATATTCGGGATGAGGATCCGCTACGGGGATGTGACACACGAGAACTGTTTCACCCCGCAGTCAATCAGACAGGCATTAAGAGTCTGCGGCATCCATAGCGTGGAATGTTTTGAAGACAAGCCCCTTATTCATGGTTTAAAAAGCTTATTCAGGTATATTTTATGGGTGCTGTTGACAGCGCCATTTCGCTTGTTGTTGGCTGCGGAGACTGGAACTACCGGGCAGGTTCTTTCCCAGAATATGTTGGTCGTTGCAAGGAAATTTGCCTGACATGGCGGGAATACGGCAGAGACAAAAGCATGTGCGGGATAGCCGGCATAATAACGAAGGACGCCCCGGCGGCGGAGTCGGCGCTGGCGAAGATGGGCGATACCCAGCGCCATCGCGGGCCTGACGATGCCGGGCGGGTCGTCCTGCCGTTCGGGCGGGCGAGCCTGGGGCTGGGCCATCGCAGGCTGGCGATACTCGATCTCTCGCCGGCCGGCCATCAGCCGATGGTCTGCCCGACGACCGGCAACGTCATCGTCTTCAACGGCGAGATATACAATTATTTGCGTCTGCGGCGTGAGCTTGCCGATATGGGCCAGCGATTTGCCGGCAGCAGCGACACCGAGGTGCTGCTGCACGCGCTGGGCCGCTGGGGGCCGGAATGTCTCGCCCGGCTGGAAGGGATGTTCGCCCTGGCGTTTTACGACGCACGGGCGGGCAGGCTGATTTTGGCCCGCGATCCCATGGGCATCAAGCCGCTCTACGTGGCGGCAGGCCGCGAGCAATTCGCATTCGCCAGCGAGATAGGCGCGCTGTTGGCGGCCGGGCTGACAGACCGGCAGATCGACCCGGTTGGCCTGGAAAGTTTTCTGGCTTACGGGTCTGTGCAGGAACCGGCCACGTTTTTCAAGGACGTCAAAGCATTTCCGCCGGGTTGCCGGCAGGAGTTCACGGCCCAAGGCGATTCGTGGAGGGCGCAGCCGCCGGTGAAACACTGGTTTTTCCCTCGCCGCGACGACCGGGCGGGCGGGGGCGACCTGCCGGAGGCAATACGATCTACTCTCGATCAGGCCGTCGCAGATCATCTCGTCAGCGACGTGCCGGTCGGGGTGTTCCTGTCGGCCGGGCTGGACAGCTCGACCATCGCCGCGCTGGCGAAAAAGCACAGCCCGGACCTGCGGGCATACACCGTCGGCTTTTCGGGCCGGCGCGGCAAAAGCGAGAGCGGACCGGCGGCCCAAACGGCGATGTCGCTGGGCATGAGACACGAACTGATCGAACTTTCCGCCGAACAGGCGCTGGCCGACTGCGGATGCTGGCTTGAACATATCGACCAGCCGTCAATCGACGGGCTGAACACGTACATCATCAGCAAGGCCGTCCGATCGGCCGGGATTGTGGTGGCCCTGTCGGGTCTGGGCGGCGACGAACTGTTCGGCGGATACTCCACGTTCTTTCGCGCACCGTTAATCGCCCGCGCGGGAGAGATCGCCGGGGAGCTTGGCCGGCCGGCCGCCAAAGCGTTCATCGCGATGTTGTCCGCGGTAATGCCACAGTATCGCAGGCACAAATTCCTTGACACGCCGCTGTCCGGCGGCCTGATGGCTGCGTATCTGCATTGCAGGCGTGTGTTCAGCGAAGACAGCCTGGCCAGGCTTGGCCTGAAGGGATCGGCCTGCGCGGACGGCCGGCGACATCTGCCGCGCGAGGCCGAGACGAGCATCGAGATTGATCCGGCCGATGGAGTCTGGACGGTCAGCATGCTGGAGTCGCGTCTGTACATGCGGAACACGCTGCTGCGCGACGCCGACGCGAACGGCATGGCCCACGGGTTGGAGATTCGCGTGCCGATGCTCGACCGGCGGATGCTGGACCTGATGCTTCCGCTGCCCGGCCGCACCAGGCTGCCCAACGGCAGGCCGAACAAATTTCTGCTGCGCTCTGCGATGGCCGACCTGCTCGACCGCCGGCTGCTGGGGCGGCCCAAGACCGGCTTCGCCCTGCCGATAGACGCCTGGATGCGAACCTCGATGCGGCCGCTCTGCCGCGATGCGATAACGTCGCTGAAATCATCAGGCCTGCTCGATCCGCGGGGCATCGAGGCGATCTGGCGGGAGTTCATCGACAACCCGGCCAACACCCGGTGGTGCGAACCGCTGGGACTGGTGGTCCTGGGTTTGTATCTGGATAAGATCAGGGCCATAAGACTATTATGAACCGGACTGATTTTTTCGTGGCACGGGCATCTTGCCCGTGTGTTCCATGGGCGTCTCGCCCATGCACGTTCGCAGCTTCTCACGGCCGGGACGGCTGTGCCACGAATTTATTGGGGCGATAATGAATCGGACCGGTTCTCTGAAAATTGTCCACACGATAACGTCTATCGCGTCATCGACCGGCGGGCCGGCCAGGTCGGTCGTCGGGTTGTGCGAGGCGCTGGCCCGGCAGGGACATCGGCCGGCGATCTGCACGCAGGATACAACTGAATCGCTTGGTCCGGATTTTCCGGCCGACCCGTCGGTAGCGGTAATCAGATCGCGATGTATGTTCGTCCGTCCGCTGCGGCTGGCCGTTCCGGTCGGGTACGGCAGGGCGCTCGATTCGGCATGCGGCAGAGCCGACGTCCTGCATTCACACGGGCTGTGGGAGCCGATCAATTATCTTGCGGCACGGACGGCAGCCCGGCTGAAAATTCCGCACGTGATTTCGCCTCGCGGTTCTTTGCAGCAGGCTGCGCTGCGAAGGTCCGGCTGGAAAAAGGCCGTCGCGGGCGCCGTTTTCGCCCGGCGCACCCTTGCGTCGGCGGATTGCATCCACGCGGCCTCGATGCTGGAGGCGCGGCACGCGGCGATGTACCAGCCGCATGCGCGGGCGATAGCGGTTGTGCCCAACGGCCTGGACCTGGCTGAATATCAGGACTGCGACGAGGATCGCGGCAGGCAAATTCTCGAGGTCCGCTGGCCGGAGATGAAGGGCAGGCGAATCGTCCTGTTTCTCGGCCGGCTGCACCCGCACAAGGGAACGGTCGAACTCATCGAGGCCTGGGCGGAATTGACGCGGACCGCCGCCGGGCATGATCGCGATTGGCTGCTCGTGCTGGCCGGGCCAGACCAGGACGGCCACGCCGCGCAGCTCCGCCGCAGGCTGGCGGACCTTGGCGCGGCGGACAGCGTCGTCTTTACGGGCCAGGTTGCGGGTCAGGAAAAGCTCGCCCTGCTGGCCGCGTGCCGGTTTCTCGTGCTGCCCAGCGCCAGCGAGAACTTCGGGCTGGCCGCGGCCGAGGCGCTCGCGTCCGCCCGGCCGGTCGTGGTCAACGAGTCTTCGCCCTGGCAGGAGCTTGAACAGACCGGCTGCGGACTGGTCGCCGTCGGGCGGCCAGGAGGGTCGCTGCGCGAGTGCGTCAGCCGGATGATGTCGATGCCAGACGCCGGCCTGGCGGAAATGGGCCGGTCGGGCAGAAAATTTGTGCAGGACCGTTTCGCATGGCAGACGGTAGCGGAACAGATGATCGCCCTTTATGATTGGCTGGCCCGCGACGGCCCCAGGCCGGCGTTCGTCTATCGTCCGCCCGAACTGGTTTGAAGGCTGCACAAAACCCGCCGGAGCAGGCTTTTAATATTACGCCTGCGAAGTTGTAATTTTAATCTTTGTCATTTTTCTGCTGTTAAAATGATATGAAACATCCCCCTGCTGGCGCAGGGGGCTTTATGATCGGTTCGCCGACGGATTTGTTTTAAAGCCCCGCATGTAAATGCGGGGATGCCGCGTTGAAATTCGAGAGTATGTTTCCAGCGGAGAAGAAATAATGCCTGTCAACGTCTCTTCAAAACGGAGAATTTTCATACGCATATTGGCGATACTGCTGATGCTGCTGGTTGGGTCGGCTTATTGTGAATTCGTCCGAAGTTATACCATGACACAGCCGATGCCGGACCTGGCGACCTACAGAGCGGTGATAGTTGCAACGACAGTCGCCGTTCTTTGCTTTGTAATATTCGTGGCACTTCTGGCGGCCCGGCTGATCCGCCCTGACCATCCGGCGGGCCGGAATTTTCCGCCCGAATTTTATGCCGCCCTGGAAAGCTCCGGGCATATCCTCTACAAGTACGACGTTCAGAAAAACCATTTTGAATATATCAGCCCGAACGTGCGGGAAATACTCGGCTTCGCCCCCGAATACTTCAACGGAAAATCTTTCGACGAACTGTCGCAGGGTATTCATCCGGAAGACAGGCTCATGCTTCAGAAGTTCCTGGAAGGGGGTGCCGCAGCGCATAAGGGCGGCGCGGCAACCGCGGCGGTCGAATACCGGCGAATGACCGCCGACGGGCGATATTGCTGGGTCGCGGATCGGTGCAATCTTCATTTCGACAATGCCGGCCGGCTGACCGCCATAGTCGGCTCGATGTATGACATAACCCGTCGCAAGGAAGACCAGTTGAAGATCGGCGAACTGCAGGGCCGCCACAGGGACCTTTTTGAGAGCATCGGCGACGCTATTTTCATCGGCGACGGCGGCGGGCGGTTCCTCGACGTGAATCCCGCCGCGTGCCGGCAGCTCGGCTGCGACAGGCGGGAATTGCTGAATATGGCGGTTCAGGACATTATTCCACCCCAGGAGATGGGCACGCTGGGCAGGACGATGGATGCCGTGCTCAAAACGGGCAAGGCCGAACTGGAGTCGGTCCACGTCCGCAAGGACGGCGTCCGCGTCCCGGTCGAACTGCGGATCAGCCTGATCGATTACGCCGGCAAGCCCGCGTTTCTGGCCGTCGCCCGCGACATAACCGATCGCAGGGCGGCGCAGGAGGCGGTCAGGCAGAGCGAAGAAAGATACAGGCAACTGATCGAGACCGCCTACGAGGGCGTGGCGGTGATAGGACAAGACAAATTCCTGTTCGCCAACGAAAGCACATCCAGAATTTCCGGCTACAGCGTGCAGGAACTCGCCGGCATGCACCCCATGGAAATAATTCATCCGGAAGACCGTGAAATGGTCCGCAAATATCATGATGACAGACTTGCGGGTCTGCCTGCCCCGTCGCGTTATGAATTTCAGCTTGTGCGAAAGGACGGCCAGGTCGTTTGGGTCCACATTTCCGCGATAAAGATAAACTGGCAGGGCCAGCCCGCCTCGCTGGGACTGCTGCTGGACGTAACAGACCTCATAAACGCGCAGGACGCCCTCCAGAAGGGACAGGAATATCTCGAAAAGCGGGTCAAGGAAAGGACCGCCGAACTGGCCCGCGCCAACCGCGAATTGGAGGCCGAGATAGAGGAGCGGCGCAGGATGGAGCGGATACTGCAGGATGTCCGGCGCACGCTGCTCGTCGCGCGGGAAGACGAGCGCCGGCAGGTCGCCATGGACCTGCACGACTCGATCGGACAGAAGGTGATCGCCATGAATCTTTCGCTGCAATCCATTCTGGCCGGGAAAAGCAGCCTGGGCGACGGCCCGGTCGGCCGGACGCTTTCGGACCTGGCCGGAAACTGCACGTCGCTGATCCGCGAGATCAGGCAGATATCGCACGGGCTGTATCCGCCTACGCTCGAATCGCTGGGCCTGGCAAACGCCCTGGCGCAGATGATCCATGACGCCCAGGCGGCCGGCAGGATACGGCTGGACTGCCCGGGCGATCTCCAGCGGATGCGGCTTGCGCCGCGGCAGGAAATTCAGCTTTTTCGCATAGCCCAGGAGGCCCTGGCCAACGCGCTCAAGCACAGCCAGGCCGGGCACGTTATCCTGAGCCTGGCCCGGAAGGACGACAGGATCATCCTGGCGGTGTCGGATGACGGAAAAGGTTTCGATCCCGGCGGCACGGCCGGCGGAATGGGCCTCAATACCATGCGCGACCGGGCGCAGAGCTGCGGCGGGGCGCTGCGGATCGACTCGACGCCGGGCCGGACGGTCATAGAGGCCGAGGTCCCGGCGAACGTCAGCGATTATTGAAGAGCGACTCATACAGCCGCTCAATCCGCTCGACCATTACGCGCCAGTCGAAGATGGTCCGGCATTTTTCGCGGCCTGCGGCGCCGAGTTGCTGCCGCAGTTGCGGCGAGGCTGTGAGTTTCTCAATCGCCGCGGCCAGGCCCGCAACGTCGCGCGGGGCAAGCAGCACGCCCGTGGTCTCGTCGATTACTTCTCTCGCGCCGTCGACGTCAAAGCTGACGACCGGCCGGGCGGCGAGCATCGCCTGCGGTATCGCCCTTGCAAGACCCTCGCGGAGCGAGCAGTGGATAACGATATCGCTGGCGTGCATGACGGCCGGGATCAGGTCGGGCGCCAGCAGACCGGTCAGATGGAATCGGTCGGACAGGTCCGACCGGGCGATTGCGGCCTTTATCTGCCCGGCAAGCCAGCCGTCGCCGACAAAACAGAAATGCACCCGCCTGTCGGCGATCCGCCGGGCCGCCTCGAGGATGAAGTCGTGGCCTTTGAGTTCCGCAAGGCGCGAGACCTGCGCAATCAAAATGGCGTCTGCCGGCAGATTGAGCGACTCGCGGAACCTGTCCGCCCCGGCCGGCCGGATCATGTACGGCTCGACCTCCATCCCGCTGTAGATAGTCGTGTATTGCCGCCGCTGGCCCACGCCTGCCGCAAGGGCCTGATTCGTCATCGCGTCGGCCACGCTGATTATCGCGTCGCTTTGCCGGGCGGCGCGCCGTTCGAGCGCCGTGAATAAAAAATTGGCCAGCGGATTCTGATACGGATGAAACGCCAGGCCGTGGATTGTGTGAACGATCCGCACCCGCGGACCGCCGGGCCTGCTCCGAACATCATGCGCCGCCTGCCTGCCCAAAATGCCCGCCTTCGACGAATGAGTGTGAATGATGTCCGGGCGAAGCTCGCCGATCAGCCTCGCCAGCGCCCGATACGCCGCAAGGTCCTCACCGGGCGAGATCTGCCTGACCAGCGGCGGCAGTTCGACGTACCGGTATCCGCCGCCGCGCGCCCGACCGACGAGCCTGCCCTCCGGCCCGACCGTAGGGCCGCTCACGAGAATAACCTCGTGCCCGCGTGCGCAGAGACCCTCACAGCTCAGGATCGTGTTTTCCTGAGCGCCGCCCACTATCAGCCGGGTTATCACGTGGCATATCCGCATTGCAGCACATCGCCTGTCGGCGATAATTATTCTTCAGATCGGCTTGTTAAGCCAGAGTTTTTCTGTTTTGCCGGATCGCGGGTGTAAGAGCCTGTCCGAATAACTACGATGGACTGCGGGGCATTCTGTTCGGGACTCAAAATTTATCAGGTAAAAGTTCTGCCTGCCGGTTTATTTTAAAATTTTTCCATTTTTCAGTTGACAATAATGTACGAACTGAACATAATATAACATTATGCCCAGAAGCGCCGCACAAGCCGTCGCCCGCCGCCGCGAGCTGGTGAATATACTGGCCCGCAGGCAGAGCCTCAGCATCGCCGATGCGGCGGGCCGTTTCGGCGTCAACGGGATGACGATCCGGCGGGATATGAAGATGCTTCAGGACTCCGGCGCGGTCCTGCGCTGCTACGGCGGGGCGGTGGCGGCGCAGAGGATCACGTTTGAATTCGCCTTCGACGAGCGGCGCCGCAGCCGGCTGGCCGAGAAACGGCGGATCGGCAGGGCGGCAGCCGGGCTGATCGGGGACGGTCAGACCGCTTTTCTCGACACGGGCACGACGACGCTGGAGGTCGCGCGGGCCATCGTGGCGCGAGGCATCGCCTGCCGGATAGCGACTAGCAGCCTCGTAATCGCCAGTGAGCTGTGGGGGCGAGAGCAGATCGAACTGGTTCTTTTGGGCGGACAGGTGCGGCGGGGCAGCCCCGACCTGGTAGGCCCGGGCACGGAATTGATGCTGGACAAGCTGAGCGCCGATTTCGCCTTTTTGGGCAGCGAAGGCCTGGACGTGGCCCGCGGCAGCTTTGCAGACGATCCTCTGGCGGCGCAGGTGGCAGGCCACATGGCGGCCAATGCGAAGAAAACGGTCGTGGTCGCCGATCACTCCAAGCTTGGCAAGGTCGGCTCGGTGCAATACCTGCCGGTCGGCGACATGGATGTGCTGGTTACCGATAAGGCAGCCCCGGCAGAGATCGTCGCGGCCCTGCGACGAAACAAAGTAAAGGTTGTCGTAGTTTAAAAATTCCAGTTTGACATATCAGGAGCCTTTTATGGATGGACGCGAAATTAGGTTGAAGCGGCTGATGGGCAGCGGCAGAAGCGTTGTAATCGCCATCGACCACGGGCTTTTTGACGGGCCCATTGAGGCGATGGAAGACCTGCCGGCGACCGCGGCGAAGATCAACCCAGTCGTAGACGCGGTGCTGCTGGCCCCGGGGATGCTGCGACACTGCTTCCCCGTCTTTGCCGATCAGAAGCGGCCGCTTGCGGTTGTTCGGCTGAACTGGAACACCGTTTATTGCTTCCATTGGAAGTACACGCAGGCACACAGCGTCGAGGCGTACGGCGTCGAAGACGCCCTGCGGGAAGGCATGGACATAGCCCTGGTGTCGCTGACGCTGCAGACCGGCAGCGAGGATCGCGACGCGGCCAACGTGGAAATCTTCAGCCGGCTGACAAACCAGGCGCACAGGCTGGGCATCCCGGTCATAGGCGAGTATTTCCCCACGCGGCACGGCGAATTGTCACCTGAGCAACTGCACGAAAGCGTATTGGCCGGCAGCCGCATAGTGGCCGAACTGGGGGCAGACTCTATCAAGACATTCAACACGTGCAGATTTGCCGAGGTCGTGCGCGCCTGTCCGGTTCCGGTCCTGGGGCTGGGGGCGGAAAAGCTGCCGACGCCCAAGGCGGCTCTGGAACTGGCCGCCAGTGAAGTCGCTGCCGGCGCGGCCGGCGTGGTTTTCGGACGCAACGCCATTCAGGTGGAAAATCCGTTCGCGTTTCAGGCCGCTTTATGCGACGTGGTAAGGAAAGGAGCGCAGGCAGATGAAGCCGTCCGCAAATACAACATCGGCTGAGTATCTCGGTTTCGAGGACGTTGCCTACGATCGCGACTGGTGCCGCGCAGACCTGTCGCAGGTGCCCAATGTGATTGTCAAACCGCCCGGCCCCAAGAGCAAAAAGATGCACGACGCCACGAAACGCGTCTACAAGGGTCTTTCGGGGCAGGTCAAGTTGTTCCCGGTCTGCTTCAGCGAGGGCAAAGGCGTAACCCTGACCGACGTGGACGGCAACACATACCTGGATTTTTCCAGCGGCATCTACGTTACAACGCTGGGGCATTGCCATCCCAAGATCAGCGCCGCCGTCGCCCACTGGGCCGGCCGGCTGATGAACTGCCACGACTTCACCACGCCGGTCAAAGAGGCTCTCATGGCCAAGTTGGTCGATGTCATGCCGGGCGACCTCAACGGCGTGCAGCTTTACGACAGCGGGACTGTGGCGGTGGAGGCCGGGCTTCGCATCTGCCGGGCGGCGACGGGCAAAACGGAATTCCTCTCGTGCTTCATGGATTTCCACGGCAAGAGCCTGGGGGCGGTTTCCTGCGGCCGCATGAACGGCATGTACGCCTCGACCCGCATGCCGGGCTTTTACATGCTTCCGCGGCCGGACACCTACCGGCCGCTCTGGACGAGAGCCGACGGCACGCTCGACACCGAGGCATACCTGGAATTCTACGACAAGGCAATTGTGGATGGCACCACCGGCCAGGTCGCCGCGTTCGTGCTCGAGCCGATCCAAGGCTGGGGCGGCACGATCATCCCGCCGGACGATTTCTTCCCCAAGCTCCGGAAATTCTGCGACGAGCGAAAAATCCTGCTGATGGCCGACGAAGTTCTGACCGGCACCGGCCGCACCGGCCAGTGGCTGTGCATGCAGAATTGGAACGTCCTGCCGGACGTGGTTGCGCTGGGCAAGGGGTTCGGCAACGGCTTCCCGGTTACGGCGTGCATAGTCCGCGAAGGCATCAAGGAAAACTTCGAGAAGATCAGCGCATCGAGCAGTTACGGCGGCAACCCGATGGCCTGCGCGGCGACCCTGGCGAGCCTTCAGGTGATCGAGGAGGAAAATCTGCTCGAAAACGCCCGCCACCTCGGCGCGATTGCCCTCAAACGCATGGAACAGATGAAGGCCCGGCACAAGATCATCGGCGACGTGCGGGCCAAAGGTTGCCTGATGGGGATCGAACTGGTCAAGGACCGCAAGACCAAGGCGCCTTTCGACGAGGCCGGCAGAATGGTTTACGCCAAGGCATTCGAGAGAGGCCTGGCGTGGATACCGGCCGGCCACATATTGAGGCTCAGCCCTCCGATCATCATGAACGATGACGAACTGCTCAAAGGCCTGAACATCATCGACGAGGCGATAGGCGAGACGGAAAAGGAGATGGGATACTGATGAGGACCGTCCGCTTTGGAATAATCGGCTGCGGTCTGATGGGGCGAGAGTTCGCCAGTGCCGCCGCCCGCTGGTGCCACCTGCCGGAGATGAAGGTCCGGCCCCAGATCGTCGCCGTCTGTGACGCCAAACCCGAGCCGATGGAATGGTTCAGTCAAAATTTTCCGTCCATAAAACTGGCGACGACCGACTACCGGCAGATACTGGCCGATGAGTCCGTGGAGGCGGTGTACTGCGCCGTGCCGCACAACCAGCACAAGGATGTTTACTGCGACATCCTCGCGGCCGGCAAGCATCTCATGGGCGAAAAGCCCTTTGGCATCGACAAGCTCGCCAACGACGCGATCAACGCAGCCATAGCCGCGCATCCCGGCCTGCTGGTGCGGTGCAGCAGCGAGTTCCCGTTTTTTCCCGGCGCCCAGCGGATCGCCAGGATGCTGGATGCCGGGGCGTTCGGAAAGATAATTGAAGTCGCCGGCGGCCTGCTCCACTCGTCGGACCTGGACCTCGACAAGCCCATCAACTGGAAGCGGATGATCGAGTTCAACGGCGAATACGGATGCATGGGCGACCTGGGGATGCACGCCTGCCATTTTCCATTCAGGGCCGGCTTCATTCCTCGCAACGTCCGGGCCATCCTCAGCAAGATCGTAACCGAGCGCCCGGACGGCAAGGGCGGGCGCGCGGCCTGCCTGACGTGGGACAACGCCACGCTTTTCTGCGAGGCCGCCGAAAGCCCGGACGCCGACGGATTCCCGCTTGCGCTCAAGACGCACCGGATTGCGCCGGGCGAGACAGACACGTGGTACATTGAAATCCTGGGCGCGAAGATGTCGGCGAGGTTCTCGACCAAGAATCCGCGCCGGCTGGAGGTGATGGAATACCGCAACGGCGTGCAGGCCTGGCAGCAGATAGACACCGGGCAGGACACGGCCTTCAAGACCATCACCGGCTCGATCTTCGAGTTCGGATTCTCCGACGCGATACTCCAGATGTGGGCGGCGTTCCTGCACGAGCTGGCCGAAGGCAGACCGGCGGGGCGTTTCGCCGGATGCGCCACGCCGCAGGAGGCGGCGCTGAGCCACAGGCTCTTTACCGCCGCCCTGGAATCGCATAAAAATCACGCGACGGTTGCGTTATAAAGGATGGCAAATGGCGGAACGACGACCACGAGTTGGATTGCTAGGCCTGATGCTGGAACTTTACGACACGCTTGCGCCGCAGTTGCGTGCAGATCGCGAGAACTGGGTCCGCGCAAGCCTGCTGCCGGCGCTGGCGCCCGCGGCCGACGTGGAATTCCGTAGGGCCGTGGCGTCGGCAGCCGACATCCGCGCGGAGATCGGCCATTTCGTCGAGGCAAAGGTTGACGCGGTTCTTGTGGTCTGCCTGTCGTATTCACCCAGCCTGAACACGGCCGAGCCGCTGGCCCGCTGCGGCCTGCCGGTGATCGTCTGGAATACCCAGGAACTCTGGGCCGTGGATGAAAACTACGGCCCGGCGGAGCTTACGGCCAATCACGGCGTGCACGGCACGCAGGACCTCTGCAGCGTGCTGACGCGGATGGGCGCGGCGTTTGAATATGTAACCAGCCATGTCCGCGACGGCCGGGCTACGTCGGAACTGGGCCGATTCTTCAACGCCGCTGCGGCAGCGACCGATCTACGTCGGTTGCGAGTGGGGCTGCTTGGGTACGCATTCCCCGGCATGGGCGATTTCGCCATCGAGCCTTCGCGATTCACAGCAACGCTGGGGCCGACAGTCTGCCCGCTGACGGTCGATGAATACATCCGCCGAGCCGCCTCGGCCGCCGAGTCGGATGTGCAGGCCATGGTCGACGACTACCGCCGCAGTTACGACCTTGCCGTCGATCTGGCGCCGGCCGATCTGGATGCTACTGCGCGGGCCGAGCTCGCCCTGCGGGGCATGGTCGCCGACAACAAACTGGACGCGATTACTTACCAATTCCTGGCTTTCGGCGAAGACGAACGGACCGAGACCGTCCCGTTCGTCGCCGCCAGCCGAATGATGAGCGAGGGCGTTGGCTTCGGCGGAGAGGGCGACGTCATCGGGGCCGCCGGGGCGTGGCTGCTGCACCGGCTCTGCCCGCCCGCCACGTTCAGCGAGATATTCACCATCGACTTCGCCGGCAACAGCCTGCTGATGAGCCACATGGGCGAGGCCAACGTCGCCATGATTGAACAGGGGCGCAAGGCGAACATGGTCGCCCGGCCGTCGCCGATTACGCGGACCCGCAAGCGGCAACTGGCGCTGCGGTGGAGTTTCCGGCCCGGCCCGGCGACCCTGTTTGCATTGGTTCAGGGGCCGGGCGGGCGATGGCGATTCATCGTCAGCAAAGTTGGCATCGTGCCTTTTGAGCCTCGGCCGACGCTGGCCGTGCCGCAGTTCAAGATATTGCCGGCACCCGGCGACGTGCGCGGCTGGCTGACCCGCTATGCAAAGGCTGGCGGACCACACCACAACGCCGTCTGTCTCGGCGACGCACGCGAGCAACTCCTCGCCGTCGCGAGGCTCGTCGGCGCAGAACTGGTCGAGGTATAACGCATGTATCTTGGCCTGGACCTGGGAACCACCAATATCAAGGCCCTGCTTGTGGATACGGGCGGCAAGGTGGCGGCGTCTTCGTCTGTCACCGTCGGCCTGAAAAACGGGCCCAACGGCGCGGTTGAGCAGGATATCGGGGAAATCCGGGCCGCGGTGCTGAAGGCTATTTGTTCGCTTGGCGATAAGGATCGGCTCGCCGCGGTTCGCGAGATCGGTGTTTCCAGCCAGGGCGGCTCGCTTCAGATAACGGGTGCCAATGGAGCACCCATCGGCCCGGTGATCAGTTGGCTGGACGGCAGGGGGCAGCCTTATGACGAGGCCTTCAACATGGAACTGGGCCGCGAGTGGTTTGCCCGGCACGTCGGCCACGGCGGCAGCGACGTGGCGGTGGGCCAGTTGCTTCGGCTGCGGAAAGAGCGGCCGGAATTGCTCGCCAGGCCAAATCGGGTGGGCTTCGTCGGCGATTTTATTGTGGCGAGTCTGTGCGGTCGGGCCGCGCACGATGCCTCATCTCTGTCGATTGCCACGCTGCTTAACCCGCAATTGCGGGCTGCCGACCCGGATCTGTTGAAAAAACTGAAACTCGACGGGGATCAGTTGCCGGCGCTGTTGTCGCCGCGAGAATGCGCCAGCGTGCTCAGCGCCGAAGTCGCCCGCCAAACGCACCTGCCCGCCGGTACGCCGGTCTCGGCGGCGGTCCACGATCAATATGCCGCGGCCTTAGGTTCAGCGGCGGTCCACGCGGGCGACGTGATGGTCGGGACCGGGACCGCGTGGGTTCTGCTGGCGGTTACGGACCGGCTGATGCCGCCGGTGCTCGATTCGGCGTTTGTCTCACCCCATCCGGCCGAAGGCCTGTACGGACAGCTTGCCTCGCTGGGCAACGGCGGGGCCGCCTTGAGCTGGCTGGTGAAAATTTTAGAGTTGGACGAGACCGTTCCCGGCGCAATTGAAAATATGCTAAAAGCCGCGCCCGCTGGTTGCGACGGCCTGCGGTGCCGGCCGTTTCTGGCCTATTATCAGCCGGCCGGCCTGCCTGCGAACGTGAACGGCTGTTTCACCGGCCTCAAACTGTTCCACACGCGGGCGCATCTGGTCCGCGCAGTGGTGGAAGGCCTCGCGTGCGAGTTGGCACGGCATCTGCGTTTGCTGAACGCCGCCGGCCTGGAAACCCGCCGCCTGATCCTGTGCGGCGAGGCGGCCGCAGGCGAAGAGACCCCGCAAACAATCGCTGACATAACCGGCTTGCCGGTGGCGTGCGCGGCGGTGCGACAGACCAGCGCGTTCGGCGCCGCGGTGATCGCCCGGGGCCTGGCCGAACATTCCGAAAGCCTGGTTCAACTGGCCGAATCGATGGCATCGTCCCGCCGCATCTTTACGCCGGGCGACAATGCGGCTCGCTATCGGCAGATTATGGCCGAATACATTGCGTCTCTGCCTGCCGAAAAAGCGACGGAACCAGCGGCATCGGCCGGGCGCGTCCATCTGCATCACGTCTTCGACTACACCGACGTGGACCGTGCATTCTGGGCCGAGCATCTTGAGGATTGGCTGCCGAAAAAGATCATCGACGTGCATATGCACGTCAGCGATCCGGCAAACAGGCGTGAGCCGATGACCGAAGAGGGACGTCGTCAGTATTGGGTGTCGGAGGTCTTGGAACCGATGGACGTTCGCAGCGCGGACCGCTGCCTGGCGACTGTTTTTCCCGGCCGGCAGGTCGAGTGTGTGGCGATGAGCATGCCCAGTCTGGAATTCGACATCGAGGCCGAGAATGAGTACGTCCGGACAAGCTGCCTGGAACGCGACTGGCATGGCCTGCTTATGCTTCGGCCGCAGATGAAGGCAGCCGACCTCGATGCCGCACTTGGCAAACCGGGAATCATCGGAGTAAAGCCATACTACACGCTTATCAGCCGCAATCCGCTCACCCGCGACGAGCACATCGAGGCAAGCATCTTCGACTTTCTGCCACACCATGTCCTGGAAGTCCTCAACGCCCGCCGCGCATGGGTTACGCTGCACGTGCCCAAGGCCGGCCGGCTGGGCCACCCGGACAACATCCGCGAAATAAAGGAAATCCGCCGCAGGTATCCCCGCGTGATCCTGGTCGTCGCGCACCTGGGCCGCTGCTACACCGAGCCGCACGCGCAGGAGGCCCTGCCGCTTCTGGCGGATGATCCGGGTCTTTACTTCGACAACTCGGCCGTGCTCAACCCCGCCGTCCATCGCCTGGCCCTGAAATGCCTCGGGCCGGACCGCATCCTTTACGGCAGTGACAATCCGGTGTTTTTCATGCGAGGCCGGAGGCAGTGGCAGGGAAAAACCTACATCAATCGGACCAACTACCCGTTTTTCTTCAACAAGCGGCGGGAGCCTCCCGAGATCGAGGCCGGCTACACGCTTTATATGTATGAAGCGCTGCTCGCCGTCAAAATCGCCTGCCGCGACGCGGGGTTGACGGGCGATCAGGTGAATGCCATCTTCCACGACAACGCCGAGCGGCTTATCCGGCCCGCAAATAAAGGCGGGTGAGGCCTCATCACGGCGAGTTCAGTGCCTGGCGGAATTCGGGAGATTCATCTGGAGCGTCGCCAGGGCGGTGGCCATGTCGTCGGTGTGCTCGAAGAGCTTGTCCAGGCCCATGACCATGAAAACGCCCCAGACCTGCGGGTCGACGTCGCAGATCACTATCCGGCGTTTATGCTCGATGGCGATTTTCCTGAGCCTCAGCAGGCGAGCGGCGTTGGCCGAGTTGACGAACCCCACGGCCGAAAAATTCAGGACCAGATGTTTGGGCTGCTCGCGCAGCCGGACCATCACCGAGGCCAGTTCGTCCGTGAACAAAGGGTCCTCGGCAAGTTCAACAACCATAATCTCGTTCGACCAGTCCTGGATAGACATAATTATTTCCTTGTCCGGATGCAGTTAAACAAAAAAAACCAAAAAGGTCAAGGCCGGCGCCGCGGAAAGCCGGTTTTTGCCGAAATTCTCCGGGATGCGTCTGCGCCGGAGGAAAGGGCCAGTGACGGAGATAAAACGCATTGTCAGGATTCCCCGCCGCAAGTATCATAAGGAACATGGGCATGAAACGAGCGGCAGGCATGGGGTTCTTCTGCGGATTACTGGCGGCGGTCTGCGGCTGCGGGCCGGAGCAGTGGCCGGCCAGCGGCCCGGCGGCACGCGGTCCGGAGGCGTTGCCGCCCGTGCAGTCGCGTCCGGCGCTGACGGCCGAGATGCTGAGGATGCATCGCAGGCCGTGGGACGCCGAGACCTGGGGGCCTCAGCCGGAGCAGCCGGGCGATGCCGCAGAAGACTATGTCAAGGCCATGGCCGAATACAATCGCAACGCCAAGTCGATACACGACGGGATAGACGCGGCCAAAGACCCGGCCAAACTGGACGCCGCCGTGGTCGGCCTGCTCAAGGGAGTGCAGACGCACATCGCCGCGGCGACGCAGAAAAAAGAGATGCGTTTCACCTTCGTTTACACACCAAAAAGTTTCGAGGTCAGCCCGGAATATGCGCCCATAAAAGAACTGGACGACGACCTGATGCGCCTGCTTTATGTGCTGGCTGTGTACCACGTCGCCAAGGGCGAATTCCCCGCCGCCCAGGAGGCCATGAAACAGATGTATACATTCTACTGGCACAGCGCACAGGACGGCTCTCGCGTAACCATGGTGGTCGGCGGGGAAAAACTTGGCCTTTGGGCCACCTATCTGCTGGCCAAGGAAGTCTTCGCCAGATGGGACGAGCAACATGTCCGGCAGGCCGGCCGGATAAATGAAAAACTCAAGCAGCAGGTTCAGGCCGGCGACGACAAGTTTCAGCGGGTCTGGGGGCCAAATCCCTCGCCGGCGGACATCTTCGCCATCATCGCCTACGACGAGGACCGCGCCTGGCGGATCGACGCCATCCTGGCCCTGGGAATGCTGAAATTCAGCCACGCATCCGACGGGCAGGTGGCCATGAAGGTCGCCGATCTGATCGAGCGGTATTCGGTGAGCGAAGATCCGCTGGAGTCCGCCGCCGCGAAGGCCGCGAAAGAATTCACGCGGGAGCAGTTCGATAAAATTCAGGCCGCCCCGGCCGGCAGAAAATAACCCCCTGCCGGCGCCGATCTCAGGCGATGATGTTCTGCAGGCCGAAGTGGGTGTCGGATTTTTTCTTGTTGCCGTCGAAGACGCCAGGCGGCGGGGTCTTCATGCCGCCATGCTCGCCCGACTCGCCGGATATGATGTTGAAAGGACGGAGCTTGAAAATCCTCTCGCAGCCGGGACACATCAATTTTTTGCCGACGGCGTCCGGCTTAGCCCGCAACACCTTCCTGCAATACGGACATGCGATCTTCATCGTTTAAGCTCCCAAACTGTTGGACAAGCCGCTCATTTGACCACAGGTAGAAATGCCAAACCTGACAGTACGGCAAAAACCTTAACGTCCTCTTCAAGCCGATGGTCCCTCCCGACCATCATGCTGTACAATGTTATTATAGCATCGTTTTTTTACCTTGCAAGGCTTCAGGAAAAAAATCCTGAATTTGCCGGTTTTCCGATTTGGCGTCGCGACGATTTCGCATCTAACCATATTATACGATGTGAGTTATGGTTATAATATTTGATTTATACCGTGAACGGAATGCGGCATGGAAATTCGCAGGAACTTTGTTATTGTAATGATCGGTTAAAAAAGAAACATTTTTGCCCGGCGAACGTTATAAAATAGAAGAGACCCCTTACATAGACAGGTTCGCGAATGAGACACTTGACAGGCGTTGCGGCGATAATTGGTCTGTTGACGATAGTGATGCAGTTGTCAGCCGAACCAGACGGCAATCAAACCGGCAATACGGCGGTCGCACAGGCCGGCGGTTCGACAACCCGGCCGGCAAGCGGGTCCGCCAGTCAGCCGGCCACAAACCCGGCCGCAAGGGCCAGAAAGCTGGCCGACCTCAACCGCAAGCTCTTCAAACTGTTCGACGAAAAGAAATACGGCGATTGCAAGACGGTTCTCGACCAGATTCTCAAGCTGTCCCCCGACGACAACATAGCGTGGTACAACATGGCCTGCGCCCAGGCCCGGCTGGGCGAAACCCGGGAATCGCTGGATTCGCTGAACAAGGCCGTCGAGTTCGGCTACGCCGGCTTCCGCCATCTGGAACGCGACGCCGATCTCGATTCGCTCAGAAAGACGGACGAGTACAAGAAGATCATCGCACAAAAGGACGAGATTCAGCGCCGCCGGGCGGACAAGATCCGCAAACTGCTCGAGAATCAGTTCGGCGAGGGCTACATCTACCAGATAGATCACGACTCCAAGCTGGTGTTCGCGACCAACATAGACGAGACCACGCTTGACGAGGTGAAGGCCAAACTGACGGCCCACGCGCAGGGGCTTTGGAAAACGCTCTTCAAATTCCCGTTCGAGCAATACGTGTCGATCGTGGTTCCCAAGGAAGGCACGATCAAAACTCCGGGCCTGGGCGGTTATTACCAGAACGACACCCGCATCCTGGTCTCCAGGACGATCGGCGAGGAACTGATTCACGAGTTCACCCACGCATTGCACTTTGCCGACCAGGAAGGCCGGGGGCAGGAACATCCGATCTGGATAATAGAGGGGATGGGTACTTTGTTTGAAACATCGGAACTCAGGAACGGCAAGGTCGTGCCGGGGCACAGCAGCCGGCTGAACATGCTCAAGGAGATTGTCAGACGCGAGCTGAACACCCCGTGGGAGGACTTCTTCGCTTTTAACCAGAGGGATTTCCTGAACGGACAGGAACAGACGATGATCTCCTATTGCCAGAGCCGCTACATAATGATGTATCTTCACGAGAGGGGACTGCTGGAAAAGTGGTACGGCGAATACGTCGGCGGATGGGAGAAGGACAAGACCGGCAGAGCAGCCTTCGAGAAGGTTTTCGGCAAGGAACTGCCCGAGATCGAGAACGACTGGCTGGCGTGGATAAAGCAGCTCAAGCCGCCGGCGATTTACCTGCCGCCCAATCACGCCTATCTGGGCGTCCGCGTCGAGCAGGCGGTCGACGGGCTGCGGATCATCGACGTGGTGGACGGAAGCGGGGCCTCAAAGGCCGGCCTGATGTCGCAGGACGTTATCGTCAAGATAAACGACAGCAGGATCGCCAACCACAGCGAACTGATAAAGCTGGTTGACAAGTGCAAGGTCGGCGACAAGCTCAAGGTCAATTTGCGCCGGGATGGGGAATATCAGACCGTGGATGTAACCCTTGGCGCGATGCCGGGCGGCATGAATATGCCCGCGACGGCTCCTTCAACGCCGGCCAGTTCGCCATCAACCGCCCCGTCCAGAAGGCCTCCGCGCCGGCGGCCCGCGACCACAACAAGCCGGCCGGCATCAAGTTCCGCGGCATCAGCCGTTCCAGCCGCACCCGCGACTGAATAGCCGGAGCAGCAGGAGTTCGGGGTAAAAACTCCGGAAACCTCGTGGTCAGCGATCAGCCTCTCCGACCGGCAGCGCGGCATAGCGCGGCGGTCACTTTCCCGCCCGCTCGTTGCAGCTACAACGGGGGTCCGCGCAGGGCTTCGCCGCCGCGGACAGCTTGCGGTTCATCCACCGCCATCCCAAGAAAAGCGACAGGAACGTAAGGACCGCGCACAGCGGCTTGGCCAAGGGCAGAAACCAAGCACCCAGCAGGTTGAGGTAGACCGCCAACATAGGCGAGCCGCAGCAGCCGGTCAGGAAGCAGCCCGCCACGGCCAACACCCCGCCAAGGGACAGTCCACCAAGGGCGGCGGTCCCGGCGGCGCGCTGGCGATGCTCTCGATAGCGCCGCACAGCCCAGGCCACAAAAGCGCCGGACATTCCATACGAGATTCCCATCCAGTAATCCTGCGCCCGAACATACTGGTCCATCCCTGATATGGATGAGACGGTTTGGACCGTGGCCCACCGGTCCTGCGCCGAGTCGTGCTCGGGGTACAGACCGCGAAGCACAAAGTGTCCCACAGCCACGGCCAGGAAGACTGCCAGCGGCAGAATCATTCGACGTAGGGGTCGCATGTGGCGGTCTCCGTTGTGGGCTGGGCTTTACGTACGCTCTTGGCCACGAAAACGAGCTTCCCGCCGATCTGCCGTGCCTCGCCTTCGGCGCGGACAAGGGTTTTTACCCCAGGCATCCCGCCCGTCCAGCGAACCGGCAACGTCAGTTTCGCGCATGTTACGGTCTGGCACTCCTCCCATTCCTGACGGTCGATCAGGGCCAGCATGTTTTCGCCAGGCGAGACGGAGCTGACGATGCCTTCGACCGTCACCAGCCC
Source organism: Planctomycetota bacterium (assembly GCA_016235825.1). Lineage (GTDB taxonomy): Bacteria > Planctomycetota > Phycisphaerae > SM23-33 > SM23-33 > JACRIL01. Next base: position 56,009 of record JACRIL010000102.1, read on the forward strand.
CGGATAGCGGTCCACGTTTCGCATGTACTGGTCCACCCCCAACACGACCGGCCTTGTCGCGACCGGCCCGCCAACACGGGGCGCCGGCCATTTCTGAACTGCCCAGACGATCGCGACGACGGAAACCAGTCCGAGTACGCAAGCCAACACGATCCATTTTCTCATCTGAGTGCCTTTCTTGCCGGGAATGCACGATTCGCCTTGGCAGGAGCAGGCTTCCGATGTGCCTCGCTCCGGGGCGGCGTCTTGCACATATGGCTCGCCGGATGCCAGCGACCGTTCCGCGCGGGCCAGTTCTCTGCCCAGATAAGCCGCATGGTCCAGCCGTGAGACAAGGCCCTTGTCGATGGCAGGCAGGTAAACTTCGGCGGCGCTGCGGCCTTCGATCACCGTGTCCAGCACGCCCTCGTTGGCGTAATGCTCCATATTCAGGCGACGTTTCTGCCGGTCCGCATATATTACAAAGTAGCCGGCCGGGTCAGGGGTCATCTTCGCCGGGATGGAACCTCGAACGGTCGGCACAATCCGCGCATCGGAGTACGGTTCTGCGGGACCTGGGTTCCGGACAGCGATCTTTCGGGCGGCGGCCAGGATAGCTGCCGTGCCGTTTTCGCCGATCATGTCGATTACTTCCACCGTCTGCCGGAAGTGCTCGACGGCACTTGAGGAGATGTTCCGCAGGAATGGCCGCCTGCCTTTGGCGGCGACGATTCGGCCCTCGGCATCCACGCCCGATTGCGCCAACGCCAGAAGCGATTGGCCTGGCAAGTGCCCGACGGCCTGCCGGGAGTCCTCGCCGCAGACAATCAGGAAGCGGATATTGGGATTGGCCAAGACGTTGTGAATAACCCGCTCGATGCCCAGGTTTTCGGTCTGCATCATGCCGACGATGGCGATCTCCGGGCTCGCGGCCTTGGCAATCGCAACGGACAGGCCGCTGTCGGTGAGCGTGCAGACGGCCACGGGCGCTTGATAGCGCAAGGCCGCGTAGTCGCCCGCCAGGGGCGGCCAACCGGCGCGAAGTTCGACCGGACCCGCCGGGCAGGCTTCGCCTTCGATATTCAAGGCGTTCATCGCCGCGGCCGGATGGCATTCCTGGCAGCCGAGGCAGTCGTATCGCGCCTCAACCAACTTGGCCTTAGCCGCTCCAATCGCCTCGGCCAACTTTCCGGGTTGCCGGCCGGCGGGGATGGCCCGTTCGATAGCTTTCAGCGTGCCGTGCAGGCAACCGCACGCCCAGCACTTGGCTGAACTGGCGGCGTGCCGCAGTTGACGGACGGCCTCTTCAACATCGCCTGATTTCGCCTCGCCCGGCTCGCTCATTTGTGTCGGTCCTTGGAGTCTTCCATCAGGCACAAGCCCCGTTCGAGGAGGTCAATGATGCAGGGGTCCATAATGCAATAGCGGATACTGTTGCCGTCTCGCCGATTGCACAGGATGCCGCGGTCAACCAACCGTTGAAGTTGATTGGAAATGCCCTGCGGCTTCATGCCCACCTCCTCAGCCAATGCCGACACGGGCATTTCTCCGTCGCGAGCCAGGGCGTGGAGGATGCGAAGCCGCGTATCGTTGGCCAACACCTTGAAGACGCCGGCCAGTTCGCCGGCTTCGCCCCGTTCGATCAACGGACGCTTCTTGATGCTCGGCTTGACCGGACAAGGCTTGGGCGGACAAGCGTAATTGCCAGATTGCTTCTTCATACCAGGTCTCCTTAATCATACACTATTACATTATGGCGTGTAATACTCCAAAATCAAGGGTCGTTTGCAATTGCCGCCCGTTTTGATCGCAAAAATTTTACCGTGTTACGCGCGGCAATAAACATGATTTTCCGGTTGACTTTAACGCCGTCCGGGCGGCAAATCTGCCGGCATGGCAAGAGACGCGAAATTGATCAGCATCATAGGCCCGCCGGCGTGCGGCAAGACGACGCTGGCGCGGGCGTTGGCGGAAAAGCTGGGGGCGAGGTTGATTCTGGAGGATTTTCAGGGAAATCCGTTTTTAGCCGCGGCGTTCGGCGGCGACCGCTCGGCCAGGCTGCCGGCGCAGATTTATTTTCTGGCCTCGCGCGTCGCGCAGCTCGATGGCTCGCGCTGGCCGGCCGAAGGGCTTTGCGTGAGCGACTACGGATTCTGCCAGGACGCCATCTACGCCCGCAAACTGCTTGCCGGGGATGAACTGGCGCTTTATCTTCGTATGGCCGGCCTGGTTGCCGGCATGGTCCGCCGGCCGGATGCGATTATCGCGCTGGATGCCCGTGCCGAAACGCTCATGGATCGGATAGCCAAGCGTGGCAGGCCGCACGAAAAGGCGTTCGACAGGCCTTTCCTTGAAGATATGAAAAAGGCATATAATGATCTGAAGATCGACGCCGGCGTGCCGGTCGTCAGGGTCGATTGCGATGCGACGGATATTCGCCGGCCTGACGCGCTGGATGAGATCGCAAAGCGGATGTCTTCTGAAATAGGGAAATGTTTGCGAATGACATGGAAACGATCAAGACAATAAAAGCTATGCGGGAGTCGGTCGCCGCGGCGAGAAGGGCCGGCAAGAAGATCGGCTTTGTGCCGACGATGGGCGCCCTGCATGAGGGACATGCGAGTTTGGTGGACGCGGCAAGGGCGTCGTGCGGGTGGGTTGCCGTCAGCATATTCGTCAATCCGATCCAGTTCGCCCCGACGGAGGACCTTGCCAGCTACCCGCACCCTCTGGAAAAAGACCTCGAGCTGTGCCGTGCCCGCGGCGCAGATGTCGTCTTCGTGCCGGACGTTAACGAGATGTACCCGCCGGATCGGCCCCGCCTGACGGATGTCAGCATTCGCGAGCTTGGCGACGCGCTCTGCGGGCGCAGCAGGCCGGGACATTTCACCGGCGTTTGCACCGTGGTGGCCAAGCTGCTCAACATCGTTGGGCCGGACAAACTTTTTCTTGGCGCCAAGGATTACCAGCAGGCCACGATCCTGCGGCGGATGATCCTGGACCTTGATTATCCCGTCGATGCGGTCGTCTGTCCGACGGTCCGCGAGTCGGACGGGCTGGCTATGTCCAGCAGAAACGCCTACCTTTCGGCCGGGGAACGTGGGCAGGCGCCGGCCCTGCACGGCTCGCTGCTGCTTGCGGCGGAGATGATCCGCAAGTCGCGTCCGCCGGCCGAACAGGTAGTCGCGGCCATGAAGGAATTTATCACCGCCCGTGCGCCGGCCGGAAAGATCGACTACATCCAGATATGCGACAGCGAAAGCCTGCGGGACGTGCCGGAAACCCGCGGCCTGGTCCTCGTCGCCCTAGCCGTGCGATTCGACAAGGCAAGGCTCATCGATAATATCGTTGTGGAATAAAACAGGGTATTTTTATAGAATCAGAGTTTGCTGCTGTATTCCGAATGGTCGGTCAATTACGATCATATATTCAAATCCTTTTTAAAAGGCAAATAACAGATGTTCTTGAAAGTACTGCGAGCCAAGCTGCACCGGGCGGTGGTAACCGACGCTCACGTCGATTACGTCGGCTCGATCACCATTGACAAGCTGCTGCTGGATGCTTCGGGCATTTTACCCGGGGAGTGCGTGCTGGTGGCCGACCTGACCGACGGCGAGCGGTTTGAGACGTACGTGATAGAAGGCCCGGCCGGGAGCGGAACGATCCGCATAAACGGCGCAGCCGCAAGGCTTGTGGACGTGGGCGACAAGGTGATAGTGATGGCCTTCGCCTACGCCGAGCCCAAGGAGGCCGCCGCCATAAAACCCAACATCGTCCTGCTGGACGAAAAAAACAGGATAACGCAGGTGAAGAAATAGCCTGCCCCCTCCATCGGCCCGATGCGTCAGATCATAATAGATTTCGGAACGGTCAACATATTCGGGTGGCACGCCGCGCTGAGGATATACGGCTACGGGCTGATGCTGGTGCTTGGCTTCCTGACGGCCATCCTGATCGGCCAGCGGCGGGCCAGGCGGTGCGGTGAAAATCCCGAAACTCTCACCCAATGCGGCATAATCGCACTGGTAGGCGGGGTGCTGGGCGCGAGGATCGCCTACGTTATCGAGCAGGCGATAAAGCATCCGGAAATGTCGCCCAAGTCGCTGCTGGACATCGTGGACGTAACGTCCGGCGGGCTGATCTATTTCGGCGGACTCATCCTGGCGATGCTGCTGGTGCTTGTTTACCTGTTCGCCAAGCGCCTGCCGGTTCGCCGATACCTGGATATTCTTGCGCCCAGCCTGATGATCGGTCTGGCGTTCGGGCGGGCCGGCTGCCTGCTCAACGGCTGCTGCTACGGCGGGCTCTGCGACGCCCACTGGCCTCTCGCACAGACGTTCCCGATGTATTCCAAACCGCTGCTGAATCTCTCGGGCAACGGCGGGCCTTTCGTCGAAGGGCAGGGAATGTGCCCGTCTTACGCGGACCAATATCGCAACGGCACGGTCAAACCCGACGAACGGCTCGTCAACCGTTTCGTAAGCGTTCCGTCCGTCCTGCCCGGCGGCAAAAAAGTTCCGCTGCCGCTGGTTCTGTCTGTCGGCGAGTTTCACGGCCGGCTTTATACGGACCAGTTGACGACGATGCTCGCCTCGCCGGAGGAGGCCAGGTCGGCCTTCGTCAGGCTCGCCGGCTCTCCGGAGGCCAGGCTCGACGAGCAGACGTGGCAAAAAGATTTGGCCCGCGGCGACGGCTTTCTGCGCGGCAGCGAGCAGTGGAACGAGGCCGCGGCGTTCGACAGCGACCACAACGGCAGGCTGAGCTTCGACGAGGCATGGAAATATCTTCAGACCAGGCTTCAACTGACAACGGACAAATTCGACGCTGACGGCGACTGGAAGTTGAATGACGCCGAACGGACCGCGGCGAATGAATATCTCCAGGCAGACCTGAATGCGATAGCCTCCGATCAGCACACGCTGCCTGTCAGGCCGGCCCAGGCGCTGGGGATAATCAACGCCCTGCTCCTGGCGTGCCTGCTGGCGGCGTACGGGCGGCGGCGCACCCGCGAGGGACAAGTCTTCGCCATGATGCTTATCCTGTATCCGATTACGCGGTTTCTTGAGGAGCTGGTCCGCGCCGACAATCCGCACAATCTGCTTGCCGGCGTGCTGACCCATAATCAGTACACTTCCATTGCATTACTGGCACTGGGCGTTATCATGATGATGCGGCTGAGGCGTCTGGGGCCCTCGTGCGGGCCGGGCTGGACGCAACGGCTGGAACTTGCGGCCCAGGACCGCGGGCAAAAGCGCGGCTGAAAATTTTTAACGGAATTCAGGGAGGACTCAAATGCCTGAGAATCTTCGGAGGTTGTCGATGTCGGCGGCGGCGATGATGCTGGCGCTGCCGGCCGGGTTATTCGCACAGCCGGACCAGCCGGCGGGACAGAACGTCTCGGCGGCGCTGGCCCTGGCGGCCCAGAAGGCCGCCAAATCCCTCGCCGTCGTCGACTGCACCATCACCGACGAGCCGGGCCAGACCAGACAGATGTTGGGGCCGGGAGCCTGCATCGACGCAAAAGGCGTACTCATGACCTACGCGATCGACCCGGTGGTGCAGCCCGACAAGATCACAAAAATCGAGATCGTCCTGCCCGGCCAGCAGGGCAAGCGGCTGGCGGCGAAGTTGCTGGGCATAGATCCCCTTTCGGGCCTGAGCTTCGTCCAGGCGACCGACAAATACGACTGGCAGGCGCTGGAGCAGGACCGTCAGGTGCAGATCGCTCCGGGCCGGCTTGTAACATCCGCCGGGCCCATGATGTCCGAGGCGGGTTTCCCGGTCTATCTCGGGGCGGCATGGGTGTCTGTGGAACTGCGGGCGCCGGGCAGACTGGCGATGGTAACCGGCGGATCGCTCTGCTCGGCCGGGTCGCCCGTGTTCGATTCGGCGGGGAAAATGATAGGGCTGGTCGGCCCGCAGAAATATCTGCCGGTCGATCTGGCAAGCGGGCAGGGCGAGGCGACGGTGGCCCTCCGCGGCCAGGCGCAGACCGTCTGGTTTATGCCGATTGCGGAGCTCGCCTATATTCTTGACAACATTCCAACCGACGGCAGGCAGCGGAGGCCCGCCTGGATAGGCGCGGCGAGGTTCGAGACCGTGGGCAAAGACTACGCCGCAATCCTCAAGCTGGGCAAACCCGGCGTGATGATCGACCAGGTGATACCGGGCGACGCGGCCGACAAGGCCAGCCTGAAAAACCGCGATGTAATAATCGGCGTGGAAGGCAAGGACATCGAGTCATTCTCCGGCGATCTGATAACCGCCTCGAACCTGGCCAGGATGTTCAACATCATGCCGGTCGGCGGAAAGGTCAAGCTGACCGTCATGGACGGGGCCACCAGCAAGGTCAGGGACGTTGAATTGACCCTGACCGTCATGCCCGTCCTGCCGGGCGAGGCAAGGCGCTACGTCAGCCTGCCGCTTGGCTTTGCCGCAAGGGAAAAGGTTCCGCTGGACAGGTTTCTGGACAAAAGCCCGACGGCCGATACCGCCGGACTGGTCGTGCTCGAGGTCGTAGATCGCGGGCTGGCAGCACTGTCGGGCCTGGCCGCCGGAGACGTCATTGTCTCCGTGGGCGACAAGAACATCCTTACGGTCCAGGCCCTCAAGCAGGCCATCGACGATGCCGCCGGAGCAAGGCCGCCCCAGGACATCAAGCTCATCATCCGCCGCGGAAACCAGGGACTGACCGTTACCATCCAGCCGCCCAGATGACGGCGCCGCATATTTTTAAAGCCCCGCATGTTAATGCGGGGATGCTGTTGTGATTTAGAGTCCCTAATGCTCTGTTGAAAAGCTTTGTTTAGCCCGATTCATCGGGCTTGGGTTGTTTGACAGGCCCCCGCTTTAGCGGGGGTAAATGGCGGCGAAACGTCTTCTTTTTTTGTCTTGTAATGTGTCGGTTTGTCAGATTGGGACGATTTAGCACCGGAATATACTATTATGCTTGAACATAATAAAATATCACAAAATAAAACAAGCGAAATGCCTCATCGCTGAACCCCCGCTGAAGCGGGGGCCTGTTACACGACACAGGCAGATCGGTGTGGCTTTTCAAGAGAGCATTTGGAACTCTTAAATAATAACACACGTCCCCCTGCTCGCGCAGGGGGCTTTATGAATCTTACATCAGAAAGGAACAGGCAATGGAACAGGCAGACATTCAGAATCGGATCGAGGAACTTTCAGGCAGGCTGGACAGGCTGGCGGCGAAGAACCGCAGGCTGCGGCTGATCGGCGTGGGCCTGGGCGCATGCCTTGCCGCGGCGGTGGCGTTTCACTTCGCATCGGCCGGGCCGCTGGCCGTCGCGCAGGAAAAGGCCGAGCCGGGACCGGTCAAGGCGACCAGCTTCCAGGTCGTGGATGACTCGGGCAAACTGATGGCCGAGCTTAAATCCAAGGACAAATCCGCCACCCTGGCACTGATGGGTTCCGAAGGCAAGCCCAGGCTGATTTTGGTCGGCGGGGACAATCCCGGCGTGCTGGCTCTCGATCAGGACGGAACCACCCGCGCTATATTCGGCTACGAAAAGAAGTCGGGCCCGCTCATAGTTTTGAAGGATTCCAAAAACAACAATCGCCTTGTCATGGGCGGGGACGACAAGTCGATGAGCCTGGTCCTGCTGTCGCCTGAAAAGAAGAACAGGCTTATTGTTTCGGGCGCCGACGCCCCCGCCGTGCTCATGTGCGACGAGAACGCCACGCCCAGGACGATTGTCGGGTTCGAGGGCAAGTCCGGGCCGTTCATGGCGCTGCGGGATGAGAACGGCAAGAACCGAATGGTAGCCGCCTTCGGCGGAAACACGATCGGCTACTCTGTGCTGGACGAGGACGGCAAGCCGGTCTGGACGTCCAAGTCGGAGAAATCCGAGAAGACCGACAAGTAAGCGGCCTGCCCGATGAGACGCCAGGCCTCCGCCATACTACTGGTTTTCTGGCCGGCGCTTCTGCACGGCGCCCCGCCGGCGGACGCGCTGGCGGCGGGCGAATCGCCGGATTCCCTGGCCGCCGGCTGTCTGCGTCAGGCCGCCAACGATCTTGTCTTCGGCCGGCCCGATCAGAGATCGCGGGCAGGCAGGATAGCCGCCTTCGCCGCCATGGCATACCGGCTGAGTCCCGACGACCCGGCGAGCCTGAGGCTGCTGGCCGACGTGCTCGAAACACAGGGCGATTACGCCCGGTCCGCCGATATCCTGGAAAAACTGCTCGCTCAGAACTCGCGGGACCACGCGCTGGGGCTGCACTGGATAAAGCAGTCGCTGGCCGCCAGGGAGACCGCCGAAAAACGCCTGGAATTTCTCCAGTCGGCGGCGAATCGCCCGGACCTGAGCGATCCGCTGCGAGCCGAGGCAGCCGCGGGCATCGGCCGGATTCGCGTGGGACAGGGTCTTTTCGACGAGGCCCGCAAGGCCTACGACGAGGCCCTGCGGCTGGACGGGCTTTGCCCGTCGGCCCTTGCGGGCAGGCTGGCCGCGGATGAAAAACCCTCGGCGGTCCTCAAGGCCACGGTCCTGATCGGCCTGGTGCGGGGGAATCCGCTGGCCGTCGGGGCGGCTTGGGACCTTGCGGTGCTGCTGGGAAACCTGGGGCTGCACGACGCCTCGCTGGAGATTTTCGACTTCGTCTGGCAGATGTCGGCAAAGGACGCTGCCGCCCTGCCGCCCGGCCAGATGGCCGTGCAATATCTTAACGCCCTGCTCGACGCCGGCAAGGCCGCCCATGCGGCCGGAATTTTTGAGCCGATAGCCGGCAAGTTCAAGGACGACGAGGTTCGCCTGCTGCTTTTCGAGGCCCTGCGCGACGCCGGCAAGACCCAGCAGGCTCAGGACGCCCTTACGAACCTTCAGGCGGAGTGCAAGCAGACGATGGCCATGACCGGCGACTCGCCGGCAAGCTGCGGCAGGCTCGCATGGCTGTATCTGATCGCCGGGACGAACGCGCCCGACGCCCTGATCTACGCCCGCAAGTGCAGCGACGCCAATCCCGACGACCAGTCCGGCCAGGTCCTGCTTGGCGCGGCCGAACTTGCCGCGCTGGACAAGCAGGGCGCCAAACGCCTTGCGCCCCTTGCCGCCAAGGACCCATATGCCGCCGCGTTCCTTGCGGCGGATCACCTGGCAAAAGGTTCCAGGGACGAGGCGGGCAAACTGATTCGGACCGGGGCGGACCTGGCCCGCAGGGGTCGGGCCTGGCGGATGCTCAATGCGCTGGCGGGCAGGGCCGGCGCCGCCATACAGCCGGCCCAGCAGGCGCAGCAGGTCGCCGAACTGATAAAGTCCGCTCCGCGAGACTTCGTGAAGATGGGGCTGAATCCCGAAAAATACGTCTCGATCACGATCCAGCCTTCAGCCCGGGAAATCCAGCCGGGCCAGGCCGTGGAACTCCGGGCCGAACTGGCCAACATCGGCGATTGCGATGTTCCGGTCGGCCAGTGGGGGCTGGTCAATCCGGCGGCGGCCATCAGCGTCAGCGTCGCCGGCAGGGACAAGGCTTTCACCCAACTGCCCGTTCTGGTCCTGCCGGCCCCGCGATACCTCAAGAGCGGGGCAAAAATAGCAAGCGTCGTCCGGCTGGACGCGGCTGAACTGGGCGACTTTCTTCAGCGCCGCCCGCTTGAGAAGATCGAGCTGAAAATCTCCGCCGTGCCCGACCCGGTCAGGACCGGACAACAGACGCAAAGCGCCATGCCCGCCATCACCGTCAAACCGGCCGCCGTTGCCCGCCTGAACATGCTCAGCCTGCCGGAAAATCCGACGGCTGACAATTACAGGCAGGCATGGCAGAACTGCCTGGGCTACATCGCCGGCGACCTGAAAAGCGGGCAGGTCTCGCGTCGGATGTGGGCGGCCAGGCAGATCGCGTGTCTGCTTGCAATGCTTGACGCGGTTCCGAAGGACCGGCCGGCGATACCCGAACCGCTTCGCGACGTAATCTCGTCCAAAATGATACTTCGGCTGATGCTGGAGGCGACAAAGGACAAGTCCTGCGCCATCCGCGCACAAACGGTGCTCGCGCTGGGGTGCGTGCACGTTGACGACGATATTCTTGGCGTCCTGGCCGGCCTGGTGAACGACCCCGACCCCGCGGTACGCCTGGCGATGGCAGACCTGCTGGGAAGGTACGGCACGGCGGGGCAGCAGAAAGTGCTCGATCAACTCGCCGCAGACAGCGATCCGCTTGTGGCAAGGCTGGCAAAGGTCTTCGCGAAGCAATCAGACGAAACCTCAAATCCATGACGGCTGACGTATCCAGTAATGGGTCAGTTACGGGGGAGAATCAAACAACGCTTTGCCCTTTTGTGGTGCAGGCGTCTCGCCTGCGATTTTTTCTTTATGTTGCAGGCAGGATGCCCGCACCACAATCCCCCCGTAACTGACCCATTACGACGTATCCATCCTTCTGGCGATGATATCGCCGGGCAAATCGGTTATAATGAAGTCCCATGTTGACAGCCGCGGCGGTACTTCTTGGCAGCGTCAGGAATTTCCTGACGGCCCTGTGGATGAAACCCGACAGCCGGTTTCGCGGCGCCCTGCGCGCTTTCGAGAACAGGAACTATCGGCTGTTCTTCTGCGGGCACGGCCTTTCTCTGATAGGCTCGTGGATGCAGTGGACGGCCATGAGTTGGCTGGTCTTCAAGCTGACGGGGCAGGAATTTTACCTGGGCCTGGTGGGCTTTATGGGCGGGATCATGCCGTTCCTGCTGTCGCCTATAGCCGGGACCCTGGCCGACCGCGTGAATCGCCGCAAGCTGCTGATGGCCACGCAACTCGCCGCGATGATTCTTGCGGCGTGTCTGTCGGCGCTGACCTTCACGGGTCTTTTGCAGATATGGCACATAATCCTGCTGAGCTTCATCGGCGGCCTGGTGAACGCCTTCGACATGCCCATACGCCAGTCGTTCATCTCGCAGCTTGTAGGCCGGCGGGAAGACCTGCCGAATGTTATAGCCATGAATTCTTTTCTTGTGAACAGTTCGCGCCTGATAGGCCCGCCTATTGCCGGCGCCATCATCGCGATAACGGACAGGCAAAATCCCGCCGCAAATCTCGGCGAAGCGGTGTGCCTCACCATAAACGCCGTGAGCTTTCTGTCGATTCTGCTGGCCCTTATGGCGATGCGTCTGCCCGCCGGACCCCAAAAAGCCGTCCAGCCGAACATCCTGCGCCACCTGGCCGACGGGTTCAGATACGCCGTCGGTTTCGGCCCAATCCGGACCACGCTTCTCATGCTGGCCGTGGTCAGCCTGATGGGCATGTCTTACGCCACGCTGATCCCCGCGTTCGTAAAGAAGGACCTGCTCGGCGACGCTCAGACACAGGGCTGGCTGATGGGCAGCGTCGGAGTCGGGGCTATCGGCGGATCGGTGATCCTGGCCTGCCTGCGCGATGTCCGCCGGCTGGGCAGGATGTTCGGAACGGCGCCCATGATAATGGGATTGGCGCTCATTGGGCTGTCCCTGGCGCACAGTATTCTGCTGGCGATGGCGCTGATGTTCTTCGTGGGCTTTGGACTCATGCTCACGATATCAGGCAGCAACAGCCTGGTCCAGACGCTCGTCGACGACGACAAGCGGGGGCGCGTGATGGGCTTTCACGCGGTGGCGTTTCTGGGCGTCTCGCCTTTCGGCAGCCTGCTGGCCGGCTCGCTGGCGGAAAAGGTCGGCACGCCCGGCGTCCTGCTGCTTGGCGGGTGCTGCTGTGTGCTGGCGTCGGCGGTTTATCTCACTCGCCTGCGGGAATTTCAGCGGCTGGCGCATCCCGCTTATGTGCGATTGGGCCTGATTCCCGAATCGGCGCCGCCGCCGGGCCTGGAAGAAATCCCCGAACTGGTCAGGCTGGACAATAACGGCGACGCCCCCGATAACGGCCAAAACGGACCGCGGGACGAGGACAAGCCGCCGATGAACATCCCTGAAGACGACGGACGAACGATAAAACCGTAGCGGCCGGTGAAAATGCCCTTCTTTTGCCCTGTTACTCGAGTTTCATGATAATGCCGTCAACCGCCGGACCCGATCTGCGCCAACATCGCCTGGTATTGAGCCTGGAAGTCCTTCAGTTTGGCCAGGGTGGCCTCCAGATTGGCATATTGTTTCTGGAGGATTTCTTTGCGGGTCTCAAGACGTTTTTCCTGCACGGCTATCTCATCGGTGAGATTTTCGACCTGGGTGTTATAGCGCATCTTGTCGATGGCTACCGGCCCGGTCAGGACGTCAAGCAGATCATCTATGGTTGAATAAGTGGTGTCGCCGATGCCGTTCCTTAGCCTGACCTGGGCGGTCTCCAGTGCGCTGCCGCCGTAAACGGCTCGGATAGCCAAGCCCTGTTCGGGATTGTCCACCTTTCCCGTGAGCATGTTGCCATCGCTTATATCCATATATCGCCAGGCCCCGTCGGACTCCGTCGAGAGTTTTATCCGGGCCATGCTGACATTGCCCAAGGTGTCGAAGGTCGCCTGCACGTCATAAATGCCCGCCTGCGTGCTGGAGACGGCGCTGTCATAAATAAGCCGCGAACTGTCCGACAGCCCCGACCCTATCGCCCCGACGAGCTTGACCACGGCGTCGTAATCGTCGGCTACCGCCGCGTCAAACTTCGTGGGGTCGAACATCAGGAAGCCCTGGTAGCTATCATCCAGCTCGAACGATACGCCTATCTGGGCGCCCATGGAATATGAGTCCTCGACCGAGAAACCCGCCGGAATGCCTATGATGGACTGGCGAATCTGCGAAAGGGCCATCAGAATTGTGGAGTCGCCCTGGAGTATGCCCGTCTCTCCCGTGTCAGGATCAAAGCTCGTCGTGTAATTTACCGCGGTTTGAAGATCATTAAAGGATTTAACCAGGGTCTGGAGATCCTCCGCAAGCTGGGTTGTGTCTCGCGTGAACGTGATATTCGCGGTTCCGGTGCCCTGAAGATTGATGGTCGCGCCCGTGATGATGTCGGATATGCTGTTGGAGCTTCTTTCGGTCCACGTCGCCGGAGGATATCCGTCCACGCGGACCTGCGCGTCCTGGGCGACCTGGGTAACCGTGAAATCCGACGAGTCGAATCCGCTGAGGATGGTCGCCGGATTATTGATGACGACAGTGTTGGTTTCGCCGGAGTCCCTGCCCGTCAGCGAAAGATGGTACGTCCCGCCGCTCTCGATGATGCTGGCGACCACGCCTGGGTTGCCGCTGTCATTATTAATGGAGTCTCGCAGGTGCTCCAGCGTTCCGCTCTCAGAAAGGCTGATCGAGCGGGTAACGGCGCTTGAGCCGGATCCGTAGGTGTATGAGAACTGTCCGGCCGTCGCCTCGACTTTGTACCAGTCGGAGGTGTCGGCGAAGACGTCGATGGCCTGGCCGCTCGAGAGCGTCAGGCTCATCACGCCCTGCGTGGTACTCATCCTGGCGGTCATGTCCAGGTAATACTGGCCGGTTTGCGAATCATATGCCACTGTGGCGGCGTTGTAGGTCCCCACTGCCAGCGATGCGGCGTTTATCAGGTTGGCCGCCGAGTCTATCGAGTACGATGAGCCGGCGGTGAACGTAACCCCGAACGAGCCCTCGGCGCCGAACTGGAAGGCATATGTCGCGTCGCTGGTGCCGACCGTGAACCATGCGGCGGTTGTGGACGATATCAGGTTGGAGTTGACCGCCTCGGAAAAAGTAATGCCGATCGTGGACGTTCCGGCCGCGGTCCCGGCGGTATGGACCATCTTTGCGGCTGCGGCCAACTGGTTGACCACCACGCTGTGAGCCCCTTCAGCGGCTTGGCCTGTTGCGGTCGATGTTACGATCTTGGTATCCGTGGAGGATGTCGTAAATTTCTTGACATTGGTCTCGCCGCGAAGCGAGGTTACGTCGGTCTTGACCTGCCTGATGAGGGTTTCGATCTCGCCGATGACATCGGACCTGGTTTGGGCCCTGGCCTTCTGGCTCTCCAGAAGCTTGAGCGGCCTGGACTCTAGTTCCAGCAGTTTCGCAATCAGGGCCTCCGTGTCGATGCCGGACATCAGGCCTGTTATGGCGAGCGTTCCTACCGACGACATGGTTGAATCTCCTCATCGAGCCTGACCAGGCTCAAGAGCGCAAACTCTCTATATCTCTTATCGCTGCCGGCGGTCAATTCTTTAACCCGTAATTCTTTTTCCATATGCAAGACTCGTTCCGTGCGCAAACAGACACGTAACCAAGAGATTTGCACACGCTATGCCACGCCGCTGGGAATCCATATTATTGCCGCTCCCAATCGCGTAATATCTTGCCATTTAACGGGTTGAGATCGACAAACTTGCCGGGCCGCCGCAGCCAATAACCTTTTTTTTCGCGACTTGCATCGGTGTGAAAAACCATAAATCACGGCAGGCACGGAATTATTTTCCTGGAATGCTTTTCAGACTTCATCGGGGTAATGTACTATAATCGGGACGCCGTATAAGAAACGACCGTGAAAGCATATATCCGGCTGGCGTTCAGGTTGTTGTGCATAACATAAAGCCGGATGCTGCCATGCTGCAACATGCCATTCAACAGGGAGTTATGCTAAAGTACGAAAGATTTAAATCCCTGCCGGACGGGATTGACCTGCGGCAACAGGCAATTGGCATTGATTTTGTATTAAAAGTTACGATTGACATGTGTTGCCAAAGGAATGGCACAAGGCCATTATGCGCGGAAAAGGCCGGATAAAAGACCGGCCGGGAGTGAAACGATGAGAATTATGCCGCACAAGAAGAAGGCGTCGGGAACCAGGGCTCAGAACCACGAGCAGGCGATAAAGGCCTTCAAGGAGGCCCGCACGTTCGAGATGGCCGGCGAGCTTGAAAAGGCGCTGGCCGGATACAAGAAGGTTGTCGCCCTCGACCCGGACATCTACGAGGCTCATAACAATCTGGGCAGCGTCATGGTCGCAATGGGAAAATACGACGAGGCGATTGAGGAGCACAAAAAGGCCCTCGATCTGAAGCCCGACTGCCCGTTCGTGAACGCCAACATCGGGCAGGCCTACATCAGGCAGGGCACGCCGGAAAAGGCCATTTCGCACCTGGAAAAGGCACTCGATAAAAGGCCCGACCTGCACGAGACCCGCAAGCTTCTGGCCGACACGCTGCTGGATATAGGCATGGTCGAGGCAGCCATCGACGTCTTCAGCAAGCTCCAGCGGAATAATCCCGACGACATGGGCCTGCTCAACGCGATGGCCCAGCTATATCACCGGGCCAAGATGCCCGGCGAGGCCGAGAAGTGCTTCCTGCGGATGATCGAGCTGAAGCCCGATTACGCCGGTGCGTACAACGACCTGGCGATGGTCTATCAGATAACCGGCATGTTCAGCAAGGCCAGGGACACGCTTAAAAAAGGGCTGGAGCTTGCGCCGACGTCGGCCATTCTCTGGAACACGCTGGCCAACAGCGAGCAGAGCATAGGCCAGATCGACGAGGCCATCAAATCGTTCCGCAAGGCCATCGAGTACGATCCGAACCTGGCCGTGCCTCATTCCAACATGCTGCTGAGCATGCACTACATCAGCGGGCTGGACCCGAAGGAACTTTTCGAGGAGCACAGGCGATGGGGCAGGATGCACGCCCCGCCGGCCCTGGCGACGAAACATTTTCCCAACAAGCCCAACCCGATGCGCAAGCTGCGGGTCGGCTACATCTCGCCCGACATCCGCCGCCATTCGGTCGCATTCTTCCTCGAACCGCTGCTGGACAACTGCGACCGCACGAAATTCGAGCTTTTCTGCTACGCCGACGTCCGCTTCCCGGACGAGTGGACGCTCAAACTCAAGGACAAGTTCGACCACTATCGCAGCATTCTGAACATGAACGACCCGCACATCGGCACGCTGATAAAGGGCGACGAGCTGGACATCCTGATAGACCTGGCCGGACACGCCGGCAGCGTCCATACCGCCGTGTTGGGCTACAAGCCCGCCCCGGTACAGGCGACCTATATCGGATATCCCGACACGACGGGCATCGAGGCGGTCGATTACAGGATAACCGACGAGATCGCCGACCCGCAGGGGGCCGAGGAAAACTACGTCGAGAAGCTCGTCCGCCTGCCGGGCGGGTTCCTGTGCTACCGCCCGCTGGATGATGCCCCCGAGATCGGCAATCCGCCGGGGCTGACCAGGAAATTCGTGGCCTTCGGCTCGTTCAACCGCGAGTTCAAGGTCTCGCAGAAGACGCTCGATATATGGTGCAAAATCCTGCTCGCCGTGCCCAACTCGCAGATGTTCATGAAGTCGGGCGCCGGCAGGGACAACGAGGCCAGGGAATATCTGCTGGGCCAGTTCGAGAAACGCGGCGTTGGCCGCGACAGGGTTCATCTGGCCGGTTTCGTCAAAGACCAGAAGGACCACCTGGCGATATACCGCGAGATAGACATCGCATTGGACACTTACCCGTATCACGGCACGACCACGACGATCGAGTCGCTTTACATGGGCGTGCCGGTGGTAACGCTTTCGGGCTATCATCACGCCAGCAGGGTGGGAGCAAGCCTGCTGACGCACATCGGCGTGCCGGAATGGATCGCCCGCAGCGAGGATGAATATGCGGCCAAGGCGGTGGCGCTGGCGGCGGACCTGCCGAGCATCGCCCGGCTGCACGGCACGCTCCGCAATCGCCTGGCGTCAAGTCCACTGTGCGACAGCAGGACCTTCACGAAGAAATACGAGTACGCCCTTCGCGGCATGTGGTGCAACTGGTGCCGCAAGGAGGGCGTCAAACTCACGCCGGAGCAGGAAGCGATGGCGGCGTTCGACTTTGAGCCGCTAGACAGGCAATTGAGAAAAGACCGCGATGAACGGACGGAAAAGGAAAGTTCCAGGTCGTCCGGCGCCGGCAAGCAAAAGGCCCAGGCCAAACAGGAAATCCAGATGCCGCCGGCCGTCGAACAAAATCTCGATCTTTCCGCCATGCCGGCCTCGCAGCCGGCCGGGCAGGCCGCGGCGGCCGCGGGCAAAAACGCCGTCGAACTTGCCGGCCAGGCCGACGCCGCGTTCAAGGCGGGCAAACGCCTTGAGGCGGCCGACCTTGCGTGGCAGGCGCTGGCTGCTCTCGACGCCGATCCATCAGCGACGGCGCCGAAGGAACTATTGGACAACTGGCAGGCCGACAGCCTCGAGTCGGCCATCATCCGTATCTGCGTCCTGAACACATCGGTCAGCAGTTTCTTTGAACACGCGCGATACAGCAAGCTGTTCCTTCGCTGGGCCAAGGCCGAGCCCCGCAATCCCCAGCCGTTCCTGCGGTTCGGGTTGCTTTCGGCCCTCGATGCCGCGGTCGGCAGCGCCCCAGCCCCGAACGCGGTCATCGACGCCCTTCAGCACGCCGACAGCATGATGCGCGACGACCGCTCGGCCAGCGCGATCGCTCTTGCAAGGGGCGGACTGACAGACCTGACGGTCCCCTACGACGGCATGATGATCCACGTCGTGCCATTCATCCAGTCCCCGACCACCTACGTTCTACTGGAGCAGGGAGACTGGTTCGACGAAGACCTGCCGCTCTTCCGTGCAATGATCCAGCCGGCCGACAATGTCCTGGAGATCGGAGCGGGCATCGGGCTTTATTCGCTCAGCGCGGCCAAACGCGCGGCGCAGGGCAAGGTTCTGGCCGTCGAGGCCGACCAGGGCCTGTGCGACATACTCGGCAAATCGGCCAAAAATCTGCCGAACCTGTCGGTCAAAAACATGCCGAAGGACGGCCAGACGGATATCGACGCACTGGCCGACCAGGCCGGGCTTGCGAATTTCAATGTTATAAAACTGGATTCACAGCAGATCGCCCCGGCGGCGCTGAAGGCCGCGGCCAAAACCGTCGCCCAGGCCGCGCCGGTCATCTTTATGACATTCCATAACTACCAGTATGCCGACGACGCCATCAAGGCGCTGGCTGAAATGGGTTACGAGGCGTATTACTTCTGCTCGGCAAGGCAGGCGCTCATCCGCTGGGGCGAGTTCGGCCAGCCCGAAGAGACGGTCAGGCACTTTATCGCGATAAAGCCCGACAGTCTGCCACGGCTGGAAAAACTCAACTGGTGATCGCGGGCGACGTAGTACTACAACGCTACGAAGGCCGTTTTGTCCATAATGATAGGTGAGTCCAACAGCCTTATTTCGCCCTTCTATGAGTAAAGGTCGCCTGTCAAGTCAATAATGTATCCGTCAGGGTTCCAACACCGAAGCGGTTCATCCTTC
>JACRIL010000010.1 GCA_016235825.1 Planctomycetota bacterium
ACAGGTGCTGCATGGCTGTCGTCAGCTCGTGTCGTGAGATGTCGGGTTAAGTCCCATAACGAGCGAAACCCTTGTCGCTAGTTGCCAGCGGGTCATGCCGGGAACTCTAGCGAGACTGCCGGTGTCAAACCGGAGGAAGGTGGGGATGACGTCAAGTCCTCATGGCCTTTATGCCCAGGGCTGCAAACGTGCTACAATGGCTGGGACAAACCGACGCAAGGCCGCGAGGCGGAGCAAATCGGAGAAAACCAGCCCCAGTTCGGATTGGAGTCTGCAACTCGACTCCATGAAGTTGGAATCGCTAGTAATCGCGGATCAGCTACGCCGCGGTGAATGTGTTCCTGAGCCTTGTACACACCGCCCGTCAAGTCATGGGAGCCGGTAAAACCCGAAGTCGGCCCGATACTGGGCTGCCGAAGGTGAGATCGGTGACTGGGACTAAGTCGTAACAAGGTAGCCGTAGGGGAACCTGCGGCTGGATCACCTCCTTTCTAGAGGATTATCTGGACGCCCCAACAGCGTTCCAGCCCCGCAAGGGGTTTGGAAATACCCCGCTGGCGGAGAGATCCGCAGGGCGAATAAGGAATTGTCAGCATCATCATCGTCCGCTTCGGCGGGCAGCCTGTCGGCGACGGCAGGTCAACGACGGCCCACTGTTACTTTATAAAGAAATCCCCGACCCGTTTGGGCCGGGGATTTTTATTTGTGTCGCGGCCTATTTTTATGGCGTGGCCGTCTCGCCCGCGTGTGGCGTGGGCGTCCCGACAAGACTGGTCCCCGTGCGGAAACGCCGGTCCGCGCCCCCGGGCACTCCCAAGCCCGAAACACGCGAATATGACGCCTTTTGGCGGCCTTCACCCACGCAACACGCCACCCGACCATCGCAACGAACCGTCATAGAGAGGTTTTGCAAGAGGCTCAATGGATAAAACGTGTTCCTCATCATGTTTTTCCGTGGACACGCGAGATATTAGCGTGTATGGTATATGTTAGGATGCGTCGGGAAAACACAAGAGTGTCATGTGCAACTGCATGTCTGCCCTTCAACCAGAAGGCGGACACGTACGTTCCTCGCCCCGTTGACCTTTTCAGGCCATCCCGCATCGTGCTGACCAAAGGAAGCCTGAACGCCGGAAACGCCGAACGGACGGAGGCTATCTGCCGTGCTTATCCGAGCGCCGAGGTGATTGATCAGTCTGACCACTCTCATACCCAAGTCGATCTGGGCATGACGGATCCGCTCAAAAGACATAAGGCGGGCAAACACACCCTGGTAATCGGCGAACACAAGAGTGCCGTCCGTTTCAGCCAGGAACAGGCAAATTGTTGTCCGAACTACTGGCATTTTTCGCCTTACGGCTTTTGTCCCTATGGATGCGCATACTGCTATCTCGCCGGAACGCGAGGCGTCTGGTTTTCGCCAACGGTCAAGATATTCCTCAACCTTGAGGAGATGCTGGCCGGAATCGGCCAGATCGCCTGGCAGGCTGGTCGCCCGACAACCTTTTACTTGGGCAAGCTGCAAGACGGGCTGGCCTTGGATCCGCTGACAGGTTATTCGCTCCAGTTTGTGCCATTCATCGCCCGGCATCGCTGGACCCGGCTGATTGTTCTGACCAAGACTGCAAACGTGGAAAATCTGATAGGTCTGGAGCACGGTGGAAACATCGTCATTTCATGGAGCCTGACTAGCGATGAGATATGGCGGCAATTCGAACCAGACACGCCGTCGCCGACACAACGCCTGGCCGCCATGAAAATTTGTGCCGCGGCCGGATATCGCATCCGGGCTGTTGTCATGCCGATTCTGCCAATTCCCGGTTGGGCCGATGGATACGCCAAGCTGCTTGGCGATCTTCTGGCCTCAGTCCCGCTTGAGCGGATTACGCTGGGAAGCTTGTGCAGCTTTCCAAACGCCCTGCGCTTGACTGATGCTAAACTCGGCGAGGCCAATGCTATTCATGGGCTTCTAAACGATGGAGGCAAGTGTCTGGATGGCCGGTATCGCTTCAATGCACGCCTGCGAACGGAGTGTTACCGCATTCTCTTGGAGTTGATTCGTTCTCGCCAGCCGGACTTGCCAGTGGGACTTTGCCTTGAAGAGCGGACGACCTTTGCAAATCTGGGACTTTTAGGTAATATCGGCGTCTGCAACTGCGTTATATGAAGGGGGCCTTGTGAACTACCGGCACAATCTGTCCAACCTACTTGACGACCATATCTGCCGAACCGAAACGGCGGCCTTGGTGGAAGGCCTTCAGGATATTCGCGGTAACGCCTTTGATGTTTGGGCATCGAGATGCAGGTCGCGCAGGCTACATAAGGCGATTGGGCAGACCTTGGATGACGCTTTAGTGCTGGCGTTGACCGTCGAATACTTGCAGCGGGCGAAATGGAACCCTGGGAACAGGTTGCGACCAATGTGTGCCCAAATATTCGCTCGCGCCACCGGCAGACGATCCCAAATTCCGGAATACCCCGGCCAAAATCCTGCGTTATTTATTCATCGGCTTCGGCGATGGCGTTGCTTTTTCATCACAACGGAGAAAAGTTCAATCGAAAATCCACGGCTGGGGCATTTCAGGAGTTTGTCGCGTCCGCCGCGGCGGGATCGGGAATTTGGAAACACTATGCATTACGACCGCACCCCGGGTTCCGCTTCCGGCTTCGCCCCTCCTTCGCCAAGGCTACGGAAGGCTACGCCGGACAAGTCGTCCGCCTGACGGCGGACTTCACTCCACCGCGGGGCTACAAATCTTCCGCACCTGACGGTGCTAGCCTTGCCGTCAGGCAACTCACTCCCCGATTTTGTTGATCGTCGTCTTTACAATCGGCGCAGGCTGAGTGCTTGCAATTAAGTTCGCGATAGCAGCGATAAAAAACGGGTCGGTGATGCGGCAGTAATGGTATGTAATCTGAATTTTTCTTCCGCCGAGGTTCCGTAACACCGCAATCCCGCCGCAGCCAAAATCGACCGTCCGTTCGAATCCATCCTTTGTCATGCCCCCAAAATAATCGGGACATAGAACCGGCCAAACAGAACTAGGCATCATTAGGCCTCCAAAGCACATTCCCATCAAGAATGGTAAATCTGTTGATGGACACAGCCGGTAAAACTTCTCCAATTGTTGCAGCTTTTGCGGATCCAGCGTCCATGTGCTGTCGTTGAATTTATTGAACATATCTGTCAGATAGCAGACCATGTAATGGTTATCCCGCCGTTGGCGTGCCTCTGCGCGAAGAAAAACCGCCGAACCATCCCGGACCAGCCAAAAATCGGTGCTGAAGACGCCGAACCTGGCGGCATCAAAACCTTCGAGGTCAATGTCTTTGTGAATATCGATCCGGATATCAGGATTCTTGTCGGTCAACCGATCCAACACGCCGGCTTTAATCCGTTTGGGATGGATTGCCGCTTTGATGACCCAGACATACTCATCAATCGTGTCCTTATTTTCCACACTGATTATTCCCTGTTTGTCGTCTGGAAGCCCTTCCGGCATCCGCCGAAAAAATATTTTCAAGACTGTCAAGGCATTTTGATTTGGCGAATCTTTGTTTTCCCAACCTGGAGGCGTCTCGTGGAAGTATTCGGGCGGAATCTGAACCTCCAGCCTTATGTCGGAAAATCCCAGTTGCATCAGTATCCAGTGTTCAAGTGCGTAGTTGAGATAATATTTGGCGATGACATTCCCCGCGTTATCCGTCAATATGCCCATCTTCTTTTGTGCAGAAATCAGCGGCAGCGGAAAGATGAACATGTCATAACAGATATAAAATTTCCCATCCTCCGCCGGGGCGGTTGTGGCGGTCAGCATGCCCCGATTTGCCAGCGCCTTGCCGAGTTCGATCTGGTTATACTGGTCCAGTTCGGGATTGCACCCCGCCGACAGCAGCACAGCCAGGCCACACAGTGCTATTATCTTCATGGCTCTGAACCTCTCTTCTTTGCACATCGTCGGATTGTAAGCGATTCTTAACGGAGCCAAAACAGCTTTTTTGTGGTGCGGGCGTCTCGCCTGCAATTTTTTCTTTTCGTGCAGGCAGGACTTGTCCGGCGAAGCCGGATGCCCGCACCACAAACCCCATAACTGGGCATTATATTTTCGCGGGGAACAGCCTTGTTGAAATGCAGGGACGTGATACAATCATGCGCAAACAGCCCGCGGCGGTTGCATGCGGGCAATCATGCTGAAAATCCGGAAAATCCCGATCGGGAGGCCACAATGGCCAAACTGCTTACTGGATATATTCTTGCCTTGTCGGCGGCGACCGCAATCGGCGGGCTGGCATCCGCCCAAGCAACCGCGCCGGCCCCTGCTTCACAACCATCCACGGCGGCGTTCTCCAGCCCGGAGACCGACAGTCTCCTGAAAGACCTCTTCGCCCAGCCTGCCCCGCCAGCCGCGGCGAAGCAGATCGACGCCCTGCTGGCCGCATGCGGCAAGGACGCCGCAAAGGTCCGCTCAGTCATCAAGGGCGACGCCGCATACAAGGATTTTTCGCCCGGCTGGCAGACACTGACCGCCAAGGTCAAGGACGGTTCGGCCGAGGTTGACACGGAATATTACGTCCGCATCCCGCAGGGATACGCGCCCGGAAAATCCTGGCCGGTCTTCCTGATCGCCAGCGGCAAAAACGGCATGACCGAACAGCAGGAAAAAGGCGCATTGGGCGTCCTTGGGCGGGACGCGGCAGAAAAATACATCTGCATCGCGGCCACCCTGCCCGACCCGGAAGGATACAAGGCCACCCCGTATCATGAACAGGCCTGCCTCGCCCCGCTGGAATGGGTTCGCCTGAATCTGAACGCCGCCGACGACCGCGTTTACGTCGCCGGTTACGGCGTGCCCGGCCACAGCGCCTGGCACCTGGCGACGATGTACCCGCACCTGTTCGCCGCCGCCCTGCCCATGCAATCCGTGCCGTGGCACGAGGGCAGCCCGGTCGTCTGCCTGTCTTATCTGGAAAATCTCTGCTGCCTGAGCGTCTGGGCCGCATGGGGCGAAAAGAGCGCCGGCAAGGACTCAACGGCCGACCTGAACCGCCAGATCGCCGCCCGGCTCAAGCAGTTCAACAACACGCTCTTCAAGGGCAGCGAAGTTCCCGGCAAGGAACACCACGGCTGCCAGCCGCCGTCCGGCGAAATCGCCGAATTTTTCGCCGCCGCCAAACGCAACAGCATCCCCTCCGCTTTCACGCACCTCTTTCACCTGCCCCATCACGCACGCGGATACTATCTCGAAGCGGTCAAATTCATCCGCCAGCCCACGGATTTCGCCAAACTCGCCCAGGTGAAAATACCCGTGGATCCAAAGCACATGCCGACCGGCGAGGAGGCCCGCGAACTGGTCCGCAAGGAATACGACAAATATCTGTTCCGCATATCCGCCGAGCTGGACTGGCCGGCCAACAAGCTCGCGATCAAGGCCGATGACGTCAAAACCATCCGCCTGTATGTCATGGACGGCATGTTCGACCTGTCCAAGCCGGTAACGATCACGTTCGCCGGCAAGACCTGGACCGGCAAAATCGCCCCCTCCGGCAGGTGCATGTTGACCAACTACGCCTCCGCCCGCGACGCATCCGCCGTCGTCGTCAACGAACTCGATATCGACTCCGCCGGCCAGGTCGCCATCCGATTCAAAGATTAATCCCAACAGCCCGTTGAAAAAGGAGCATGCAGGCCGCGCAACTTGCCGTCAGGCCACGGCACGCCTGCCGTGCCAGTTTTGCGCGACGATTTTCCCGTGCGGCGAGGCGCATGGCCCGTTTCAGGCTCTTATCTGAAATTCCGGAATTCAGGCGACATGGAACGATTTTTCTGATACTTTCCCGTCGGTATAGGGCAACGATTACAGGAGAATAATCATGGCAAAGGTCATCGACGGCGCGGCGTCGGCGTTGTTCACACCTCTTGCGTTCGGCGGCAAGTTGGCGATCAAGGCCCTGGCGAAGGCGGGCGTTTCCGAACAGATGGCCAAGGCGCTCAAGCACGCCCCGGCAGGCGGCTGCGTTTCGTGGGGAATTCCGTTCAGGATCGCCAAGGCGGTCCTGATCCGCGAAAAGGACAAGCCTGTAACCGTGCCATTGAAGCCGACGAAGGCGCCGTACCTGATTTTCCTGCACACATCCGACGCCCGCCCCATGGAGACGAACGCCGGCGGTTTCACGACTTCGCACGGCGGGCCGGGGCGGCTGGGCGAGCACGCCGCCGATTACGTCATCCTCTACGCCGACGGCACGGAAAAGCGATTCCCGATCCGCAGGCGGTTCCAGATCGGGGCGTTCAGTCGCGGATGGAGCGAAAACTGCTTTGAGGCCGTCGCGCATCACAAGCCGCACAGCCTCAAGTCCCACCCCGACGACGTCAACCCCAACTCCTACTGGGGCCGGATACAGACCCGCCACACCACAGCCGACAGCGGCCCATGGGTCAACTGGCTGTGGGCGATAGAGAATCCACGCCCGGATAAGGCAGTTGTCGGCGTGCGGTTCGAGCCGCTGTGCGGCGCGGTGATTGTCTTCGGCATCACGGCCGGGCGGACAGAATCCCTGCCGACCCGCTGGCGGACGCGGCGGAAGGCTGTCCTGCGCCTGCCGGCCGGGGTGAAACTGGACCCGGCCGTGGGCGACGACGGCAACTTCAAGCAGATTCAATTGGACATGGGCTGCATAATCTCCGTCGCGTCAAGGCTGATCTATCCCGACCGGACCTGGGCCAGGACCTACAATAACCGCTCGCCTGAGATATCCGAACGCGACGTCGTCATCGAGTACGCCTCGCACGAGGAAGCCCGGTTCCACCTGGCCGGCGGCAGGACCGTGCCGGTGGCAAAGGTCGAGAAGCCGGCCGGCTGCGGGCCGCTCACACCAGTCCCGCCGGCCACGCAGCGCGTTACATTCAGCATCCTCGACAAACAATCCCGCCTGCCTGTCCCCGTGAAGCTCCACGTCCACGGCCGGGCCGGCGAGTATCTCGCCCCGGACGATCGCCATCGCATCCCGAACTCCTGCTGGTTCGAGGACTACAGCGTGGATTTCAGCCACTGGGGTATTCACCACTGCACCTACATCTCCGGGGCGACGCAGATCGAGCTGCCGCTGGGCAGCGTGTACGTGGAGGTTTCCAGGGGTTTCGAGATCCGCCCGATCCGCAAGGTCGTCCGGGTCGGCAAGGCGACGCGCGAAATAGTGATTGAGATCGAAAAGGTCCTGCCTTGGCGCGAGCGAGGCTGGGTAACCGCCGACACGCACGTGCATTTTCTCTCGCCGCAGTCGGCCCTTCTGGAGGGCGCCGCCGAGGGCGTCAACGTCGTCAACCTGCTGGCAAGCCAGTGGGGCGAACTGATGACCAACGTAGGCGACTTCGACGGCAAAACGACCTTCGGCGCCAAGGAATTCGGCGGCGACGGCGAACATCTGGTCCGCGTCGGCACCGAGAACCGCCAGCACGTCCTTGGCCATATTTCGCTACTGGGCTACAACGGCCGGATCATCTCGCCCATGACTTCGGGCGGGCCGGACGAATCCGCCATCGGCGACCCTATCGCGGTACTGCTGACCGAGTGGGCGAGTCAATGCCAAAAACAGGGCGGCGTCGTCGTCATGCCGCATTTTCCCAATCCGCGGGCGGAAAACGCCGCGGCCATACTTTCCGGCGACGTCAACGGCGTGGAAATGACCTCGTGGGGCAGTCTGTACGCCGGGATAAATCCGTATTCGCTGTCGGACTGGTACCGCTATCTCAACTGCGGGCACTTCGTCGCGGCGGTGGCGGGCACGGACAAGATGAGCGCCAGCACGGCAGTCGGGACAGTTCGCACATACGCCCGGATAGACACAGATCGGCAGTTCACCTATGAGGCGTGGAAGGACGCGATCCGCAAAGGTCAGACATTCGTAACTTATGGCCCGCTGATGGAGTTCGCGGTCGAGGGCTGCGGGCCGGGGGCGCGGCTGGAACTGCCCCCCGGCGGCGGGACGCTCGATGTAACCTGGCAACTGGCCAGCGTAACCGTCCCCATGTCGCGGGTGGAACTGGTCGTCAACGGCGAGATTCGCTGCGGTCAGACGATCAATCCCGGCGAGGCCCGGGGACACTGGTCTGTGAAAGTCGACAGGAGTTCGTGGCTTGCGCTCCTGGTCCGCGGCCATTACTCCGACAAACCAGAGATCATCGCGGCGCATTCCTCGCCCGTGATGGCGGCGGTGAAGGGTTCGGAATTTTTCGCGGCCGCCGACGCCATGACGATCCTCCAGCAGATCGAAGGTTCGCTGGCGTACCTCGACACAGTCGGCACGCGGACCCAAACGCAGGCGTACCGGCGGATGCGGATGATTCTGACGGCCGCACATCGCTCGCTGCACAACCGGATGCACCAGGCCGGCCATTACCACGAACACACCATTGCGACGGGCCATAAGGAACACCACAACTGATTGCGCCATCGCCGCAAGAGTAGCCCTATCCATAGCATGTCCTGAAATTTCCAACAGGCACTTCCTAAAATTGTCAATAAGGCATATCTTTTGCAGTTTTCAGCAATCGCAGCAGGTTGCATATACGCGGCAACCGCTTTATTTGCATGTAGTTACCGGAATTTTTTGCGGCCTGGGAGCACAACAGTTGGCGCAAGAGGCGGAAAAAAGCGATCTCATTACGCAGAAAATCGCCGATTTGCTTGGGCAATTGAGCGAGATCGAGCATCAGGCGACAGCCAGCCTGGCCTCGGAGGCTAAATACCGCGCGCTGGTCGAGCAGCTTCCTGGCATAACTTATACTGCCGCCCTTGACGGCAGGCGGACCATCAAATATGTCAGTCCGAGTATCAGACAGTCGCTGGGCATAAGCCCACAGGAATTGCTCGACAGGCCGGATGTCTGGCATGACCTGATCGTGCCTGACGATCTTGGGATGGTCATGGACGCGGTAGGCCGCTGCCAGGCGACAGTCGCGCCGCTTCGGATCGAGTACAGGATGCGCCGCCGCGACGGCCGGACGCTCTGGTTCCACGATGAGGCGACCATCGTAAACGACCCGGCCGGACGGCCCGCCCTGCTCCAGGGCTTTCTGCTGGACATCACCGAGCGCAAACAGGCCGAGCAGCAGGCCCGGCGGGCCGCAAAGTCGCTCGACCTGGAACGCCACTTCCTGGTCCAGATACTCTCGGCCGTCGACGCCATTGTGATAATATTGGACGGCAACTGGCGGATCGCCAGCATCAACCCCGCCTGCCAGCGGTGCGTCGGCTACTCGCAGCAGGAACTCGCCGGGCGGGAATTCGCCGCCGCGCTGCTGCCGGCCGAGGACGCCGCCGCGGCAGACATGCTGCCAAAAGACGTCAAGGAAGGCTTTCTGCCCGTCGCGCGGGAAGGCTGGTGGACAGCCAAAGACGGCGCCCGCAAATGGGTTTCGTGGTCGTACAACTGCACGTCAGACGAGGCCGGAAATTTGCAATACGTCATCTGCGCCGGGGTCGATCTGACGGGCCAAAAGAAGATCGAGCAGGAGCTTCGCGCCAGCCAGGAGCGATACGCCCTGGCGATCCAGGGCGCCAACGACGGACTCTGGGACTGGGACATGCGAGCCAACCGGATGTACTTTTCGCCGCGATGGAAGCAGATGATCGGCTGCGACGACGGCCAGATCGGCGGCGATCCGCGGGAGTGGTTCTCTCGCGTCCTGCCGGAAGACCTGAGCGACCTCCAGGACGCAATCGACGAACACCTTCGCCGGTCCAGCCCGTATCTGCGGCACGAATACCGCATCCACAGCCGCGACGACAGGATAATATGGGTGCTCACGCAGGGCCTGGCGCTCTTCGACGAGCAGGGCCGGCCCTACCGCATGGCCGGTTCGCAGACCGACATCACCCGCCGAAAACTCATGGAAGAACAGCTCCGGCTCGACGCCACCTTCGACATGCTCAGCGGCGTGTTCAACCGCAGATGGTTCATGGAAAATCTGGAGATATCCGTGGACTCCTCCCGCCGCTACGGCCATCCGCTGAGCCTGTGCCTTTGCGACATCGACCATTTCAAGCGGATCAACGATCAGTTCGGGCATCGCGCCGGCGACAAGGTGCTCGTCAAGTTCGGCCATCTGCTGCGCGAGGAAGTCCGCGTCAGCGACATCGTGGGCAGATACGGCGGCGACGAGTTCGCGATCATTTTCCCGCACACGTCGGCGGCCCAGGCCGGCCTGTGTCTCGACCGCATCTGCCGGCGGTTCCGAAGCGTGATCTTCGGCGCGGATTCCGGCCTGACCTTCACCTGCACCGCCACCTTCGGCGTCGCAGATTTCGTCCACGGGCCGATGACGCCCGGCGAACTGGTCGAACATGCCGACCGGGTTCTCTATCACGCAAAGCAGCTCGGGCGCGACCGCGTCCTGGCAGGATGATGAAGAAATTGTGGCGTGGGCATCTTGTCCGCGCGTAACGAGGGCGTCCCGCCCTCGCTTGATATCGTCCACAAAGGATGAATGTTTTGTCGAGAAATATCGGCACACGCATGGCAGGATGATCGAATTGTCTCCGCCGGAAAACAAAACGGCCGGCGAGGGAAAGGAGAGGGAACCTCGCCGGCCGGTGGGATCTTCGAGGATTGAAAATCCCGTCGCTCGCTTTCTTATTTTCGGCCAAACGGCCCGGCCGGATGAGTAAAATCGCACCAACAATGCAAAAAGATATTCGACTGCCCCCAAAAGGCCATTGTAATTCTAATATCCTGTCAAAACAAGCGTTAAGCTCGCAACAGCAGGTCGATTGGCCGGCGATGACTCGCACTGTCGCTTCCGGTTTCCAAAATTATCAACAGGATTGGGCGCTCAAGATCGCCGGGCCTTCTGGCCGATAATCGAATAGCAGGTTTTAAGAGCCTATCCGAATAACTACGATGAGCTGCCATTGTAGTTATCCGGATAGGCTCTAAGGCACTCTAACAAAACCTAGTTTTTGAGCAATGGTTTGGCCGATAAATATTCTGTGTCAGGGAGGACACAACTATGGCCAAACCGCTGCTTACGGACGAATTATGGCGACGCATCCAA
>JACRIL010000106.1 GCA_016235825.1 Planctomycetota bacterium
CACCGAGACGCAGAACCGCAATCGGCGCGCACGGCAGTCCCACGTGAAAGCCAAACTCAGGCGGTTACGCAGACTTGGCGTCAAGTTGTATAAGCTGCGATGCTGCATCATGCCAGAGGAAGTTTCGTTGTAGTGTTAAAGTGCAATATAATACTGGCCGCATGAAATAAACACATAGTGCAACCGTTTGGACATTTGACAGATCGCATTTACTCCAGGATGAGGCCATGAAACGCATAACGATATTTACAGGCATGGTGCTGGCGTCGTCATTATTCTGCCAGGTGATGCAGGCCCAGACGACCAGGCCGGCAAGCGGGCCAAGCCCGGATGAGGCCGTGGCTGCTTACAACAGCCTCTTCGGCGAGGACGCAAAGAAGGCCTCCGCCAGCCGGAACCCGAAAGACTGGCAGGATTTCGCCAACAAGCTCCTGGACGCCGTC
Source organism: Planctomycetota bacterium (assembly GCA_016235825.1). Classification (GTDB taxonomy): domain Bacteria; phylum Planctomycetota; class Phycisphaerae; order SM23-33; family SM23-33; genus JACRIL01. The sequence continues at coordinate 444 of JACRIL010000106.1, forward strand.
AAGCTGGCCAAGGACAGCCCTGTCCTGCAAGGCGTGTTTTGCGACAAGGCTTACGACTTCGCCATCAAGGACCGCTCGGGCGCCGAACTGGCGATTACGGCGATGAAGACGCTGATGGACGTTTTGCCGGATCGCAAGGCCGAGGCCCGGACTAAAATTCTCAAGGCCCTTGAGATGCTCTACCAGACGGCGCCGGCGGCGGAAAAATCCAAAGCCGGCGAGACCCTGCTGGCCGAATATGTGTCCCTGATCGACGATCGCATGTCGGACGGCAAATCGGCCGACGCGATAGACCTCTGCCGCAAGGCCCAGCCGCTGGCCGCGGCGATCAGGTCGGACCGGGCGGCCGAACTGACAGCCAAGCTCAACCTGGCCGTCGCGATCGACAAGGTGGACAAGGACATAGCCCAGCTTGAGGCGTCGGTCAAGGCGGACCCCAAAAACGCCGCGAATGTGAAACAACTGGTCATTCTGTACGTCGTAAACAGGAACGATCCGGCCAGGGCCGTCGGGCTGATTGATTCGGCCGGCGACGAGGCGATCAGGATATATGTCCCGCTGGCGGTCAAGCCCGCAGCCGATCTTGCCGAAACGGCCTGCGCGGAACTGGCTGAATGGTACAAGAGCCTCTCGGAAAAGGCCGATTCGCTCGGCAAGCCCCAGACGCTGGCAAGGGCGGCCGAGTATTACCGGCGGTTCCTGGAGCTTCACACGGCACAGGACGTCCAGAGTCTCAAGGCCAAAATGTCACTGGAAACGGTGGAGAAAGAACTCGCCAAATGCGTCGCCCCGCCGATCTCCAAAACCGTTTTGCCGCGGGGGGCTGTGCTTGCCTTTAATTTCGACCGCGCCAATATTACGCTAAAGGACGGAAAGACCTACGTCAAGGACCTCAGCGGCAGGGAAAATCACGGCGAGATCGTAGACGCCAAGATGGTCGAGAGCCGCAAGGGACAGGCCGTCGATTTCTCCGAATCCTGCCGCGTGGAAGTTCGCGGTTCGGAATCCCTGAATTCCATGAAGGAATTGACCGTTTGTCTGTGGTTGAAGCCGACGGAAGATTATACAGAGTTCGGAAAGTGGAAGAACCTGGTTGTAAAACGCGATCAGTTCAGTCTGCTGATAACAGGGGGCAAGGCGTTCGGTTTCAGGCTCGGCAAACGTGAAAAAACCTTCGATTCCCCGCCCAAGGAATTGAAAAAAGATACGTGGTATTTTCTGGCGGTTACTTACGACGGCAAAAAGGCGATTATATATGTAAACGGCGCCAAGGACTGCGAAGCGCAACTGGATTTTGCGATACCCGGAATCAGCAGTTCGCTGGTATTAGGAGGAAGTAAAACCGCCGACTGGGTCCGCAACACATTCGTCCTGGACGACGTGATGATCTTCGAGCGGGTTCTGAGCGAGTCTGAAATCGCGGGCCTGGCGAAAAAATAATCCGGGTAATCCCTTCAGTTACGGGGGATTGTGGTGCGGGCATCCTGCCTGCAATGTAAAAAAACAGGAAAAATGCAGGCGAGACGCCCGCACCACAAGGTGGCAAAACATTGTTTGATTCTCCCCCGTAACTGAGGGATTACTGATCCGTGCGTTTTTCCATCGCTGCCGGAAATCCGCCGCTGGACTGCTGGATGACATGATGTTATAATTCCTTTCTTCGCCGCTGCCGCGCAAGCGGGTGTGGCGGAACCTCATCAAGGGGCGTATGGAACCCCGGCGACGGACCGGGAACCGGAAAAAGACGATTATCCGCGGGCCGCCGCGGTTTTTTAAAGCGGAGCTGCGCGCATGCTCATACCTTCGGACCTCCCGTGGAACCGGTCCGCGCCCGATGACAAGCCCAAGACTGCCGGCCTGCCGGATGCCAGCCGGGAACCCGCCAAAACCGGCCAGGATCAGGCCGGCGGACAAAATAGTTCTCCGGTTCAGCCGGAACCACAGTCCAGGCCGGCACAGCCGGAGCCACAAAGCAGCCAATCCCCGCCTTCCACACCTGCGCCCGAACAGGCGCGACATGATTCGTCGGCCGATCAGGTCCGGCAGGACGCCGCCCCGTCGGCCCAGGCCGAACCATCCGCCCCCCCGGCCGAACCGTCAACCCAAATCGAACAGCCCGTCCGACAGATGCCTGTTGAGCAGGCCCCGCAGGGGCCGACCGTGGTCGTCCGCTACGGGCAGATGAGCAGCATCGGCGAGTTCCGCCACAATCTCTCCAGGCCGCCGCGATTCTGCCAGAAGGTCGTCGTGCGGACCGAGCGGGGTGTGGAGATCGGACAGGTGGTTTCCACGGTCTGCGACGAGCAGATCCCGCTGTGCCTGACGCGCGGGCGGCTGGGCGAATATCTGGCAGCCAACGGCTCGGAGTATCCGTTCAAGCGGGGCGGAAAGGTCCTCCGGCTGGCCAACACGCAGGACCTGATCGAGCAGCGGCACCTGGAAGGCTCGGCCCGCGAGGCCGCCGCTTACTCCCGCCAGCAGATACGCGAACTCAACCTGCCCATGAAGCTGGTTACCGTCGAGTACCTGCTGGGCGGCGAAAAGATAATCTTCTATTTTTCGAGCGAGTCGCGGGTGGATTTCCGCGAACTGGTCCGCCGCCTTGCAAGCCAGTATCGCACGCGGGTCGAGATGCGCCAGGTCGGCTCGCGCGACGAGGCCAGGCTGGTCGGCGACTACGAGCGCTGCGGCCAGCGATGCTGCTGCCAGCAGTATCTCAAGGACCTCAAGCCCGTCTCGATGCGGATGGCCAAGGTGCAGAAGGCCACGCTCGACCCGACGAAGATTTCCGGCAGATGCGGCCGGCTGATGTGCTGCCTGCGGTACGAGGACGACGTGTACAGCGAACTGCGAACGCGCCTGCCGCGAAAAAACACCTGGGTCCGCACGGAAAAGTTCCTGGGCAGGGTGGTCGACGGGCAGATTCTTACGCAACTCGTCAAAATCGCCCTTTTGGACGGCGAGCAGGTGATCGTCGCCAACGAAGAGATTGTCGAGCGCGACGTGCCGGCCCCGCCTATGCCAGCCGATCAGCCCGGCCAGCAGCAGGCAAAGGGACAATCGGACAGGCCCAGATCAAATATACGAGGCGGAGATCGTTCTGGCCGGCAGGGGCAACCCAGGCAGACGCAGCTCCGTCAGGACCAGCCGGCCCCGCAAGCGGGCGGCAATCAGGTCGAACCCGATGACGCCGGCGACGCGGTTGAGCCGTCAGGCGGCGATGAACCGGCATCCCCGGTCCTGTCCGACGGGCAACCGCCGGATTCGCCGGCAGACTATCAGAAAGGCGCGCCTCCCGGCGATGAGATGGATGAGGCGATTGGTGAATCGCGGGCGGCCGGACAACCCCAGGACATTCGCGAACAGGCGCCGCAGCAGAACGCGACCCAGCCGGCACAGCAGAACCAACAGCCCCGGCAGGAACAGAGCAACCAGCGGCCGTCATCCGATCAGCAGTTCCGTCATGGCCGCAACAGAGGCAGACGCCGTCGCCGTGGTCGCGGGCCGGGTGGACCACAACAAAACCGTGGCGGACCTCAGCAGAACCTGGGCGGGTCGCAGCAGAACCCGCCGCCGAGCCAGGGAAATTAATATGACGGACCGGCCGATTCATCTGACAGTGCCGCCGGTAAAAGCAGTTTTATCGCAAAAGAAAGGTCGCGTTTTCTTTCATCGCATGAATTTCCAGAAAGACGATAATACCCTGCAAGTCCAGTGCGACCGAATTGCAGCATGTCGGTCGCGCAACTCGTTGCAAGAAACAATTTCCCGCGTGCGACGAGCAGATTTCGCAGTCGACCCGTTACGATGTGCCAGGATTTCACGCCCTGCTCTTCAGCCCGTAAGGGCGTTTGATAATAGCCCAGAGTGGAGCGCAGTCCGCCGTCAGGCGGACGAAGCGAAACCCTGGGAATGCCCGTTATTCATTGAAGTTCCAAAGTCCCGTTCCCGCCACCGGCAGATGAGCCTGAATTCCGGAATATTCCGGCCGATGGTTTTCGGCGAGGTATTTATTCGTTGTGAAAAAAAAGTAACGCGTCCCGGGATCAGACTTCTCAGGCGCATTCTCGGAACAATATTCAAGCACGTTTTATGGATGAGAACTGAAAATTAACGCCATGCGGATAAGCGTCATAACGCCGGGTTTCAACCAGGCCGCCTTCCTCGAGCAGGCGATGCTCAGCGTGCTGGATCAGGACTGGCCTGACATTGAATACATAGTCCTTGACGGCGGCAGCGGCGACGGCAGCGCGGATATAATCCGCAAGTACGAGGGGCGTCTTGCCCGCTGGCGGAGTTCGCCCGACGCCGGCCAGTCCGCGGCGATCAACGAAGGGCTGCGGGCGGTTACCGGCCAAATCGTCGGCTGGCTCAACAGCGACGACCTTCTGCTGCCCGGCGCGCTGCGGCGGATCGCGTCGGCATTTGAAGACCCGGCCGTGCGGGCCGTCTGCGGCTGGACCCTTACCATCGACCAGGACTCAAAGATCGTCAGCCGGCGCGTTTTTCCACAACCGACCGCGGACGTGCTGCTGCGGCGGTCGATACTATCCCAGCCGGCGGTATGGTGGCGAAGGGAATTGATCGAGTCCGTCGGCCTGCTCGATGAATCGCTCAAGGTCTGCATGGACCTGGATTACTGGGTGCGGCTGGCTCGGGCCGGCGTCGTGCCGCGGCTGATACCGGCCTATCTGGCCGCCTTCCGCCGACACGCCGATCAAAAAACCGCCGGCAGATCGGAAATCTGGCGGCGGGAGGAATCGGCCATCTGGCAGAGGCTGCACGGCCCGGCCGCAGACAGAAAAAAACTACGCAAATCCGTCAGCCTCCCCTGGCGGGCCAGATACAACGTCCTCAAACACCTCGCCAACATCGGCCTGACCTGCCGAATCCCCGAAGACGCCAGAAAAGCATTGATGAAATGAACCGCTCTGAGTAATGCCGCAGACAGGCGCAACCATGCCAAATACCCGCGTGTGGCACGGGCGTCTCGCCCGTGTGTTCCATGGCCGTCCCGGCCATGGCAGTTGCTGTTTTTATGGCATCCACGGGCGGGGAAAACATTGCCCACAGCGGCCCCCTGCGTCGGTATGAATAGGACAAAAACTTCCCAAAGCTCGTCGTCCGGCATATAATTCCGACGTTCAGTATGGAAATATCCTGTCAGAAAAGAAATTGCAAAAAGGAGACGACGCATGGTTCGCAATCTATCAATCGTGTTGGCGGCGATAACTGCGGTTCTGGTTCTCGGCGGTTCGGCTGCGGCAGAGGAGTTCGACCTGTCCAAGGTCCCTGTGCTGAAAGTTGGCGACCAGTTTATTGCCAAGACCGCCAGCCAATCATCAACTATAGTGCAGACCGCGGATGGAAAAATCGTTAAAGACACCATCGAAAAGACAGAAAAAACGTCAATCTTCGAGGTTCTTGCGGTGGATGAAGTTGGCAAGGCCAAAGAAGTCCGCCGCACGGTGGTAACCGCCAGAAAGGACATGCAGTCCAAAGCGCTGGAGAAAGGCCAGAAGGAAGTCGTTATCGACGAAGTCGTCGGGACACTCAAAAAGGACGGTTTGAAGTTTGCCGCCGATACGACGACGATAACCAGCCCGAAGATGAAGGAACTCACGGCCTCGCAGATCGCACTGGTCAAGGGTATTTTCGATGACTCGACAAGTTTGCCCGGATATTCCGAAGACGACGCGCTTCTCCTACCCTCAAAACCCGTTGCAGTCGGGGGAACCTGGGACGTTGACAGGGATAAACTGGACAAGTGGGCAGAAGCCAGTTCCGCTTCCCGAAAGGTGAACGGAAAAGCCAAGTCCGCAAAATTTAAACTGGCGTCTGTCACGGACGGCATCGCCGATATCGCCGGCGTCGTCGATGTGTCGGTAACTATCGCCGGAAAAGCTATAGATTTTGAATGGCATTTTAAAGCCAAAATCGACACCAGGACAGGAATATGGCAGGCAAAAAGCTCTGAAAATTCACCTGAGTGTAAGATTGATCAGGTAACACTAAAAGGCAATGAGACATCATCGACAACAATTGAGTACAAACCCGGTTCCGGCAAGGCGTCGGAGCCGTCGGCCAACATGAACAAGCTGGGCTGGGCGGCCCCAGGCAAAGACGACAACAGCTTCAAGGATGCCGCCAAAGGGATCAGCTTGGATATCCCCAAGGACTACGAGACTGAGAAACCCGATCCGCAGACCGGAGTGCAGAAGTTTACTTCCAATAAAAACACCAGCGTCGGCCTGAACGCATCTTCACTGCCGATCCTGATGGACCTGGAGGAATTCGGACCGCTGATCCTCAAAGGCCTCAAGGAGATCGACGACTACGAACTGGTATCAAAGAACGCCATTAAACTGCCGGGCAACGTCCCGGGCGAGTTGCTGGTAGCGACATTCAAACAAAAAACGGTTCACCTCCCAAAAACGTGGGTAGGTAGATCGATAAAAACAATGGACATCATGCAGCCTTTCGTACATCAAGTTCTTTATCCACAAGAGCTTGAAAAGCGAAAGGAGTCGCACGATGTCCAACTTGAGTATAGCAGCA
>JACRIL010000107.1 GCA_016235825.1 Planctomycetota bacterium
ACAACACCAAGACCCAGATCCTGGCGTGCTTCTTTGCGTATCAGTTGCTGCTGCGGTATAATGAACGCTGTGGGAAAAAAAATGGACAGCTACAATGGATAGTCGATGGCCTGTAATTATCGGACAGCCTCAACGAGTTGGACGCCCTACTTTCAGGCAATCATCCCTGTCCGTTGGGGACGGGGCAGGGGACGACGTTCCAAATTTCCTTTGCGTACTGGGCGATGGTGCGGTCGGAGGAAAATTTGCCGGAGCTTGCGATGTTCAGGATGGCCATTCTTGCCCAGTTGTCGCGGTCGGCGTAGGCGGCCTGGATTCGCCGCTGGGCGTCGGCGTAGCCGGCAAGGTCGGCAAGGTGCATGTATTCGTCGCCGTATTTGAGCAGGTAGTCTTTTATCGGCTTGAATATGTCCGGCTCGTTGACGTTGAAGGAGTCGGAGAAGATCATGTCGAGGGCCTGGCGGGCGGCGCCGTCGTTTTCATAGTGCCACATCGGGCTGTACCAGCTTCGCGACTCCTCGACCTGCTGGGCCGACAGGCCGAAGATGAAGGCGTTCTCGATGCCCGCTTCCTGGACGATCTCGATGTTCGCGCCGTCCATCGTGCCCAGCGTCAGCGCCCCGTTCATCATGAATTTCATGTTCCCGGTGCCGGAGGCCTCGGTGCCGGCGGTGCTGATCTGCTCGGACACGTCGGCCGCGGGGATCATCCGTTCGGCCAGCGAGACGCGGTAGTTGGGCAGGAAGTGCACGGCGAGCCTGGAATTCACGGCCGGGTCGCTGTTGACGATCTCGGCGATGCTGTTGATGAGCTTTATGATGAGCTTGGCCATGAAGTATCCCGGCGCGGCCTTGCCGGCGAACAGGAACGTCTGCGGCGTGAACTGGCAGGACGGATTCTGTCTCAGGCGGTTGTAAAGCATGACGATGTGCAGGGCGTTGAGGAGCTGGCGTTTGTAAGCGTGAATCCGCTTGATGTGAATGTCGTATATGCTGTCTAGGTTGAGCGTGAAGCCGAAATGCGTCCTGCAGTAGTTCGAGAGGCTGACCTTTGACTGCCGCTTGACCTGCATGAACCGCTGCCTGAACGCCGCGTCGTCGGCCAGCGGCTTTAAGGCCGCCAGTCTGGTCAGGTCGGTGATCCAGCCGTCGCCGATGGCCTCGGTTATCAGGCCGGCCAGCGGCGGATTGGCCTTGAGAAGCCATCGCCTGGGCGTTACGCCGTTGGTCTTGTTGTTGAACCGCTCGGGGTACATCTCGGCAAAGTCGGGCACCACGCGGCTGGCAAGCAGCTTCGAGTGCAGTTCGGCCACGCCGTTGGTCGAATGGCTGCCGACGATCGCCAGATTCGCCATCCGGATATGTTTGACCGGCTCGTCCTGGACGAGGCTCATCCTTATCCGCTTTGCCGTGTCGCCCGGAAAGCGCGTCCCTACCTGTTTGAGGAACCGGTAGTTTATATCGTAGATTATGTCCACGTGCCTGGGCAGCAGGGTCTCGAACATGTCCACCGGCCATGTCTCAAGGGCCTCCGGCAGCAGCGTGTGATTGGTGTAGCCCATGCAGCGGACCGTCAGGTCCCATGCGTGCTCGAATTCCAGCCCTTCCCGGTCCACCAGCAGGCGCATCATCTCGGGGATCGCCAGCGTCGGGTGGGTGTCGTTGAGCTGGATGGCGACCTGGTTGGGCAGCTCGTTCCAGTCGGTGAAGTTCTTCTTGAACCGGCGGATGACGTCGTGCATCGCGCAGGCCACGAAGAAATACTGCTGCCTCAGCCGCAGCTCCTTGCCCTGCAGGACGTTGTCGTTGGGATAGAGGACCTTGGTGATGTTCTCGGCCATCACCTTGTGGTCCACCGCCGCTACGTAGTCGCCCTGGTTGAAGTCCTCGAAGTCGAACTCGTCCGGCGATGCCGCGCTCCAGAGCCGCAGCGTTGTAACCGTCTTGCCGCCGTAGCCGACGATGGGCATGTCGTAGGGTATGCCCCAGACGGTGTGCGTGTCCACCCAGCGGCGGACGACATGGCCGTTCTCGCGGAAGGTCTCGACCTGCCCGCCGAAATGGACGGAAACGCGCCGGTCGGGCCGGGCGATCTCCCACGGATTGCCCTCGCGCAGCCAACTGTCGGGTTCCTCGACCTGATATCCGTTCTCCATCTTCTGGCGGAAAATGCCGTGTTCGTAGCGGATGCCGTAACCGTAAGACGGCAGGTCCATGGTGGCCATCGATTCCAGGAAGCACGCGGCCAGCCTGCCCAGGCCGCCGTTGCCAAGCCCGGCGTCGAGCTCCTCGTCGCGAAGTTCCTCCCACCGCAGCGACAGTTCCTCCATCGCCTGCCCGACGGCCGGATCCATCTTGAGATTGCTGACGTTGTTGCCAAGGCTCCTGCCTATCAGGAATTCCATCGACAGGTAATAGATCCGCTTGGCGTTCCTGTCGTAGTAAGTCTGCTGCGTGGTTATCCAGCGTTCCACGAGCCTGTCGCGGACGGCCCCGGCCAGGGCGAGGTATTTGTCGTGCGACGTGGCGGTGTAATCGTCCAGGGCCAGGTCGTAGCGGAGATGGTTGCAGAATCCGCGCTTGATCGATTCGGGGTCCATCCCGATCCTGGTCGGCGTTCCCGTGTATGTGTTTTTGCCGTCGTTCATCTCGCAAATCTCCCGATGTTCTATTCAAACCGGCCTGTCAATAAACATCGAACCTTATCAGTTCGCGGGCGGGCCATGTCAAGAAAAGTTTCAGTATCGGGCGTAAAAAAAGCGATTCAGGTGCAACCTTCAGGCCGGTTCATGCCACTATTTATACAGAGGGGCCGAAACATGCAATATGGCATGACGCTCGTGCGTAAGGCCTGACAGCAAGTGGAAATTCGGGTATGCATATGCGTAACAGCTTGAGTTTGCAGGAGTGGCGACCATGTCTGAAAATGAGCACATTCTGGCGGGGCCGGTTCAGAAAACCGGCGATTTCACGAATGGCGGTCGGGCGGTTCCAGGCCGATCGGCGGTCTTTTCCGCCGCCGGGCGCGGCGATCCGTCCGGCAATTCCAACGGCGTCCCCCTCGGCTAGGAGGGCGGGCTGACAGAGGCAGAAATTCTGAAGATCCTCGGCTGGCCGGTCTGACGCAGATATTCCCGCGTGCAACAAGTTGCATGCCCTACTGCTGAAGATCCTCGGCTGGCCCGTCTGAATCGCCCGATGTGTTGTTGTTAGCCCGTTAGGGCGTTTGAAAGTAGCCCCGGGCGAAACGCAGACCGCCGTCAGGCGGGCGAAGTGGAGTCCGGGGAAAACGTAAACATTTTGAGCGCTTCAAAAGGTGCGATCTCAGCAGATGGCATTTCCGGTTTTCACGCCGAATGGTGAAAACAGGTGCCAGTGCTCGTATCTGTTTGCGAGCATGTGCTTTTTTAAGACTGTTGTCCGGAAGGTTTTGGTATGAATATGACATTAATCAGGAGACAGATGCCGATCAGAAGGAAAAAAGAACATGGACGCAAACAGATGCGGCCAATGGCACCCATTCCATGCTACTCGGCGCGATGGCCGGGCAGGCCACCCGCCAAGATTTTACTCGCGGTTATTCCCGCGTGAATAGGCTTAGTCTTGCAGCTGCCGGGTGAAAGTAGTATTCTTATATGTGATGAAGAGCGTATACATTGAGACATCCATAGTGAGCTACCTGATGGCACGCCCCAGCCGCGACTTGCGTGCGGCAGCATGGCAGCAAACAACCATTCAGTGGTGGGAACAGGAAAGGCCAAAATTCGAGTTGTTCACTTCGGAACTCGTTCTTGCCGAGGCACGATCCGGCGACGAGGATGCCGCGCAGAGAAGAGTTGAAGCATTGAACGCCCTTCCCTTGCTGGCTATAACCGATGACGCCAAGGAACTGGCGGATCGGCTCATGGCCGACGGCGGCATGCCGGCACATGCCGAGGCCGACGCACTTCACGTCGCGGTAGCGAGTATTCACGGGATGGACTACCTTCTGACATGGAACTGCCGGCACATTGACAACGCAGCAACAAAGCCTGTGATTCGATCAATATGTGCGGTCGCAGGATACACCTGCCCGGAGATATGCACTCCATTGGAATTACTCTCAGCGGAGATGGAAGATGTATAAGGATGAAATCATAACTGAAGTGTGGCGCAACCGGGATGAATATGCGCAGGCACACCATTACAATCTCAACGAGATTGTAGACGACCTCCGCAAAAGACAACAGGCGCATCCACAGCGAGTGGTGGATCGTCGGGTACAACGAAAAACAAAACCTGAAACGACTTCGGATTAGGCGCGACTTTTTGCGCACGCGTAAGGAGAGATAAATTATAGACTCGGATGAACTTCGACGGCGAGTGAGAGAAGAGCGGTCATTTGCCGATGCTGTTGATGCTTTTTATCGGCTCATTGGACAACCTGATTTAATCTGGAAAGATCTACTCGATGGACTCGGCCATCGTGGTTTGATCGCAGAGCAATCAACGATACGTTTGCATCTCGCACTAAATGTTCCTGTCCCGCCTTCCGGTTTCATCTTTGACCGTGCTGTCTGGACCAAAATACTGGAAGAAAAGGGAATAAAAGAAGAAATTTCTGTGAAAGACGGCAAGGTTCAACCACCCTAAGCTCGACTTTTGCCAATTTTCAAATCGTTGTAACAGTCGAGGTGGCCGACTTTCAATCGTCCCGCCAAGGCGGGACTCCATCATTACTGGCGGCTTTTCCCACGGGCTTGCGCCCGTGGCTATGATTCAGTAGTGTCGGCAGTTGCTTTTGAATAATAGCCACAGGCGCAAGCCCGTGGGTTTCGTCAGCCAAGGAACAAAGAGTCCCGCTTGAGCGGGACGATTGAGATTGTTCTTTGGGTTTTGTAAGACCCATGATGTGCCCATGACCTTGCAAAAATTGCCGACCCTTAATGCGGCATTTGGGATAGGTGGGTTTTCGTGCCGGCAAAATTGGCAAAAGTCGAGCTAAGATCAAGTATGATCTTCTTCAAGAGGTAATCACTGTCCAAAGGGAGATGGTATCGGCAGGTCGATGACGACTTTTGTTCCCTTGTCGAATTCGCTGGAGATGCGTATGTTTCCGCCGTGTTCGCGGATGATGGCTGCGGCGTAGGGCAGGCCGATGCCCTTGCCGCCTATCATAATCGCCTGCGTCTCGGCGTTCTGCGAGGCGTGGGCCTGCTCGGACTGCTCCTGGAATTGCGCCCGGCGGACGCTGAACGCCCAGAGCATGACCTTCGGCAGCACGTCGGGCGGTATTCCGACGCCGTCGTCCTCGATCGTCAGGCGTGCGAAGCGGACCTTTTTGAGCAGGCGGCGTTTGACCGCCATTTCCAGGGTCATGCGTATGGCGTGTCGGGGGTTCGGAACGGCGTGCCTGGGCAAGGGTTCGGCGACCACGCTGTGTCGCGTAATGCGAAGAGTGCTTGTGTCGGCCAGTGCGTTATTGAAAAGCTCCTTCAGGGCCCATTCCAGCCTCTTGCGGTCGGAACAGAACAGGGGTGTGTCCTGGAGCCTGGAATCGACGTAAGGTCTGCCCGGCATTGGCAGGCGGCTGGGGCCTTCCGCGTAGATAACGCCGGCGAGCTGGCGCAGGTTTTCCGCCGACCGCCAGAAACGGTAGTGCGTGAAAGGCATGCCTTCCCGGATGGACTGCTCGCGCCTGGCGGCCACGCGGGCCGGATCGGCCTCAATCATGTATTCCAGCAGCATATGCTGGACCAGCCTGCCGAGGTCCGTCCCTGACCGGAATATGCCCTTGCAAGGCCCGACTTTCGGCTGGGACAGATTTTTATGGAACTGCCTGGCGGTCTCCAGCAGGCGGATGTTGCACATGTTCAACTGGAACATCCGGTCGAGGCACTTCTGGACGTGCGGGCTGGCCGTTATCTCGTCGGTGCCGGGCAGCATCACGACCAGCTCCTCGAAGTTGCCCAGTTCGCCGACCAGGCCGTTGAGCATCATGTTGAATTCGACGTGGCTGCCCAAGACCAGCCGCCAGAAATCGTCGAAGGCCTGGCCGCGGAGGATGAGAATGTCGTCGAATTTGCGGACCATGCGCCCGGCCGCCTGTTCCAGCAGGACGAGGCGGCTCTGTCCGAAATGTTCATCCGCGGGCGGAACATCTGACAAACCCGGATGGCCTGAAGATTTTGACAATAATCCATTGGAGGCCTCGTCCAGGCGGCCGATGAGATCGGCGTACTGGTCGATGTTGCGCCTTATGGCCAGCGACATCTGCCGCAGATAGGTCCGAAAGGCCGCCTTGTGGCGCCCTCGCCGTATCCGGACGTTCAGCCAGCACGTTACATGCCAGAAGTCGCGGATGTTCTCCAGCCGCCATTTCCTCAGCCGGTTCCAGATATCAGACAGGATGCCGCCCGCAAGGGGCAGATCCTCTCCGATGTGTGCGGCGCCGCCTGAAGACTTGGCGGCCCACCCGGACGTTTGTGCCGTGCTCTGCGACATGGTCGTGGTCATCAGGAAGGTCTTTCCATGACCTTAATTCCCTATATGTGCGATCAAGCGGTCCGTCAAAGGCTCTCCAGACCTGCTATCTTAATTATAATTGCCAATCGCCTCAGGGCAACAGCCGGCCGGTTTTTCCGGCCGATTTGTCGGCCCGTCCCGATCCGTCAGATTTCCGCCCGCTGCCTGGCCAGCTTGTGCGCGGCCGCGTAGTGTTGGCCCAGGTTGTTCCAGTCGAAGTGCTCCGCCGAGCTTTCGACCATGTTCCGCTGGGCGATCCGCTCGCGCCTCTCCAGCTTGATGAATTCGCTCAGCCAGTTCGTCAGTTCCTCCGCCGAGGCGTTCCACGGCACGTTGCGCCTGCGGACCACGAATATGCCGCGCTGCTGATGGTCGGGCATGTTCTGGAGCACATATGTGCCGAACCCGCTCAGGTCGCTCGTGATGGCCGGGATGCCGCGGGCCACGCATTCCAGCGGCGTGTAGCCCCACGGCTCGTAAGCGCCGGGGAATATCCCAAGGTGGCAGCCGCGGACGAACTGGTCGTAGTCCATCCCGAAAAGCGGATCAGTCGGCGTGATGAATTCCGGGTGGTAAACGACCTTGACCGGGTCTTCCTCCCGATTTATTAGTTGGCAGGTGCGGAGCTGGTTTAGCACCTCGTCCCGCGCGTCGTCGACCAGGTCGTGCGTTACGATGGCCGGCAGACGATGGGCCTTCCATGCGTGCATCATCCGCCGCAGCCTCAGCCGCCAGTAATCGTCCATCAACTCGTCGAAATTCGGGAATTTCCCCTTTGCCGCCGACAGGAACAACTGCTGGCCGAAGTGGTCCTTGATCGCCGTGCACGTGTCGCGGAGTTCCTCCATGACGGCCCGCATCCGCAGGACCTCGGCGTTTATGCAGCGGTACGGCTGGCGGGTTACCAGGAAAAATATGATCGTCCGGTCGGATTTCTGCTGCCTGAGCCTGCCGTTGAGCCTTGCCAGCGCCTCGATGGTAAGGTCGAACCCCTTGTTGCGGTACTCGAACCGGCCGGAACTGAAAAAGTACAGCGTCTTGTCCAGGTCGAACGAGTAGCTCGGAAAAAAGTGGGCCATCACGAACTGGTTGATCTTCTCCTTGTACACCAGGTGCAGATTCTGGAACTCGTGCATGGCGACGAACCGCTCAATGTTCAGGCCATCGGGCAGCAGGATGTCGGGCTTGCGGCCCAGCAGGTGCTCGCACTCGAAGGCCGTTATGTCGCTCAGCGTGGTGAAGGCGTGCGAGCCGTGGGCCGCGGCCCGCTCGATGCGGACCTGGGCGTCCACGTTGTATCGTTTGGCGTCGGCCTCCCAGTTGATGAACGGAACGTGGTCGTAAAACCACGGGTCGCTCATGGCGACGAACCTGCCCAGCAGCGTCGCGTGCGTGGTGAACACGACGGCCAGCGGCAGTTTTGCCCTGCGGATTTCGCCGATGGCCGAACTGGCCATCCACTCGTGAAAGTGGGCGATTATCGGCCGGCGGCAGATTTTTTTGTCGGTCAGAAACCGGAAAAAATTCTCGACCAGAAAGCCGAACGCCACCACCTGGTTGAGCAGGTTATCGTCGGCCGGCAGATTGATGCCGTGATGCTCCCAGAGCAGATACTTTATCTCGCCCAATCGGCTCATTACGCTGTCGGGGTTGAGCAGGATGGTTCGCGGCTTGCCCGTAACCAGCCACGTGCCGTACCTGACATCCGCTCCCATTTCCTGGAGGGCCTTGACGGCCTTGGCGAACGGGGCGGCGGGCCGGCACTCCTCGAATTCCGCAGGCGAGACGTGCGGGTTATACGGCCCGATGACGCAGTAATTCCGGTCCCACCGCTTGACCATGCTGGGAATCTTGGATCGGATGACCGTGTAAATGCCCCCGACCTGTTGGCAGACCTCCCACGCCACCTCGCATAGCAGCGGATCGGTCGGTTTTGAGGTCTTGGCATCCTCGGCGGACGGCTCCGGCTCTTCCGCAAATTCATCCTGGCTCATTGGCGTTCCTTGACATGGGCGATTTAATTGGTTCGGGTTCAAAGACCGTCTTGGCCGGTTGACCGGCCGGTCATTATATGATTTGAATAAACCACGGCGGCCCGGCAGTCAAGTAGATGGTGGAAGGAGCAAGCCATGGACACGTCGAGAAAGAGCGAATCAAAGGCGAAGGCGGCGGTTCGTTTTACCCCGGCGTTGGCGTCGGCAATGGTTTTGGCGTTCCTTTTGACTGGCGCTTTTGCCGGTCCGCCGGAGCGAAAGGGCCCGCCGGATCGGTCCAAGGCCGAGGACAAGCTCAGCAAGACCATCCCGGCCGACGCGGGCTCCAATCAGGCCCCGGTCTTGTTCTGCATCGGCATTCACGTCGAGCCGATGGGTGCTACCGTCAGCAAACTGGCGCAGCCGGACAGGCAGACCAAAAGGGATAATGACGACAAGCCGGACTATACACAGGCCGAGGACTTTAAGAGGGCGGTCGAGCAGATCAAGACGATCCAGCAGATCGTCGATAAGCATAACGGCAGGATGACCGTCCAGGTGCAGTCGCCCTTCACGATAACCGCCGCGCAGAACAAGGACTCGATCCTGGCCGATCTGGCGAAAGACGGCCACGAGATCGCCCTGCATTTCCACGAGGACGCCCATCTGGGGCGGAATTGCGAGTCCCTGCCGGTGAAGACCTGGACGGCGGTGATGGCCGAGGAGATCGGCTACATCCGCAAGGCAGTCGGGTCGGACATCAAGGTCCGCTACTGGAGCGGCGGGAATAACTATTCCGACGTGCTCGATGCGGCCAACGCGGCGGGGCTTGATGTGATGAGCGATCACAAGAATCCCAAGGTGCAGAAGACGTTTGACGAACTGATTTCGATCTGGCCGTGGAGGCCGGCCGATGGGCCGACCGCCGACGGCGTGATAGAGTTCGCCAAAAACGACCCCGCCGGAAAGATCGTCTACCTGCCCGACGGCATATTCGCCAGCGGCGACTTCGCCTCGCGGAAGAAGGGGTCCGACGCGGATTATCTGGACTTCATAACCGACGGGCTGGAAAGGTCGCTGCGGGCGGCCCGCAAGGATCGCGTCAACGTGTTTCACCTTACGGCCCATCCGGGCGAGTTCAAGGGCGGCCCCAACGGGCGGTTCACGATCGTCGATCAATGGCTGACGCAGGTGGTCGATCCGCTGGTCAAGGCCGGCAAGGTAAAGTGGGCGACGTTCAGCCAGATGGCCGACGCCTTCGCCGCGTGGGAAAAGACCCCCGCCGGACAGGCATGGCTCAAGCAGTCGCAGAGCCAGCCCGCCCCAAACGGCCAGCCGCAGACTCAGACAAAATCGGACAAAGGCGTCGTGCCGGCGCTCAAGAAACCGTCCGCAGACGTGCCCGCAGGCAGCGAAGGCAGAGACGTGGTGCCATCGATGAACAAGCCGTCTGAAAACGCCGCCCCGGAGGACTCAAAACCCGCCCCAGCCAGGATCGCATGGGACCCGGGTGTTAAAGGATACATTACCTTCGCGGTAAACATCCACGACTATGTCCACGCCGACCAGAGCGCAGAGATAATCCAGAAACTCGTCAAAATATTCCAGAAATACAAGGTCAAGGGCGACTTCTATTTCATTGCCCAGGTCGCCGAGGAATATGCGGCCCGCTACCCGCAGGCGATCAAGGCCGTCAAGGACGGCGGCATATGCGTAAGCTATCACGTTCGCCCGCCCAGCCCAATGTATAACGGTTTTGATGAGCCGCTGAAAAAGCTGGGCGACAAGGACCTCGCCGCCACGCTCCGCGACTACGAGACCTACCGGCTGGACCTTGCCACCGGCGGACTGGACAAGACCAAACCGGGCGGCTACGCCTACGTCGCCAGGGTCTTCGGCTGCAACCCCGTCTGCGTCTCGCCGCAGACGTCCGACAGGCGGATCAAGTCCGCCGTCGACGCGATCTATAAGGATATGGGCGCCAAGATGGTGC
This sequence comes from Planctomycetota bacterium, assembly GCA_016235825.1. GTDB lineage: Bacteria > Planctomycetota > Phycisphaerae > SM23-33 > SM23-33 > JACRIL01. Next base: position 10,470 of record JACRIL010000107.1, read on the forward strand.
TGGCATACCACGAGAGCGGCACAAAAATCGATCAGCCGTTCGAGTATCTCAACGGCCTGCTCATCCGGCCCAGCGATTTCAGCGTTACCCGCTGGTCGCTGCCGGGCGAGCCGGAGGACTCGTTCTGGTGGAACAGGGTCGGCGGCCAAAGGGCCAGCGACAAGTTCATCCCCGTCAACAAGCTCAAGGAACTCGCCGGCCTGTGGAAGGCAGACAGGCCTTTCCTTGCAACCGCTCTCATACACGAAAACAATTTCTACCGCCGCGGCCCGGAGGCCTGGAAGCCTCGTTACCTCGATGACGAGAAACATCCTCTCAAGCCGCCTTACAACCTCAACGCCCCCGATGAATCCAAAGACCGCCCGCAGAAGGAGCAGGACGCCATCCTCAAGGCCTACGAGGACATGGTCGCCTGGGCCGCTGCTAACCTCAAGGTCGCTACCAGCCAGGACATCGTCAAACTCGCGGATGGAAAGTCGCCATGACAAATTTGATACTTCAAATCCAGTGAAGAAATTGTTCTAAAATCGATGTAGTCGTGCCAAACATCCCTTTCCATGAAATTGTCGGTGTGTTTTGACGCAATCTTCAAACCGGTTTTGTTGGATTTTAACAGGTATTTATCTCGCCCCTTCAGGGCTTGAATGTTGGGGTGCGGCCGTTTTCCCGGGGCGTTGCCCCGGGCTTTCATATTGCGCCCCTTTGGGGCTGAACGATTTTGGCTGCGGTGGAAAATCGGCAATTAGAAATATGATTAGACGTCTGATCGATGTTTCGCCCTGAAAGGGCAAAATATGATAGCCCAGGGCAACGCCCTGGGAATTGGCGACATTTTAACAGCAAAGCCCTGAAGGGGCGCAATAAGGAGTGCCGGATTCGGTTATCAAAATGAACAAATGGCTTTTGTAACGTTGAAGTACTGAATGGGTTTCAGCAATAACAATGAAATTGTTTTCGGACGGATCCGCACACTCAAACTATGGTTCTATGAACACGTCGAGCAGAAAGTCTGCTACGAGAACTGCGGGGCGCCGATGTGCATTCAGTCCAATGTAGATTGGATACATTCCGTCGCCCCACCCAGTGTCAAATATGAGAGCATTTTCACCACTGGTGGAGTCGATAATCATTGAACACCATGACCATGTAGGAACATACCTTTCGTGCATTCGAATGCGAAGTGAGTCAAGGTAGGCAACCCAATCTTTCTCCTCGGCGTTCCTGAGCTTTTGGGCAATAAGTTTGTCCATGAAGCAGGCACTTCCACCTTCGACTTCAAAATCGGGCGGTGTGGTCTTGGTTACGGTTTTGATCGGCCCGTTGTCGAACTTCACACGAGCAGCAGCGATGCGTTGATCGGTAGTTCCCGCTGTATGCGCGATGCACAGTTCCACCGGATAGTCTCCTGGCGAGACTGCTATTTCGATCCATTCCCCGCTACGGACAAAGGTGGGGTCACAAACAACCATTGTTCCTGTTGTAATCAATACGTCATCAATAACGCGTTTTTCCAGGTCAACACGCCCATACCGGGTAGCCATCTCCTCTTGGGAATCAAATACGTTGAGTATCTTGATTGCTTGATCCATGTGGCCACTCTATAAACCGTCACTGCTGGACGTGGTATTGCTGGGGGAGTTTTTTGAGCCAGAGTTCGTAGACGAGTTCCGGCTGTCGGCGGTGTCCGCCGTCGGTGATTTTCTTGTCGGTGTATCGGTAGTCGAAGCCGTGTTCCCTCAGCCAGCGGAAGGCGGCCCAGCTTTCATCCCTCGTGAACTGATCGTCCTTGCCCCAGATGATGACCATGTTCATCTTCTTGGCCTGGGGCGGAATCTGCGTGGTTTCGAGCGAGGCGGCGTCGAAGTTGCACGCCTGCGGGATGATCATGTTGAACCTGTCGGGGTTCCGCAGGCCGACGTAGTAAAGCGGGTATCCGCCGCTGGAGAAGCCGGTCAGCAGAATCGCAGCCGGGTCTATGTTATAGTTGGCCTGCATGTCGTCGAGCATGCCGAGTATGATTTTTTCATCCTCGGCCAGGTCTTCAAGCCAGAGCGGGCGGACGACCTTGTTGACCTTGATGACGCCCTGGACGCTCTTGAGCCTGGGGGCAACGACGATCAGCCCCTTTTCCTCGGCCAGCGCCTGCCATTCCTGGATTTGCCACTCCGGCGGGTCGAAGCCGTAGGTGCCGTGCAGAATGACGACCATAGGCCAAGCGCGGTCTTTGGTGTAGTTGCGCGGGACGTAGCGGATATATACGTTGCCGGTGCGCGGGTCGCGGACAGCCTGGCCGGGGGCGTCCGCCTGGCGCGTCGGCACGCAGCCGCAAACGGCCGCGATTAAACCTGCAACGACCGGCATGGCGAAATTTTTTAACGGCATTTTCAAAAAGGCCTCGTTTGACCTGATCTATCGTTCTTCCGCATTCGATTACTTGAAATGATTATACAGTTTTCCGGGCCGGTTTGCGAATGGTATAGCAGCCCGTTGAAAAAGTAGCACGGGCATCCGGCTTCGCCGATAGGCTACGCCCGGACAGGTCTTGCCCGTGAGTATCACGGCCGTCCCGGCCGTGGTTTTTGCTGCTTCTCTCGCAATACAGGGGCAAGATGCCCCTGATACTCATGGGCGAGACGCCCATGCTACTATAAAAAGGCTTTTTCATCGGGATGCCAGCCTCTTTGATTGACAATTTCCCGGTTAGCCGCGAAAATCGCCGTCATAATGACGCCCAGGGAGAAATTTATCATGGCCCTTGAAGGCCGCCAGCCGCCCAGCCGGACGCCGACCTTCGAGCTGGTCTTTTTCCTGACGATGGAGGCGTTCGGCAAGCTCCATCCGGACCATCGGTATTTCAGCCAGTGGAGCCAGATGACCGAAACTGAGCGGCGCATCCAGCGGCGGGACATCGCTGAGACCTACGTGCAGACCGCCAGACGATACGAGCATTCAGCCATTTTTGTGCATGGGTCGCGATACGCCGCCGGCGGCAGCGACGAAGAGACGATGCGACTGCTGGACGACATCCGCGAGCTGGCCGGCAACGATTACTTCCTGCTGATGCACGGCGATGCGACGCACGGCCTGCCGTCGGGCGACAGGATGATGGAGTTCGTCGAGAGCCTTGCCGACCGGCCGCAGGAAATAAAGGACGGCTCGAACAGGGCGGTGGACAACGGCCTGGCGAGGGCGGAAAAATTCAAACAGCACGGCCTGCTGGACGGCTACGCCCTGTGCAGCGACTACTGCTTCAACACCGGGCCGTTCCTCTCGCCGGCGATGTTCGACGAGTTTGTAACGCCGTTCCTGGCCCGGCTGACGGCTGGCTATCGTCAACTGGGCTTTTACGTCATCAAGCACACCGACGGCAACATAATGCCGATCATCGATTCGCTCGTGTCCTGCCGGCCGCACGCACTGCACAGCCTCGATCCGCAGGGCGGCGTGGACATCGCCGAGATCAAACGGCGGTTTGGCAAACAGATATGCCTGATCGGCAACGTCAATTGCGCCCTCATGGACACGGGCACTGACGAGCAGGTCGTCGAATCGGCAAGGTACGCCCTGCGGCACGGGATGCCGGGCGGCGGATATATTTTTTCAACGAGCAACTGCGTCTACACCGGCATGGACCTGGGGCGGTACGATCTGATCCTGGATGTCTGGCGCAGGGAAGGGAACTACGACTGAATGGAAGACCAGGATAAAATCGCGGTCCTGATACCGTGCCACAACGAGGAGCAGACGATCGGCAAGGTCGTCGATGATTTCCGGGCGCACCTGCCCTCGGCGGTCATTTACGTCTTCAACAACTGCTGCACGGACCGCACGGCCGAGATAGCCGCGGGCAGGGGGGCCGTCGTCCTGGCCGAGCCGCGGAAGGGCAAGGGGTTCGTCATCGAGTCGATGCTCAGCCGCGTGCAGGCCGACTACTACGTGATGGTCGACGGCGACGACACATATTCGGCCATGCACGTTACACAACTGCTGGAGCCTGTGATGTCCGGCAAGGCCGACATGGCCGTCGGGGCCAGGCTGGCCGATTTCGGGGACAAATCGTTCCGCCCGCTGCACGTGGCCGGCAACAACCTGGTTCGCGGGCTTATCAACATGGTTTTCGGGTCGAAGCTCACCGACATAATGTCCGGCTATCGGGCGTTCAACCGCAAGGTCATACGCTGCATCCCGGTGGTGTCGGCGGGCTTCGAGGTCGAGACCGAGATGACCATCCAAATGCTCTACTACAAGCTGGCCGTGGTCGAGGTGCAGGTTCCCTACCGCCAGAGGCCCGAGGGCAGCGCGTCGAAACTGCGGACGTTCCGCGACGGGTTCCGCGTGCTCTGGAAGATATTCAGCCTGTTCAGGGCCATCAAGCCGCTGACGTTCTTCGGCCTGGCCGGGCTGGTGCTGTTCGCGCTGGGCGTGCTGGCGGGCATACCGCCGATCAGGGATTATGTCGCGTTCGGATATGTTTACCACGTTCCGCTGGCCGTCCTGGCGACGGGCCTGATGCTGCTGTCGGCAGGATGCGTCTTTCTGGGCGTGCTGCTGCACGCCATCAACTGGCGGTTCAAGGAACTGCACAACGTCCTGACCCGCGGCGATAAGCAATAAAATACCGTCGTCTTGCCGGATATATCCCGGGAAATACCGTCGGTCCGCTACTCGAATTTGACCTCGTAATAGACGGCCTTGTTCTTGCCGTCCATCGGGATGGTTATTTTGCCGTCCTCGATCTTGGGCTCGACCTTGGCGTCCGTGGGATAGCCATAAGGGTCCAGCGGCGTAACGGTGCATTTACCAGACCGTTTGAGCATTACGGTTCCCCGCACGCCCTCGACCATAACAGGACCTTTTTCACCGCGATCAATGAGTCGCTGTCCGCCGCGGGTATATGCCATGTCGGCGTTGCGAGTCCGCGCGACGGCCGTTATCAGGATTTGCTTGCTCTCTTTGATAGGCTTGCCATCCCACGAGCGGATTATGATCGATGCGAAGGTGTTATCTGTTCCGACCTGGCAGTCGGCCAGACTGACCGGCACGTCCTTCAGAAAGCCGCATGCGGCCTGTGTCCTGGGCGTGTCGGCGGTTATGTAGCCGACACCATAATTCCAGTACAGTTCGCCGGTATTCGACCTTATTTCCTTCTTTTTAGTGTCGACAAATTTTGAGATGTCGGGCGCGATGTCGGGCTTGTCTTCCTTGTTGAACATTATTCCGGCCTTGCCGACCGCAGCCGCGTACATCGACGCCAGCGATTTTTCCGAGACCCCGGCCGACGAAGACTGCTCGTAGATGCCGGATATCGCGAATGTAACGGCCGCATCCTTGATCGGCTCGGCGCTGAACGTCTGCTTTTCCGACACGTTCCTGACGAACGCTATCTCGCCTTCCTTTATGTCGCCGTCGAAGATTATGCGAGAGCAGGCCGGATACTGGCACAGAATTATCGGATCATTCACCGGCCACATCCATTTGATGTGCTCCACGAAGCCTTTTGAGTACCTCATGTCTAAAGCAAAGTGGATCGGCGCATCCCAGCCGTTGAGGCACTGGCCGTAGAACGTCATCAGCGGCACGGTCTCGGCCCGCCACTGGTTGGGCAGAGTGTTGGTCCATTCGGAGATCGTGTAAGGCATGTCCATTATGCGCTCGGCGCTGAGTTTGAGAATCAACTCGGGATTCTGGATGGCTGACTTATACTCGAAGCACATCCCGGAAAGAATCTGCCAGCCGCCCGGCCCGCCGCCCCAGTAATGATGCCGGTCAATGAAGTCCATATTCGGCACGTTGGAATACATCTCGGCCCAGTACGCGTAGGTCGGGCCGAACCAGCAGGTGCCGTTTATCGGCTGTTTGGCGCCCGCCGCGCGGAGCGCCCTCTTGGTCTTCGTGAAGTAGCCGTTGTTCAGTTCGAAATAAAACCGGAGCTGGTCGGTTGCACGGGGGATGCGTTCCTTGGGTATCAGGCTGTTGAATTCATACATGTACATCCGCTTTACGGTCCCCATCTCAAGGGTTTCGTACTCCCACATATCCTTGCCCCATGCCTCGGCGAGTTTTTCCTGCGAACCGTATTTTTTCCTCAACCAGTCGTTCCAGAGTTTGTTGAGTTCCTGCTTGTAAAACGGCGGTATGGCGTCGATGGTGAAGAAAAACATCCCGTCCTCGTTTGTAACCTCGATCTGACAGATAGCCGGGTCCTCGCCGTACATCTTGTTGTCGCGGTACGGATTGCGATGCGTCATGATCGCCTTTTCAAGGTCAATGTTGAGCTTCTGGGCCTTTTCGTCGAAGAACGTGATGCCCGTCGTCTTCATGGTCGGATTCTGGAGATACTTTTCCTTTTCCTTGGCGTCTTTCATCCCCTCGGACTCGACCTTCACCGCCTGGTCGAATCCGTCCAGCCCGTCGCCCTTCCTGGCCGTGCGATAGTAGAGCATGCTCAGGCGGGTATAAATTCCGCGTTTGGCCAGTTCGGCGATGAAGTAATCGATCATGTCCATCTTGGCCGGATCGAGCGTGCCGCTGTCCGGTTTGGTGTCGTCGGTAATCCGATCCCACAGGGCGTGAAAGCGAACCATGTTAAATCCGAACTTGGCCAGCCATCTGGCCTGATACTCGGCCTTCTCTTTGTCCTTGGGGTTCCACGGATCGAACACGCAGGCGACCTCTTTTACGGGCGTGCCGTCCTCGAATACAAATTTGCCGTTTAGGTTTTTCATGAATCCGTGCTTGCCAGCCGGGGCCTCCAGCGTCGCTGACTGGTCTATGATCGTCGGCTCGAACTTGTCAAGTTTCGACTCCAGCGCCCACCACTGACTCTTGTCCAGAGTTGACGTGTCGCTCTGGAGATATTCCGGCACGGGTATGTCCTTGGGGTCCGTCAGGTTGACAGGCTTGTCGGAGAGCGTAACGGCGGCGATCACGACAACACCCTTGGCATTGGTCGTCCTGAATTCGATGCTCTTGACGGCCTTGTCGGAGTTGGGGTTGTCCCATCCGAAGATCACCATCCCGACATTGTCCGTCGAGTTGTTTGGCACGTTAAACGCCGTGCGGTAGCCCTTGCCATGCTTGGGCCCCCACCAGTTCGTTATCTCCTGGTCGGCCCGGATGGGTATCTCGATCTTGGAGCCATCGTCGTAGTTGACGATATAATTGGCCATGGTTCCATCGTTCCACGCAGCGGCGTGAAGGAAATATATGCTCTTGGCCTTGCCGCCCACATCAACGCTCGCCGATGGAACGCCGGCGGGGAAATTCTGACTCTTGAGCGTCAGAACCGCCTTGCTGTTGTTCTTTGCCGGATCGATCAATTCAAAAGGTATGCCGAAGAATTTCTGCATGCCGACAGGAGCGTTGCGAAGGTCGTTAGCGCTGCCCTGGTCTGTAAATCCACCCTTGCCGTCGCCGACTTTTTCATCTTTCCAGTCCATATTGACGAGGCCCTTGAGATCCAGCGTCTTGAAACCGGCATCGGCGGCATTCTGGGCCGCAGTCGGCGATGACGGCCACAATGCCAGTCCGCAGAGCACGCCCGTAAAAGCCATCCCTGCAACCAGAACCCTGATAGCGGCGATATTTCCATTTTTCATTATTTTTTCTCCGTAGCTGTTTCAGCCGGCATGGCCTTCCAGCTCATAAGCTTCAATCCCGTTGCAGGCACGAAATCCTTGCCCACGATCCTGGCCACCGCACCCCACCCGCCGGTATCGGTGTCTACTCGCAGCAGGATCATGTTCAAACCCTTGCGAAGCATAACCGGAATGGCGTCGTCATCGACCACGGCGCCGCGGTGAATACGATGGGTAACGACAAATTCACCGTTTATCCAGAGTTTCATGCCGTCGTCCGTGCCGATCGTGAGAATGACCTTCTTTTCCTCGTCGGCATTAATGAAGGCGGCCAGATAGGCGATGCTGTTCATTGCCGGCAGGCTCTGTTTTGAATAAAACCCGGCGATATCAACGGCATGTTTCTTCAGGTCGCCCCAGATCGGCTGCCATGTATATGACTTGTCCGGTCCCCAACCAGCGGCGGGCACGTCGTCGCAAGGCACTTTCCCGTCGAGCTTGGGCTTGACGTCCTTCGCGCCGCCGGCCTTGACCAGAAAATCCTTGTGATAGTTGATCTCCAGCTTTTCCCAATCGACGGGCGGCTGGCGCCAGTCGGTCCTTCCGCCGGGGTTCGGGAACGGCCCGACGATGATCCAGTCGGTTATAAAACCGGTCTGGTCCAGGTAATCCTTGGCCAGGTCCAGCTCGACAGACGGAACGCCATACTCCCTCGTCGACTTCTCCGGTTGGCCCTTGACGTCATTGGCCTTGATCGGCTCGGAGGCCGGAGGTTTGGCCTGATCGGATGATTTGTCCTGGGCTGACATCTGACCTGCAACGCATATCGCTATCGCGATCAGGCCGGACGCCACCATTATTAAGGGCAGGAACCTTCTCATGAAATTCGCTCCTTTCATAATGCTTTCGCATTTTAATATGCCGGGATCGGCCCGGGAACTGTCATCGCAAAAAAACAGCTCATTTGGCCAGGAAGGGCTTGATGCCCTCAAACCACTTCTTGGCCAACTGTTCATCGCCTTTCTCGTTGGGGTGTACCCAGTCAGCGGTGCATGTGCCTGCCTTTTTGGGATCGCTGACCCAGTCCTTGGATAGATCCACAATTACTATCGGCGACTGCTTTGTCGTCAGCTTGCCGGCCAGTTCCTCCAGGGCCTTGCGCATCGCCGGGAAAGGCTCCCATTCCTGGAACGGCGGGCCGATAAGAATCAGCACGTTCGGATTCTTCTTTCGCAGGGTTTCGATGATGCTGGTATAGGCCTGGATGGTCGGATCCATCCCCTTGTCCTTGGCCTTGTCGTTGCTGCCGAGCAGTATCATGGCTGCGTCGGGCGTGTATTTCTCGATCCAGCCGGGGAGCTTTTCGGCGACAGCAGCCGTCGTCCATCCCCAGTGGCCTTCGTGGTCGCGGTCGAACTTTTTGCCCTTGTAGTCGGCCCAGTCGGCGTCGCCGTTGAAGCCTATGCTCAGTGAACCGACGAAATCGACCTGGATATTTTCGTCCACGAACATCTTCCACAGCGGGTAGCGCCAACTGTAGGTCATCCTGTCCATGGCGTCGCCCTTGCCCTTGCGGCCTTGCGTGATCGAGTCGCCGATGCAGACGAGCTTGAAGGCCGCGGGCAGACGGTACGCACCGCCGGCTGGCGCCGAGGCTGGCGGATTGGCGGCTTTTGCCTGGCCGCTGGCGGTCTGCGGAACTGATTGAACGGCAAAAAACGACGCCAGTGCAAATATCCCGAGAGTCGCGTAAAGACGCCTGATAGACATTTTGCTTCTCCTTTCGCGGCAATTTACCGCAGATTATTTTTATGGAATCGCAAATGCGACAATTTGTTCATTTTAAGTATTTGCAGCGAGCCAAGTCAATCCTGGCAGCGCAGGCGAACAGGCACGGAATTATCCAGCGGACCAAGTGCGCTGCGCACGGCAAAGCAATGTTAATTGTCTTTCGCGGTCATTTGGATACAGGATTTTTGCAAACAAAATGCTTAACAGTCCGTTGAAAAAGGCCGTCTCACAGCAGCACGGGCGTCTCGCCCGTGAGTATCAGGGGCATCCTGCCCCTGAAATGTCCGGAAAACAGCAAAATCCACGGCCGGGGCGAGCGTGATACTCATGGGCAAGACCTGTCCGGGCGTAGCCTGTCGGCGAAGCCGGATGCCCATGCTACTTTTTCAACGGGCTGTTAAGCCCAACGTCATCGATTGATGCGAGGTCTTCATTTGACTTTCCTTTCGATTATCCACGAACTTGTGGTGCGGACGTTCCGGCTGCCATGCCCGCCGCAAAAAAGATGACCGCCAGTGCCGATCCCGACGTGCAGTCCATCGTGGCAAACCTCACCGCCGACCAGAAGCGATCTCTCATCCAGACGCTCAGCAGATCCCTGGCAAGCTGAATCACCTTATCGCCTCACATCTCTACATATTCGATCCTCTTTGCCCGTATAATAACCATAGCAGCCTGTTGAAAAAGTAGCATGGGCATCTTGCCCGTGGATTTTGCTGTTTTCAGGGCATTTCAGGGGCGAGACGCCCCTGAGACTCATGGACGAGATGTCCATGCTACTGGAAAGAGACTTTTTCAACGGGCTGATAGGGATAAACTTATCGAGTAAGGAATGTTCCTTATGGCGACAACCAACTCCGCACAAGATGCTGCACGAAACATCAGAACGATTTGCAATTCATACAAAGTTAAACTACATGCTCTTTCACGAATTGGACAAATAATCACCTTGCTCGAGAGTGGTGGCGTTATCTCGCCTACCGATAGCGGATTTCTGACCGCGCTCGAAGGAATTAGAGATATCTATATTCTGGACTTCATATTGAACCAGATGCCCAAAATCACGGATCCCGATCAGATGAAAGATATCCTTCGCTGCATTAACACTACAACGAGACTTTAGCTCAAGAAAATTCATCCAGCCATCCGATGGTTCCTTACAGGACGCCTTGACAGCAAAGGAGCTACGGCATGGATGTCAAACAGATTCAGCAGTTGCGGCCGATGTTGAACACGTAC
>JACRIL010000108.1 GCA_016235825.1 Planctomycetota bacterium
GCCATAAACAGGCAGCAGGGCCGATAAGGACAGATTTTTAACGCAAAAATATGAAACTTGCGGAAAACAACAACGGCCTCGCGACGAATCAAGGTTGTGGACGACTAAATCGACAAGCCCTAAAGCGGGGGCCTGTTACACAACCCGACCTGATGAATCTGCCTGAACATCGGTTTTCATTCGGACAAACCTTTACCAAGGTCCCTTTTTGTGCGATAATGCGTTTTTCCAAGGGAGCGCAAAATGACGATCATCGAGCCGCACATTCACATGTATTCGCGGACCACGGACGACTACGTCGCCATGTACAAGGCCGGCATCCGGGCATGCGTCGAGCCGTCGTTCTGGATGGGGTCCGACCGCAGATACGCAGGCACGTTCTTCGACTATTTTCGGCTCATCCTGGAATTCGAGACTGTCCGGGCCGGGCGGTTCGGCATCGATCATTATGCGGCCGTCTCGCTGAATCCCAAGGAAACCGAAAACGTCCGACTGGCAGACGAGGTGATCGACGGGCTGGGCGAATATCTCGATCATCCGCGATGCGTGGCGCTGGGCGAAATAGGCTTCAACAATATCACGCCAAATGAAGAGCGGGCGTTCGTGAAGCAGCTTCGGCTGGCCGCCGGGCGAAAGATGCTCGTCATCGTTCACCTGCCGCACTTCAACAAGCCGGTCGGCATTAAAAAGATCGTCGAAATCCTCAAGGCCGAGGGCGTCCAGCAGAATAAAATCCTGCTGGACCACAACACCGAGGACACCGTCGAGCAGGCACGGCAGACAGGATGTTTCTGCGGTTTTACGGTCTATCCGATCTCCAAGCTCACGCCGCAGCGAATCAGCGAGATTATTCGCAAATATGGCCCGGAGCGGATGATCGTGGACGGCTCGGCTGACTGGGGCGTCTCCGATCCGCTGAGCCTGCCAAAAACCGTCGAGTTCATGCAGGCCGACGGCCACTCGGCCGACACAATAAAAAAGCTCGTTTTCGACAACGCGATGACATTTTACAGCCAGTGCACAAAATGGAAGCCGCAACTCGATCTCAAGCCGATAGACCCGCACGAGTTCCAGCGGTAAACCCAGCCGATGGCGGAAGACCAGGAAAATCTGGATTCGCAGCCGCAACAAACTGAACCGGCCAATAGCCCGTTGAAAAAGGCCATTCTGACGTGGCACGGACGTCTCGTCCGTGTGTTCCAGGGGCGTCCCGCCCCTGGGGTCGCAGAAAAAATGACAAATGCCACGACCGGGACGGTCGTGGAACACACGGGCAAGATGCCCGTGCCACTTTTACAACAGCCGGCAAAGCCCGGCCGGATTGTCTCATGGTGCCGGCTACTGCGACTGCCGAACCTTTTTACCGTGCCGGGCGATCCCATGGCCGGATTTTTCCTGGCCCTGATTGGCGTCCAAGTTCTTCCAGAAAATCTTGAAATCAAACTCGCCGCCGCCGTCACGATCTCGCTGCTGATGTATTGTGCCGGCCTGCTCTTCAATGATCTGTTCGACCTCAAGGAAGACCGCCGCGACCGCCCCAACCGCCCGCTCCCCAGCGGGGCAGTTAAACCGATGACCGTCGCCATAGTTGCGACCTTGCTACTCTTGTTGGCCTTGGGATTTGCCTGGCTGATCGGCAGCATGACATTTTATGTCAGCCTTGCCCTCGCCGCCTGCATACTAATCTATGACGGCTTCGCCAAACGAATACCGGGCATAGGTCCGTTCATAATGGGCGCATGCCGCGGCCTGAGCGTTTTGGTCGGGGCATCTGTCATTGTTTATGGAATCTATCCCATTGCCTTTGCAGGTGTCATAACTTTGTACATCGCTGCTGTAACATCCATAGCAAAGAATGAAACTTCAGGCCAATCTGTCGGTATAAAACGTTTTGGACCAGGAATTGTACTATTACTTCCGTTGTTAGCACCACTATTCGACTTGTCTGGCTTGAGTTATATATACTTTATCGTAACGACCTGGTTTTTTATCGCTATTATGACAACCATAACTAAGGAAAAGAACAAAGGGTTTCCGGCCTTCCTTGAACGTTTTGGTCCTGCGGCCGTTATATTGCTGATGCCTTTGTTGTTGTTATTTTTGCAAGAAAATAAAGATACGACAATTTATGACCTCGTAAGAATGGCTTTGGGATTTGCATGGTACAATTTTACATTAGGTTTGCCGATCTGGTGTGTTATTCGAACTTTTTTAATCGCTGGCTCACTAAAGGATCCTCACTCGGATGTTGCCCGCCAAATCGGTGTTTTGATTCGCCTACTCATTCCCATACAGTTTACTGTTACTGTGATAACTGGATATCTTTATAATTTTACTCATATGTCATTTGAAGCTAACCTTTTTGGCATATTGTTTATCGAGTGCCTTATCATCTTACTGATCTGTTGGCCGATGGCGTATTTTGTGGGCAAGAAGTTTTATTCCAGTTGAGAAGCAGATGGCTTTTCAACAGTAGCATGGGCATCTTGCCCATGAGTATCACGGCCGTATCGGCCGTGGCTTTTGTTGTTTTCCTGGGATTTCAGGAGCAAGATGCCCCTGGTACTCACGGGCGAGCTTGCCCGGCGTAGCCTTGGCGAAGCCGGGACGCCCGTGCTACGTTAAAAACATCGAAAAACTGGCATGGGCGGCCCGGCGTGATATACTTTAATCCATGACGCAGGCTTCCCGAAAGAAGGTGTTGGTTGTCCAGGTGGCAGCGTTGGGACACGAGCTGTTGCGGGCCAATCAGTCGCTGGAGATCGGCGGGCTGAAATTTCAGCCGGCCGAGACTGTCTTTCCGGCCCTGACCTGCACGGTTCAGGGGAGTTTCCGAACGGCCGCGCCGGCCGGGCGGCACGGCATGGTCGCAAACGGCAAATATTTGCGGGAACTCAATAAGGCCCTGTTCTGGGAGCAGTCGGCCGGGTTGGTCGTGGGCCAGAGAATCTGGGAAAAATTCCGCGGCAGGGGGGGCAAGGTGGCCATGCTGTTCTGGCAGCAGAGCATGGGCGAAGGAGCCGACGTCATCCTCTCGCCAGCTCCGATCCACAAACACCACGGCGGGATGATAATGGATTGTTACAGCCGGCCGGCCGGACTGTACGACGACCTGGCGTATAACCTTGGCAGTTTCAACCTCGGCCGGTACTGGGGGCCAATGGCATGCGCCAAGGTCGGCGACTGGATCGCCGATGCCACCGTGGAGATTCTGGCTGACGAGGAATGTTCCCCGGATTTGTGCCTGGCTTATCTGCCCAGCCTCGACTACGACCTTCAGCGATACGGCCCGTCCGACCCGCGGTGCCGCAAGGCCATCGACCGGACGCTCGATCAGATCAAGATTCTGGCCGCGGCGTCCGGAAAAAACGGATACGAGATAATCATCTTTGGCGACTACGCCATCGCCGACTGCCGACAGGCCGTCTTCCCGAATCGCGCCTTGTGCGACGCCGGCCTGCTGGCCACCCGCCGCGTGCGGGAGATGATCTATCCCGATCTGCCCGCCAGCCGGGCCTTTGCTATGGTCGATCACGAGATAGCGCATGTTTACATCCGCAATCCGGCGGATGTTCAGCCTGTCCGCGATGTTTTGGAAAAGCTTGACGGCATCGGCGAGATATACGGCCGGCAGGCCCAGGCCGCCTTCGGCCTGGATCATCTCAATTCGGGCGAACTTGTGCTGCTGGCGAAGGAAGGCGCGTGGCTGGCGTATCCGTGGTGGCTCTACAATTCCCAGGCCCCGGAATACGCCCGGCATATTGACATTCACAACAAGCCCGGTTACGACCCGTGCGAGCTGTTCTTCGGCTGGCCGCCGATGTCGGTCAGCCTGGATACGTCGAGAATACGCGGCACGCATGGAAGAGCGGGGCCGGCGCGCCAGGTCGCGTGGGCGTCGTCGTTCCCACTCACAGATCGCGCCGGCAACGTCCTCGACATTGCGGCATCCTTGAAAAGTTGGCTGGACCAGGAATGAAAACGAGAACTAAAGCGAAGACGAAATCCCCCGCCGCGCTGCCCGGCCCGGCAAGGGGCGATCTGTACGTCCAGAAAATTTCGGTCCCGTTCGAGTACCCCGTCCATTTCACGTGGAACAGCCTCGATCCGTCGAACGGCCTGCTGATGGACGTGATGAACCGCCGCGGCGAGAAGCGGCGGCACCGGATCGCGTTTTACATCGACGACGGCGTGGTCCGCTCGCATCCGGGCCTGACGGACCGGATAAAGGAATATTTCCACGTCCGGCCGCAGCAGGCGGAACTGTGCGCCCCGCCGCAGATAGTGCCCGGAGGCATGGCGGCCAAGACCAACTGGAAGATCGTGCAGGACGTCATGTGGAACATCGGCAACCTGCACCTGGACAGGCAGAGCTATATCGCGGCGGTCGGCGGCGGCAGCGTGCTGGACATGGTAGGCTTCGCCACGTCGATCGTGCATCGCGGGCTGAGGCTGATACGTTTTCCGACCACGACGCTGGCGCAGGCCGATGCCGGCGTCGGAGTGAAAAACGGCATGGACGAGCACGGACAGAAGAATTTCGTTGGCACGTTCGCCCCGCCGTTCGCCGTGATAAACGATTTCAACTTTTTGTCGACCCAGAAATTCGAGGACTGGCTGGGCGGACTGGCCGAGGCATTCAAGGTGGCAATCATAAAGGACGCCGCATTTTTCGGCCTGTTGTGCCGGCTTGCCGGTCGGATTGCAAAACGCGACGAGCCGGCCATGAGGCAGATCGTCAAAAGGGCGGCGATAATCCACCTCGATCACATCCGTACCGGCGGCGACCCGTTCGAGTTCGGCTCGGCCCGGCCGCTGGATTTCGGACACTGGTCGGCACACAAGATCGAGCTGCTGTCGGGCTATCGGATATCGCACGGCCAGGCCGTCGCGATGGGCATTGCCCTGGATTCCTGCTACGCCGCGACGCAAGGACTGATTTCCCCGCGCGAACTGGACAGGATCATCGCGGCAATGCGGGACAGCGGGCTGATTTTATGGAGCGAATATCTCGATCAGCGGGCGGCCGGCGGCGAACTGGAGATTCTGGCCGGTCTGGAGCAGTTCCGCGAGCACCTGGGCGGCGAACTGACAGTAACACTACCAAAAAGCATCGGCCGCAAGGTAGAGGTTCATCACGTAAACGCCGGCGCGATAGAAACCGCCCTTGCCGCGCTGAGGAAAAAGACCGGGCGCAAAGGAGCTATCTGATCCATGCTGGTCAGGCACGATCCGCCGGTGCACCTGACGTACTGCCTGAACGTCCATCCTGGCGAAAGCTGGGATGATAATTTTTCGGCGATCCGGCGGTACGCCACGGCCGTCCGCGACGCGGTCGTCGGCGGCAAGCCTTTCGGACTGGGCCTGCGGCTGGGCGCGAAAGCGGCAGGGGAGCTTCTGGCCGGAACAAATCTCGCGGCCTTCCGCGAATATCTGAAGGCCGAGAATATGTACGTCTTCACGATCAACGGTTTTCCATACGGCCGGTTCCACGGCGGGGCGGTCAAGCAGGACGTTTACGCGCCCGACTGGCGGACGCAGGAGCGGCTCGACTACACGCTGGCCCTGGCGGAGATACTTGCCAACCTGCTGCCCGAAGGCGTTTCAGGCAGCATAAGCACGGTTCCGGGCTCGTATCGGCCGTGGATCAAGGATGCAGGGGACATAGCCCGCATGGCCGGCATGTTGGCCGAAGTGGCGGCCAGGCTGGCGGAGATACTGGTTGAAACGGGCAGACATATAACGCTTGGACTGGAGGGCGAGCCAGACTGCTACGTCGAATCGACCGACGACGCCGTGAAGTTTTTTCTGTCGCAGCCGGGCGACTATGTGGCCAAGGACCTCCAGCAGAGGCACGGCCTGTCGGTAGGGGATTCCAGAAAGATCATAAGAAACCATCTGGGCGTCTGCCTCGATGTTACGCACAGCGCGGTGCTTTTCGAGGACCCGGCCGAATGCCTCAAGAAACTGGCCGCATCCGACATAACGGTCGCCAAGGTCCAGCTCGGCTCGGCGATCAGGCTTTCGCCGACGCCGCAAACCCTCGGGCAGCTCAGGGGTTTCTGCGAAGACGTCTATCTGCACCAGGTTCGCGTCCGAATGGCCGACGGAAAGATTGTCGCCTTCGCCGACCTGCCTGACGCCCTGAAGGCCGCCGACAGCCTGGCCGGCGCGGATGAATGGCGGGTGCATTTTCACGTGCCGCTGTATTTTCGCGAGCACAATGGGCTGGCATCCACAAGCGGTCAGCTTATCGGCAGCTTCGCCGATGCGATCCGCGGCGGGGCATGCCAGGATGTGGAGATCGAGACCTACACCATGGGCGTCCTGCCCGAATCGCTCAGGCCGCCTGATATAACCCGGGCGGTCATTGCCGAATACCGCTGGGTGATGGAAAACATATTCCGCCAGCCGTCCGCCTGACCGCCTGTTTTCCCGGCGGTTTTTGAAAAACCGCATGGCATCGGCCTCGCCAGGCCTGAGCCAGACAAGTCTTGCCTGTGATAGTCCTTGAAAGGTCCGCGTCTTCGTGATAACAAGTCCGGCGTGAAAACGGGCGCGGAACGCGGCCCGGGATTCGAAAGGAATCGCAGATGGAAACGGCTGAATTGGCAAAACGGATCAAGGCTGTGGCATATCTTGAGGGCGATTTCGTCCTCCGCAGCGGCAAGAAGAGCAAATACTATTTCGACAAGTACCTGTTCGAGACCCAGCCGGACATACTTGCGGAGCTTGGACGGCGTTTCGCGAAGTTTGCGGCGGACGCCGACGTGATAGCCGGGCCGGAACTGGGCGCGGTCTCGCTGGCGGCGGCGGCCTCGCTGGCGACCGGCAAGCCGTTCACGCTGGTCCGCAAGGCGGCGAAGGAATACGGCACGGCCAAGCTGATCGAGGGCACGGCGGTGGCCGGCAGGACGGTTCTGCTGGTGGAGGACATCGGCACGACGGCCGGGGCGGCCCTCGAGGCCGCACAGACGCTGACGGAGGCCGGGGCGAAAATTGCCCGGATCGTCTTTGTCCTGGACCGCATGGAGGGGGCACAAGAGAACGTGGAGAAGGCCGGCTACGAATTTCACGCACTGCTGAACAAGGCCGATCTTGGATTGTAAAAGTTTCGGCGACGGTGGCGGGATTGCTCGATGATTCCGGTCGGACATAATGACACATCGCAAAACAACACAATATTATCCCGGCACTCAACCCCCGCTGACGCGGGGGCCTGTTACAAAACACAGGCGGATCGATGTGCCTTTTCAAAAGAGCAATAGAGCATGAAAAAATTGTTCGCGATCTTATCGCTCGTGGCAATTAGTTCCGGCGGGTGCGGAAAAGGGGAATCGTCGCCGCAGGACTGGAGGACGCAGCAGGCCGACGCCGCCTGCCGGCAGAAATGGGGCAAGGGCCTGGCCGATCTTCCGGCCGTCAAGCTGACCATAATCGGCCCGCAGAATGAGGCGATCAAGAACGAATTCAAGTGGGCATTCTCGCTATATAACGCGGTGGAGTTCGGCCAGCGGGTCGAAATGGAATGGCGGGACGTGGGCGGGGGCGGCAGTTCGATCGAGCAATATTTGCAGACCGTTTACGCGAAGAAGAACGATGGCGGCGGGGACAATGAAAATGTCAGTTCCGGCATCGATATCGTCTGGGGCGGGGGCGACAGGCCTTATCCGAAATTCGCGTCGCTCGGCATTCTGGAACCGATGGGTCTGCCGGAAGAGACTCTCGGGCAGATTCCGCCGGAACTGGGCGGCGTGAGGTTGCGGGACGACAAAGGGCTTTGGTGCGGCTGCGCGCTGAGCGGGTTCGGGCTGCTTTATAATCGCGGCCTGCTGGAAAAGTGCAGAATTCGCCCGCCTCAGACGTGGGACGACCTTGCGGACGGGCGATTCGCCGACCTGGTTTCCCTTGCCGACCCCAACCAGTCGAGTTCGGCCGCGGCGATTTACCGGATGGTCGTGCAGTCGGGCGGCGACTGGCCCGACGGCTGGGCCAAGCTGCTGCGTCTGCTGGCCAATGCCAGACGGATCGACGACAGCGCCGGTGCAGCCGCGTCGGCCCCGCTGATCGGCGAGGCTCTGGCGTCGGCGTGCATAGATTTTTACGGGGCAATGCGCGTGGCCGAGGCGCCCGACGAGTTGGTCTACGTCAGCCCGAAGGGGCAGGCCATTTTTTCGCCCGATTGCATCGCTATCCTGAAAAATCCGCCCAATCGCGCCCTTGCCAGGCGGTTCGCGGCCTTCGTGCTTTCGGCCCGAGGCCAGGCGATCATGGGCCTGCGGGTCGGCCAGGCGGACGGCCCGATAAAATTTCCGCTGTATCGCTATCCGATCCGCCGCGACGTCTATGAAAAGCACGCCGGCGGATTTCTGCCGGGCGTGAGCAGTCCGTATCAGGCCGGCCTGGCGATGGAACTGACCGACTGGCGCAAGCGGATCGAGTTCGACGTGCTGAAAAAGTTGATCCAGGCCGCCGCGGTGGACAACATCGAGAGTCTGCGAAAGGCCCGGGCCGCGCTCGTGCGGACCGGCTGCGAACCGGCACGTCTGGCCGAGTTCAACCGTCTGCCCGAAAACATCGACTCGCTGGAGAAGATGTCGGCGATCGCCGGGCGGCTGAAGGACAACATGCAGGCGCAGCAGATCATCAACGACTGGCAGGCGTTTTTCAGGGCCAAATACGAAAATGTCGCAAGATAATCGCAAAGACATGCCGTTGATTCCGCGGTCCGGCCCGCCTGCCCGCGCCGGCATGAGAATGGGCGATTTCATCCCGCCGGCCCTGGCGATCATCCTTGTCCTGCTGATGGCGATCTTCCTGCTGATTCCCATCGGCATGGCCATCTCCAGTGCATTTGAAAAGGACGGACATTTCAGCCTGGAGTGGTTCGCGATGGTTACCGGCAGCAGGCTCATGATCGAACAGATGCTCCGCAGCGTATTGCTCGCCTGTGCGACGACGGCTTTGTGCCTGGTGCTGGCTCTGCCGCTGGCGGTTCTGCGGGCAAGAACATCCTTCTTCGGCCAGGGCCTGCTGGGAATTCTGCTGCTTGTTCCGATGATCCTGCCTCCTTTCGTCGGGGCGATGTCGATGCGTCGGCTTCTCTGCCAGTTCGGCAGCCTCAACCTGCTGCTGGAAAAGATCGGGCTGCTGGATTTTTCCCGTGCGCTTCCGCCGGACTGGCTGGGCGGCGGGCTTGCCGGAGTGGTTATTCTTCAGGCCTTGCACCTGTTTCCGATTCTGTATCTCAACGCCTCGGCGGCGATGGCGAACATCGATCCGGCGTATCCTCAGGCGGCGCGGAACCTGGGGGCCGGGCCGTGGCGGACGTTTTTTTCGGTAACGCTGCCTCTGATGCGGCCGGGGCTTTTTGCCGGCGCGACGATAATCTTTATCTGGTCGCTGACGGACATCGGCACGCCGCTGATAATGGGTTACGAGCAGTTGACGGCGGTTACCATTTTCAAGGAACTCGGGCGGGGCAATTATTTCGGCTGGACGTACAGCCTGGTGTTCATCATGCTGTCCGGCTCGGTAACGCTGTACGTGCTGGGCAAGTTCATCTTCGGACGGTCGCACGCGGCCGAGTCGTCGAAGGCGACCGTCAGCGCCGACGTCCGCCGGCTTGGCGCTGCCGGCACGCTGGGGGCATGGCTGATGTTTGGCGTCGTGATTATGCTGGCGGTGCTGCCGCACGTCGGCGTGGCGCTGATGGCGTTCTCCGACCGCTGGGTGAACACGGTGCTGCCCAGCCAGTTCACGTTTAAACACATAGCCTTCGTTCTCAGCGACGAGCGGACGTACAGCAGCATCGTCAACAGCCTCAAGTATGCCGCCGGTTCGACGGCGATAGACATTGTTCTCGGCGGGCTTGCGGCCTGGCTGATTATCCGCTGCCGCGTGCGAGGCAAGACGCTGCTTGACGGCCTGATGATGCTGCCGCTGGCCGTGCCGGGCCTGATTCTGGCGGCCGGATACGTGGCGTTGACCAACTGGCATCCGCCGTCGTGGCTGCCGGCATGGCTGTCGCTGGAGGCCATCGGCCCGACGAAAAACCCGACGTGGCTGCTGATAATCGCATATGCGGTTCGGCGGGTCCCGTTCGTGGTCCGCGGCGTGTCGGCGGGGCTGGAACAGGTGCCCGTCTCGCTGGAAGAGGCGGCGAGGAATTTGGGGGCCTCGCAGCTGGGGGCAGCGTGGCGGATAACCGTGCCGCTCGTGGCGGCCAACATCATCGCCGCGGGCGTGCTGACCTTCGCCTTTGCCGTGCTGGAGGTCAGCGACTCGCTGATACTGGCCCAGACCGAACAGTATTATCCGATTACCAAGCAGATATACAACCTTGCGACCAGCGCGGGTTTTCCGCAGACGGCAAACCAGGCGGCGGCGTTGGGCGTTTACGGAATGGCCATGCTGGCCGGCACGATGGCGATCGCAAGTGCGCTGCTCGGCAAACGGCTGGGCGCGATCTTCAGGGCGTGATGGGATGATAAAGAAAACAGCATGTAATCCCGCGGTTACGGGAATATTCTGGTGCAAGCTAATTGGCCTGCATGAAAAAATCGCAGGCGAGACGCCTGCACCACAAAAAAGCAGGAGTGGCGAACTTGATCTCGCTGGAAATTGAAAATATCGGCAAAACGTACGGGACGGGTTCCTCGGCGGCGGTGGCGCTGGAGGGCGTGAACCTGTCGATCAGACCGGGCGAATTTTTCTTTCTGCTTGGCCCCAGCGGCTGCGGCAAGACCACGCTGCTGCGGATCATAGCAGGCCTGATCGAACCGACGAAGGGGCGGGTGCTGATGGGCGAGCGGGACGTAACCGCCCTGCCGCCGGAAGACCGCAAAACGGCGATGGTGTTCCAGAACTACGCCCTCTGGCCTCATATGACGGTCCGCCGCAATGTGGAGTTCGGGCCGAAGATGCGCGGCGTGCCGACTGGCAGGCGGCATGAACTGGCGGGCGAGTGCCTCGATATGGTCCAGATGCTCCAGTACGCCGGCCGCAAGCCGAGCCAGCTTTCCGGCGGCCAGCAGCAGCGGGTGGCTGTGGCCCGGGCTTTGGCGGCCCGGCCGGACATCCTGCTGCTGGACGAGCCGCTTTCCAATCTCGACGCCCGCCTCCGCCAGCACATGCGGGACGAGTTGCGGCAGTTGGTGAAATCGTCGGGCGTAACAGCCGTCTACGTTACTCACGATCAGAAAGAGGCGATGGCGATGGCCGACCGGATCGCCGTCATGAACGCAGGCAGGCTCGCGCAGGTCGGCGAGCCGCGACAGCTTTACGACCGGCCCGGCGGAAGGTTCGTGGCCGATTTCCTCGGCGAGGCGAATTTTCTGGACGGGCGCGTGCTGGCGGTGCGGGCGGACCAGGTGCGGCAGGGCGGATATCTCGTGAAGATCGCCACGTCCGCCGGCGAACTGGATGCGTTCAGCGACTCATCAATCCAGGCCGGCAGCAATGTTGCGTGTATGGTCCGGCCGGAGCGGGTGGATGTGTTTGAGACGCAGGACCGTCCGGCGGGAGCGGGTTGCATATTCAAGGCCGTGGTCCGGTCGGCGACTTATCTCGGCCAGTCGCAGCAGGCCACCTGCGTCCTGCCGGGCGGAACGCCTTTCAGGATAGAAATTCCGGGCGGACAATCGCGGTTGGCGCCCAGCCTGGAAATATCGCTCCTGATCCATCCGCGGGACGTGGTTATCCTGGAACGGGACAAACAGAATCCCTGAATTTTAAATGTCCCGGCCGGGGGCCTGTTATTTTTCGGCCGGGGAAGTCTGGGTCTGCGGGTTTTGTTCGATAATCGTGATCGTCCAGGCATTGATGGTTTTTTCCATCATCGCGCCGAGCAGTTCGGCTACCAGTGCGTTGCCGGCGATTCTTTGCTGAAGTTGGGCGGGCGCCGTCTCGTTGCCTTCGGTTTTTGCCGCAACCTTGATGATGTGGAAGCCGAACTCCGACCTCAGGACCGGGCTGACCTGGCCAGGTTTTGTCGTAAATGCGACTTTCGAGAACAGCGGGACCATATCGGCGAAGACAAACTCGGGCAGTTCGCTGCCGCGCTCCTTGCTGTAGTCGTCGGAGAACTGTTTGGCGGCGTCATCGAAGGATATTTTGCCGTCCTGGATGTCTTTGGCTATTTTTTCAGCCTTTGCCAGGGCGGCCTTCTGTTTGGCGGTGTCGTCGGTCGGATTGCACATTACCAGGATGTGCGAGGCCTGGATTTTGGTCCCATTGAAATAATCGGGGTGCGCCTTTATGAAGGCGTCGATTTTGTCCGGAGCCGTCGTCTGCTCCAGCAGTTTCTGTATGCGAATCCTGTCCCGGATTACCTGTTCGTTCAGGTCCCTTGCGGCCATGAACTCCTCGTCGCTCAGTTTTTCCTTTTCCGCCGCCTGCCGGATCATCTTATGGACTTCGTCGAGTTTGGCCTGGTCGCATTGAATCTTTGCGTCGTCGGCGAGCATCGTATTGAGCTTGTCCTGGACCATGTTGCCGGTGAACCGCGCCGTCTCGGCCTGAAGTTCCTGATCGGACAGCTTTCTCGGTGCGCGGGCCACGGCCATGTCAAGTTTTTCCGATGTTATTTTCTGGCCGCAGACTGTGGCCAGAAGCCTGGGCGGCGGCAGGACGATGGCGGGCATTGAGGCTGCCCGCGTCGAGGGGGAGGTTGAGGCGGTCTTTTCCGCCGGCCGGGTCGCGGCGGGTCTTTCGTCGGCAATCCGGTCGGGCTTTGTGGCCGGCGAGGCGGTCTGTTCCGGTTTGGCCCGGTTTGGATTCGAGGCGTCGGGGCCTTGCTGCGGCTGATTGCACGAGACGACGGACATTGCGGCCGCAACCAATATCAGAATCGTTTTTTTCACGATAATCTCCATGCGACGGGTTTGTGAGCCGGCTGGGACAGCATCGGGCGGCCCCGGACATTGAAACCGGACCCATTCTGAACTGGCGGATATTAACACATTGGGCCGTCCGGCTGCGACACAAAAAATATTTTCAGGCCATGGCGGCCTCAACCAGTTCGCAGATAGTGTGATAAATGACGGCGTGGGCTTCCTGGATTCGCGGCGTGCAGGCCGATGGAACGTCCAGCAGCACGTCGGCCAGGGCGGCGCATTTTCCGCCGGATTGGCCCGTCAGGGCGATGGTCTTGAGGCCCATCGACCTGGCGAGCGAGAGGGCGGCGACCACGTTTGGCGAATTGCCCGACGTGCTGATTCCGACAGCCACGTCGCCCGCTCGGGCGTTGGCCTCGATCTGCCGGGCGAAAATCCGGTCAAAATTATAATCGTTGGCCAGGCAGGTGAGGACCGAGCTGTCGGCGGTGAGGGCCTGGGCGCGAAGGGCCTTGCGCTCCTTCATGAATCTTCCGACCAGTTCGCCGGCGATGTGCTGGGCGTCGGCGGCTGACCCGCCGTTGCCGAACAGGAACACCCCGCCTCCGGCGCGGTACGAGGCGACAATCAGATCGACGGCCTGGACGATCCTGCCCGACAGATGGCGGCAGGCCTGCGACTGCACTTGTGCGGCCTCGGCGAAACGTTTTTCGATCAGGTCTTTCATTCCTGGGTTCCTCGTGATTATTCTTTCGCGGTTTATAAGATTATCCGCCTGTACCGCCGGTCCGCAAGAGCGCAGCGCGGGCAGAACCGTAAAAAGTGTGGAAAAACGGTCCGGTCTGCAATAAGCATTGTAGACATGAACGCTGGTCCTGACATCAAACCTGCCCCCGGCCGGCTGGCCGGAATCGCCAAAGGCGCGATTCTGGTCGCCGCGACGGTCGCCTGTTATCTGCCGGCGCTGGGGGCGGATTTCATCTGGGATGACGACGTCTATGTCGATTGGCAGACCACCCGCGACAGCCGCGACGGGCTGCGCAGAATATGGTTCGAGCCTGGATCGACCATGCAATATTACCCGGTTGCATACAGCGTCTTCTGGCTGCAAAGACGGATGTGGGACCTGGAGCCGTTCGGCTATCACCTGGTAAACGTCCTTCTTCACGCCGCCAACGCGATACTGCTGTGGCGTCTGCTGAGTCGGTTGGGCGTCGGCGGGGCGTTTATCGCCGCGGCGATCTTCGCGATTCATCCGGTCTGTGTCGAGTCTGTGGCGTGGGTCTGCGAGCTGAAAAACACGCTGTCGGGCCTGTTTTACCTGCTGGCCGGTCTGGCGTATCTGCGGTTTTCGCCGCCCCAGCGGGCCGGGCCGTCGGCGGACCGATGGCCCTGGTACGCCGCGGCCGCGATGCTGTTCATTCTGGCAGTGCTGACCAAGACTGTAACGGCGTCCTGGCCGGCGGCGGTGCTGCTGGTTCTGTGGTGGAAGAGAGGCCGGTTCAACTGGCGAGACTTGTGTGTAATGATCCCTTTGTTTCTGGCCGGGGCGGGCGCCGGCCTTTTGACCGCATGGATGGAGGTGTATCACGCCGGCGCCGGCGGGGGCGACTGGGCGCTCGGCTGGGGCGAAAGGATAATTCTTGCCGGCAGGGCATTGTGGTTCTACGCGGGCAAGCTGGCCTGGCCGGCCGAGCTTGTATTCATATATCCGCGATGGAACCTCGACGCGGGCGACCGGCTTCAATGGCTGTGGACGATTTCCGCAATTCTTGTGATTGGGTCGCTATGGCTGTTTCGCCGTCGGGCGGGCAGGGGGCCGCTGACGGGTGTGCTGTTCTTCGCCGGGACGCTGTTTCCGGCCCTGGGATTTTTCAACGTGTATCCGTTCCGGTTTTCGTTCGTGGCCGACCATTTTCAATATCTGGCGAGTATCGGACTTATTGCGCTGGCCTCGTCGGCGGCATGGCGGCTGTATGTGTCGCGACCATCTTGGCCGCGTGTGCCGCAGGCGTCTCGCCTGCGGGAAGCCAGAGAACAAATGACAAACTGCGAGGGCAAGATGCCCTCGCCACACGCGGGCGAGACGCCCGCGACACATTTTCAACCGTTCGCGAGGCGGGCTGTTGTCGCCTGCGTGATAGGCCTGGCCGGCGTGCTTTGCGTTCTGACATGCCGGCACTGCCGGATTTTCCACGATTCCGAAACGCTCTGGACGGACACGCTGGCCAAAAATGACCGCTGCTGGCTGGCCGGTTCCGGGCTTGGCGACGCGGCCGAAAAAGCCGGGAACTTTGAACGGGCGGCTCAATTCTACGAGCGTTCGCTGAGCCTGTATCCAAACCAGCCTCAGACGATCTTCAACCTGGGAACGGACCTGATCAAAATGGGCCGATTCGACGGGGCGGAGGAACAATTCGTCCGCCTGGCCGCTATGGAACCGGATAACGCGAGGGTCCGCATGAATCTGGGCATAGTGCTGATGCAGCGAGGCAGGGTTGATGACGGGATCGCGAATTTGCGGAAGGCGGCCGAACTTCAGCCGCAGTCGGCGGTTATCAGGATCAACCTTGGCAGGGCGCTGGTCGAGGCCGGGCGATACGAACAGGCGATTGAACAGATCGAACAGGCCGTCAAGGTTCAGCCGCACAGCGAGACCGGCTGGTATTGCCTGGGCCTTGCATATGAAAAGGCCGGCAGGACGGGCATGGCCGGAAGCTGCTATAAACGTTGCCTGGGCATCAATCCATCGAACCGGTCGGCGTCGGAGGCGTTGCGGCGATTGCTGCGGCCTGCCGGGCAGGCTTCCATGCCGGCCTCGCTTGCCGAAACGTCGCCGGCGAAGTAACATCAGCCAGGCCTAACCATGACAGCAGACCAGACGATCAATTCCGGGCAGGCAACCGGCCGGGGCCGGCGGGGAGGGATGCTTTGCGCCCTGGCGGTCTGTCTTGCTGGCACGGCGGCGTACTGGAACAGTTTCGGCGGGGCCTTTGTCTTCGACGACGCGCATTCGATCACCGAGAGCAGGGAGATGACCGGCTCCGTCTGGGAACCTCTGCGGCGATACGACGTCAGGCCGGTGGCGTTTCTGACTTTCTGGGTCAATCGCAGGCTGGGCGGGCTGGACGTCTGGGATTATCACCTTGTCAATCTCTGCGTGCATCTGCTGGCGGGACTGACGCTGATGGGCCTGGTCCGCCGGCTGCTGCTTTCGCCCCGGCTGGCGCGGCATTTCGGCGATGCGGCAGAGCCGCTGGCGGCGGCGGTGGCCGTCGTATGGGCCGTTCATCCGATCCAGACAGAGGCCGTTACGTATATCATTCAGCGATGCGAGTCGTTGATGGGGCTGTTTGCCCTGTTGAGCATTTATCTGGCTGTTCGCGGCATGGAAAGCCCCAGGCCGGCCGGATGGTTCGCCGCGTCGCTTGCGGCATTTCTGGCCGGGGGCGGATGCAAGGAAGCGATCATTACGGTTCCTCCGATCCTGCTGGCCGCCGACATGGTGTTTTATTCTTCCGTCCGGGCCGGGGGATTCTGGAAGGCTTTCCGGGCGTCCCTGCGGAGAGGGTGGGTGCTCTACGCTGGAGTCGGCCTGCTGGCGGTTCTGGCGGTGCCGGTGGCGTACAAGAGGTTCACGGGCGGTCTGAAGGAGGGGCACATCTCGTCGCCCATCGTCGGAGCGGTTTTCGGGGAGGCCGGCCCGTCGGTCTGGGCATACATGATAACCCAGCCGCAGGTCATAACGCATTACCTGTCGCTGGCGTTCTGGCCGGACAGTCTGTGCATCGATTATTGCTGGCCGGCCGCGCGGAGCATAGGCGAGGTCTGGCCGGGCGTTGCGGTTGTCGGCGTCCTGATCGCGGCGACGGCGGCCGCGCTTTGGCGATGGCCGGCGTGGGGATTCGTCGGACTGTGGTTTTTCCTCTGGCTTGCGCCGCGGTCGAGCGTGATTATCCGGCCGGACCTGGCCGTGGAACACAGGATGTATCTTCCGCTGGCGGCGGTGGTCGCCGTCGTGATTGCGGCGGCGTATCTGGCGGGCCGGAGGCTAATAGGCCGGGCGGCCCCAAAGACGGCCGTCGCGGCGGGCTGTGCCGCTCTTGCGGTGTGCGTAATAGCTTTGGCCGTCCGCACCGCCCATCGCAACACGGATTATGCCTGCGAAATGTCGATCTGGCAGGCGACTGTTCAGAACCGCTGGGGATCGGCCAACCCCCGCGCGTATTACAATCTTGGGGTCGCATGGCAGGATATTTACAAACAGACCAGGCAGGCCGAGGCTCTCAAACGTTCTGCATCGGCCTTGACAAAGGCGTGCGAACTTTCGCCCGGATTCGACCTTGCGTGGTTCAGGCTGGGCTTTGCATATGATGAACTCAGCGCGGTCGGGCCAAACAAGATGGCGCTTCTCGACAAGGCCATCCTTAATTATGAGAAGGCCGTGGAGCTTGTCCGAAACGACGCGAAATATCAGAAAAAACTGGTGAAATATCTCAATAACCTGGGCGAAGCATGGCGGCATGTCGCATCGTTGAATTCGGCGGCGGGCCAGACGGAACAGGCCGCGACGGCCATGGCGAAGGCGTCGGATTGTTTCAGGGAGTGCATGAGCCTTGATCCGGCCGATCCCGCCGGATGGTACAACATGGGCTGCCTGATGATGCAGGACGGCCGGCCGGACAAGGCGATAGAATTTTTCCGGCAGGCCGTCGCGATCAAACCCGATCAGCCGCAAGTCTACGCCAATCTCGGATCGGCCCTGGCCCGGACAGGCAGACTCCAGGAGGCGCTGGCCAATTTCCGCAAGGCGCTCGAACTCAATCCGAACGACCAGGAGGCGCAGCGGGGCTACAAGCGAGTGAACGAGGAAATTCGCAGAAGCCCATGGCCGTCAACGTCGCCGTCGTCCGGCCGGAATTTTCCGGAAAATCAGTGATCTGCCGGGTTGTTGGCTCGCGGAATGGTTGATATCATCACTTCGTGAGCAAACAGCATGATACTTTCAAGGGATCCGTCGCCGACGAACTTTCCTCGGCAGGCCAGTCTCCTCGCTGGCAGGCCACGACCGCCGCGGTCCTGGCGATTTTTGTGGCGTGCGTCGCGGCGTATTTCAACAGTTTCCCCGGCCAGTTTGTTTACGACGACATAACCTTCATCCCCAACAACCCGGTTGTTACTTTGGGCCCCTGGAGCGGCCTGAACAGCAACAGGCCGATCATAGGCCTGGCGTTCAGCCTCAACTATTATTTCAGCGAAAAATCGCCGTGGGATTATCACCTGACAAACATGCTGATACATTTCCTGGCGGCGACGGTGCTGTTCGGGATAATCCGGCGGACGCTGGGCCTGCCCCGGATGCCGGCGATGCTGTCCGACCACGCGGCGATACTGGCCGGGGCGATAGCCATCCTGTGGGCGGTGCATCCGCTCCAGACCGAATCGGTTACGTTCATCATGCAGCGGTGCGAGTCGCTGATGGGGCTGTTCTTCATGCTGACGATTTACTGCATGATTCGGGCCGGCCTTTCGGAAAGTCCGGTCCTGTGGTCGCTGGGTGCGGTTGTGAGTTTCATCCTGGGGGCCGGCTGCAAGGAGACGATCATCACTGCGCCGATCATCGTGCTGTTGTATGACATGATTTTTCTTGCGCCAGTTCGCCGGTTGGCCGGCGCCGGAAAGGGCGGGCTTGTCGGGTCCGCCGCGTCTGCCTTGCGGAAAGGGTGGGTTTTCTACAGCGGCCTGATCCTGTCGGGCGTCGTAATCGCGGCTATAGCCCATCGGCGGATCGCGCAGATTCTCGCCCGGGCCGGCGGTGAGACGGCAAACAAATCGGATTTCTCGCCGCTCAACTACGCCATGACGCAGTTTAAGGCGCTCTGGCATTATCTGGCCCTGACGTTCTGGCCGGCCGGACTTTGCCTGGATTATCTCTGGCCAGTGGCAAAATCGTTCGGCGAGGTCTGGCCATATGCCATCGGCATCGGGCTGCTGCTCATTCTGACATTGATCTTACTATGGCGCCGGCCGACGTGGGGCTTTTTGGGATTGTGGTTCTTCATCAACCTGGCCCCCCGATCGGGCTTTTACCCGCGGCCTGACGTTGTCGTCGAGCATCGCATGTATCTGCCGCTGGCGGCCGTGATTGCCGCGGCGGTGCTTGGGCTTTATCTGGCCGGCGTTTGGCTTGCGCGGCGTTTGGGCGGCGGAGAAAAACCGCTCAGGATCGCTCTGATCGTCGGTTCGGCCTGCTGGGGCGCGGCCGTTATTGCACTTATCGCCCGGACGGCCGTCCGCAACGCCGATTATCACAGCGAGGTTGGCATCTGGCGGGCGACGGTTGCCGTAAGCCCGAACAATTATCGCGCGCACAACAATCTGGGCCGGGCCCTGATCCAGCGGGCCTCGATCGGCATAAGCCACCAGGACATGCTGAACGACCTCAACGAGGCGATAAAGCAGTTCGCGATCTCGATCGAAATCAAACCCCAGCCCGAAGTCTATAAAAACATCTCCGTGGCCTTTATAGGCCGGGCCCAGCCGGAGGCGGCAGCATCGGCCTTGTTGGAGGGCATCAGGAAATTTCCCGAATTCAAGGATTTGTATTTCTGGCTCCGCAACGCCATGGAGAAGTTGGACAAGACGGGCAAAAACGCCGAGTGTTTCGCCGAAATAATGGATTTTCTCCAGCGGCTGGCCGCCATTCAGCCCAGGAACGCTTTCGCCAGGCACGCGCTGGCATTCGGCTGGATGGTCAGCGGCGACGACCAGAAGGCGGCGGTGGAATACCGGGCGGCATATCAGATCGCCGGCCCGAACGTCGATATCATGCGGGATCTGGCCTGGCTGCTGGCGACCAGCCGGGATGAGTCGGTACGCAACGGCAAGGAAGCCGTCGAACTGGCCGAAGCCGCCTGCCGGATGGTCGAAAACTCGTTCCGGACGCCGGAAAACATGGCCCGAATGAGCGATTTGCGAGGCATATTCTCCTTGTGCATGGATGTCTTGGGCGCCGCATATGCCGAGGCGGGCATGTTTGACAGGGCTGTCGAAGCGGCACAGAATGCGATCTCCCTGGCCAGAGACACCAAAATAACCTTGATGATCCCGGATTATCTGGAGAGGTTGAAGCTGTACAAGCAGAACCGGCCGTACCGTCAGAGTGTCAAGCCCGGGAAAACAGCCAGCATGCCGGCAACGGCAAAATAGCCGGCTTTGAATTGCTCTGCTGCCGCTGCCGGGGTTTGCTATCGCACTATTTCGACGATACAATCTTGTTGTAAAGGAGAGTTCTCAGTTCGTCGTCGACCCGAAAAACGAGTTTTGCGGCAGATGCTGCTTTCAGGATCATACGCATGTCGAATGATGGCATGGACAATCAGGATGCGTCCGAGGCGCTGCCAGGCCGGAACGGCAACGGCAGTGACCGGGACCGGCGAGTGCGCACGCTGCGGCAGAGGTTTGCCACAATTTCCGCTTTTCACGCGATAACTTTCGCCCTGGGGCTGTTGGCCGCCTTCCTCCTGTGGTTCGACGCGACGCACGGCATCGCGATGTCAAGCTGGTTGACCGGACAGTATTTGTACTGTCTGCCATATTTTGTCCTGCTGAAGCTGGTCCTGTTCCGCCAGCACAGGCTCCTGCGGGGCGGATGGCGTTTTTCGGGCCTGCCAGAGGTGGCCCGCATACTGGCCGCGTCGTGGTGGTTCGCCCTCATCACATTTGTCCTGATGTTTTGCTTTTATTACATGCCCATATGGACATCGACCGGCCGGATTCCCTTTCTTACCGATTATTTCGAGCGGTTTCCCAGGGCCGTGATAGTGCTGGACTTTATGGCCACGGTCTTCCTGGTCTGCCTGGCCCGGTTCTCATACCGGATTTATTACGAGGAACTCCGCGGGCCTGGCCGGGAACAGCTCAGGCGAGTGCTGATAGCCGGGGCTGGCAACGCGGGGGCCGCCATTGTGCGCGAAATCCGCCGGATGCCCGTCCAGCGGTATTTCGTAATCGGCATGGTGGACGACGAACCGGACAAACAGCATATCATCGTGAACGGCGTGCCGGTATTGGGCGCCACGGAAGACATCGCGGCGATCTGCCGCGATCGCCGGATCGAGGAAATCATCATCGCGATGCCGTCGGCCAGCCAGAAGCAACTGCGGCGGGTCATCGATCTTTGCACGGGCACCAAACTGAAGTTCCAGTCGCTGCCCGGCGTAACCGATCTGATCGACGGCAAGGTTACGGTGTCGCAGATACGCCCGGTTGACATAAACGACCTGCTTGGCCGCACGGCGGCACAGCTCGACAGACAGTCGATAAGCGGGCTTCTGCGGGACAAGCGGGTGCTTGTTACCGGCGCCGGCGGCAGCATAGGATCGGAGATGTGCAGGCAGATCGCGAATTTCGCCCCGGCCCGGATGATCATGCTGGACCGTGCCGAGAATCCCCTTTTCGACATCACAAACGAACTGTCCGCAAATTTCCCCGCCGTGCCGCTGAATCCCCATATCTGCGACGTCTGCGACTCGCCGCGGGTGGAAATGATATGGAAGGAATACGCCCCGAATGTGGTGATTCATGCCGCCGCGCACAAGCACGTGCCGATAATGGAGGTCGATCCAGGCGAGGCGATAAAGAACAACGTGTTCGGCGCGAAAAATGTGGCGGAGGCGTCATGCCGGCATAATGTGGACGTGTTTGTCATGATTTCCACGGACAAGGCGGTCAATCCGTCCAGCGTCATGGGCGCCACGAAACGGATTGCCGAAATTTACGTGCAGTCGCTGAACGGCCGGGCCGCCTGGGCGACGAAGTTCATGGCCGTCAGGTTCGGCAACGTCCTGGGTTCGTCGGGTTCGGTGGTTCAGATATTCCGGTCGCAGATCGCCAGGGGCGGCCCCGTCAAAGTTACGCATCCGGAAATGTGCCGGTATTTCATGACGGTCAGCGAGGCCAGCCAGCTTGTCCTTCAGGCCGCCGCGACCGGACAGGGCGGACAGATATTCCTCCTCGACATGGGCGAGCCGGTGAAGATCGTGGACCTGGCCAGGCAGATGATAACCCTCAGCGGATTCCGCCCCGGCGAAGACATCGATATCGTGTTCACCGGCGTCAGGCCAGGCGAGAAACTTTTTGAAGAATTGCGCACGACCGGCGAGGACATCCAGCCGACGGTGCATCCCAGGGTGCTGGTATGGAGACACAAGCCGGCTGATCCGGAACAGATCCGCCGCGCGATGATCTCCCTGCAGGCCGTCATAGACAGCGGCGACAGGCAGAAGACCATCGAGGCCCTGCATATTCTTGTGCCCGAATATTCGTCCCAAGAGGCGCCCGACGCGGGCCGGGCCGGCTGATCGGCCGGAAATTCCAGGATCACAATGGCCAATCGGATTCCAGTGCTGCCCGGAATGTCGCTCGACGAGGACGAGCTTGAATTTTCGTTCGAGCGATCGTCGGGCCCCGGCGGGCAGAACGTCAACAAGGTATCGACGGCGGCAAGGCTGAGGTTCAACGTGTTCGCGAGCGGGTCTATAAGCCAAGCCGTCAAGTCGAGGCTGGCCGGCCTGGCGGGGACAAGGATGAGCGCCGACGGCATCCTGACGATACTTGCGCGGAGATTCCGCAGCCAGGCACAGAATCGCCGGGACGCGATCGGCAGGCTTGTCGGCATGTTTCGCGAGGCCGCCAAACCTCCGAAACAACGACGGCCGTCGCGACCCACCCGATCCTCGAAAGAACGCCGGCTCCGACGCAAGCTCCTAAGGTCCGAAAAAAAGCAAAATAGGCGTACCCCCGGCGAAGTTTGAGGGTATTAATTGGTAGATGAAAAAGTGTGGGGTTTTCGCGATTTGCAGGGATTTATATATGGAACAGCGGAAAAAAGGCCGCCCGGAACATCAAAAGCTATGGTCTTGTCGGGGTCTTGTCGGTAGAGTAAGGAAGGAATCGCGGTTTGCCGATTTTCTGGACGCGGAGTTTTGGCGATGAAACACAAGGCCGATTTATCCATCTTTCACGGAGTCGCGCGCAAAAAGCCCTTTGGCCGGCGAAATATCCTGTTGGGGGTTCTGGCGGCATTGTTTATATGCCCGCCGGCGATGGGCCAGCAGAAGCCGGCGTTTGTCGGCGATCCGAGCCAGCAGGCCGCGTCGCAGCCGGTGCCGCCGTTTTCCGGGCAATTCACGGCAAAGGACGTTGACAACGCTGTCAAGCGGGCAATTGATTTTCTCTGGTCCCAGCAGACGAAAGACGGCAATTGGCCGGAGCTGGACACCCCCAATATAATGGTCGGCACGTCCGACGGGACGGTGATCACCAAATACACCACTCCGGGCGTTGCGCCGTGCGTTATGTGGGCTCTGCTGGAAAGCGGCGTTGACATAAAAGATCATCGGATGCAAAAGGCCCTCAACTGGCTTGCCAGGGCCAGATACGATCGCGACTGGGTCTATAACATTGCCGCCAGATGCAACGTTTGGGCCGAGGCCTCAAAGCAGGACCCGCAGTACAAGAAGCTTCTGAACGACGAGGTCATGAAACTGGTCAATGGCACTTCAGACGGCGCGTACGGCTACTGGGCTACCGGCGAAAAGTCCCGCCCGGACAACTCCAACGTGCAGTTCGCGCTGCTGGGGGTGTGGTCGGCCGCCCTGGCCGGGGCCGAATTCAAGCCCCAGTTCTGGGAAATAATGCTCAAATACTGGTTCAAGGCCCAGAACAAGGACGGCGGGTGGGGTTACTATCCGTTGACCACCGAGACATTCGGGGCCGCCGAGGAGCTTCGCAAGAACAGCTATCCTCATATGACGGTTGCCGGCCTGGCCAGTCTGTTCGTCTGCGTGGACAATATGTATCGCGGCCAGTTTGACAGGTGTTCCGTACCCAGCGAAGTCATCCCGGTAACCAACGCGATGAACTGGCTGGAAAAATACACCGACGCCGCCGGAATCGACACCGATTGCTACCTGCTTTTCGGCATTTGCCGGATCGGCATGGCGTGTGGATTCAAGTACATAGGCAAGATCGACTGGTACAAGCAGGGCGCCATCCAGATCATGAAGGCGCAGAAGGACGACGGCTCTGTCAAGGAGGGATGGAGCGGCAACGCATCCTCGAGCACTGCCCTTGCGCTGCTTTTCCTGATCAGGGGCAGAAATCCAGTCCTGTTCAATCGCCTGCAATACGACGGCGAATGGAACAACCGGCCCAGGGCCTTCGCCTCTCTGTGCCGCTGGCTGTCGAAATACCTAGAGAAGTCCGTGAGCTGGCAGATAGTTAACTTCAAGATGCCGCCGGAAGACTGGCACGACGCGCCCATACTGGCCATCACGGGAAGCAAGAAGCCGAACTTCACTGACAAGGACCTGGCTAAATTGCGGGATTACGTGCTCCAGGGCGGGACGATCTTCACAAACGTGGAATGCAACGGCAAGGCCTTCGAGGACGAGATGAAGAAGGTGTATCAGAAACTTTTCCCGAAATACGAACTGGCGGCCTGCCAGCCGGACCACCCGATATTTTCGGTGCACTACAAGCTTCTCCAGCAGCCGAAGATTTTCGAGCTCACCAACGGGGTGCGGCCGCTGGTCATACACTGCCAGACTGATATGCCGGTGGCATGGCAACTCGACCTGGTCGCCACGAGAAAGGACATCTTCGAGGCCGGCTCGAACGTCGCGATGTACCTGACGGATAAAGGCCGCCTGCAAAATCGCGGCGAGATCGTCTGGCCGGACAAACCCCTCTTCCAGCCGCAGGGGGAGATAAACGTCGCCAGGGTGAAATACGCCGGCAACTGGGACCCCGAGCCGCTGGCCCTGGAGCGGTTCAGCAGGATTCTGGGGCTTGACTGGAATATCAGGGTGAACATTGGCGGGCCGGCGGAACTGGCCGATCTTCCTGCCGCCAGGGCCGGCAAGGCTTTGACGACAATGCCGGCGAGCGTTCCGGCCAGCGCCCCGGCCGGGCCGCTGGATATCGCCTTCATGACGGGCACCGCCGCTTTCACGCTGGAGGACAGGCAGAAAGAGGCGATCAAAAAATTTGTAGCTGACGGCGGGATGCTGGTCATAGACGCCGCCGGCGGAAACCAGGCATTCACCGATTCGGCCAGAGCGGCGCTGGAGGAGATTTTCGGCCAGGATTCGGTTGTCCGGATCCCGGCCGAAAACAATCTGTACACGCTGGGCGTAGCGAAGATCGACAAATGCACCTTCCAGCGGCGGACTGCGATGCGGATGGGCAAGGACACCTTGCCGCGATTGCTGACCGCGGCCAGGCAGGGGCATAACCAGACGGCGCTTCCCGACATCATCTTCAGTCCCGAGGACATCACATCCGCCCTGATGGGGATTGCGCTGTATAACAGCGACGGTTATTCCAGCGGATCGGCATATGAACTGGCCAGGAATATCGCCATAAGCGTTTTCCTGCGCAAGGCCGCCGTCGCGGCGGCGGAGGCGAAGAATGAGGCGGCGACTTCCTCGGCTCCCGCATCGCAGCCGCAGACCGCCTCGGCCCCCGCCAGCGAGCCGGCGTCCAGGCCCCTGCTGGTGAAGCCGGCGACCACACAGGAAATTCCCAAGGACAGCGGCGATACGCCTCATGGGCTTTTCAGGAAACCTTCGGAGAAAGACGACAATATCGACACCCGCCCGGCGACCATAGCCCCGCCGGAATAACTGGCCGAAACGGGCGATCAATTGCAATTGTAAACGGGCCTTATTTCACAAAATCATCCGCCTGTTTTTCCGCCGGCCTTGACGGGTGCGATTGCCGGCCTGAAAATCATGCAATGTCTTTATCGCGCGGCAAAATCGGAAAACCGGTGATAGGCCTGGCAGGGGGGGTAGGCTCGGGCAAGAGCACCGTTGCCGCTGAATTCGGCAAACTGGGCTGTCTGGTGATTGACGCCGACAGGCTTGGCCATGAGTTTCTCAGGCGGCAGACCGTGAAAAAACGGCTCGCTCGCGCATTCGGGGCGTCAATATTCGCCTCCGATGGTTCGGTCGAGCGCGGCAGGCTCGCGAAACTGGTTTTCGGACATCCCCGTGCCCTTGCCAGGCTTGATAAGATCATGCATCCCGCGATGCTTGGAGACGCGAAACGGACGATATCGCTTGCCGGCCGGGACAAAGAAGTGTCTGCGGTCGTGCTGGATGCCGCCGCGCTGTTCGAGGCCGGATGGGATGATTTATGCTCGCATCTGGTCTTCATTCAGGCGACAAAAGGCAAAAGGCTCAAACGGGTCGCCTCGGAAAGAGGCTGGAGCGGCCTGGAGCTGCAGAGACGCGAAAAATCGCAGATTTCGCTTGACAAGAAACGCCGCAATTGCTGTTATACCATATGTAACAGTTCCGACCTGTCATCCCTGCGTCGGCGGGTTCGACGTCTTTTCGACACGATAATCCACGCGGAAAAACGCGCTCGTTTGGGGCGTTGACGCCGACCGCAACGCGGGGTTTTGTCGCACCTGACAGGAAATTTTATTCCCCGAATTATAACGGTAAGGCCGATTGAGGCTTTTGAAATTGCCGTTTTTTATTCACTTTCCGCCACGGGAGGCAGACAGTTATGGCAAAGACCACGGGCGTCAGGAAAAAGGCTGGCAGAAAAAAGAAGACGGAAGAAGTCGTCGCCGATGAAGGCGCAGGCGGGCAGCAGGAGCAGGCCGTGGCCGTGAACGGCGACGGCGGCGGGCAACCGCAAGAGCAGGCTGCCGCGGACGACGGTTCGCAAAAAACCGGGCAGCCGGAAGATGCATCGCAGCCCGCGGCGGCTCAGGCCCAGCCGGAAAAACCCGCCGAGCCGGAAGCACCGACGGCAGCCGAGGAGCAAAACGGTTTTGATGCCGAGATGCATGAGAAGTATGAGCGGGTCAAACGCAGCGAACTGCACATAACCGATCTTCAGAAGATGTCCGTGGCCGAACTTCACGAGATGGCCAAGAAGGAGGGGATCGAGGAATACGCCGGTCTGGGCAAGCAGGAACTGATCTTCAAGATAGTCAAGCACCGGATACAGCGCGACGGCCTGATGTACGGCGAGGGCGTGCTGGAGATACTGCCGGACGGATTCGGCTTTCTGCGAAGCCCCGATTACAACTACCTGCCCAGCCCCGACGACATCTATGTTTCGCCCAGCCAGATCCGCCGCTTCGGCCTGAGACTGGGCAACATCATCGCCGGGCAGATCCGCCCGCCAAAGGAATCCGAGAAATATTTCGCGCTGCTTCGCGTCGAGGCCGTCAACTACGAGGCCCCCGACAAGCTGATGGACAAGATCAACTTCGAGGACCTCACGCCTACCTTCCCCGACAGGCGGGTGTTCCTGGAGACCACGGCCGAGGAAATCAACATGCGCGTGGTCAACCTGATAACGCCGATCGGGTTCGGCCAGAGGATGCTGATCGTCGCGCCGCCGCGCACGGGCAAGACCGTGCTGCTCCAGAAAATCGCCAACGCCATCACCCGCAATCATACGGACGCTTACGTCATAATTCTGCTGATTGACGAGCGGCCTGAGGAAGTAACCGACATGGAGCGAAACACGACGGCCGAGGTCATCTCATCGACATTCGACGAGCCGGCCAGCAGACATATCCAGATCGCCGAGATGGTGAGCGCCAAGGCCAGGCGGATGGTCGAATACGGCAAGGACGTGGTCATTCTGCTGGACAGCATCACCCGCCTGGCAAGGGCGTACAACACCGAGGCTCCGCATTCGGGCAAGATACTCACCGGCGGCGTCGACGCCAGCGCGCTTCAGTCGCCCAAGCGGTTCTTCGGCGGCGCACGGGCCATCGAAGAGGGCGGCTCGCTCACTGTCATCGGCACGGCCCTCATCGACACGGGCAGCAGGATGGACGAGGTCATCTTCGAGGAGTTCAAGGGCACCGGCAACAGCGAACTGCACCTGGACCGCAAGCTGGTGGACAGGCGAATCTGGCCGGCGATCGACATCAGCCGCTCCGGCAGCCGGAAGGAAGAACTGCTGCTGGACCCGACCGAACTGAAGCTGACCCAGGGCCTGCGGAAAGTGCTGGCCGACATGCAGCCGGTCGATGCCATGGAACTGCTCATCTCGCGGTTGCAAAAGGTCAAGAGCAATGCCGAATTCCTCCTCAGCATGAAGATCGATTAGCTGATCGCGAATTGCATGCGACGAAATTGCAGCAAAGGCTGACCGGCGAATTTACTTGTTGCCGTTCGCCGCGTTGGGGTCGCCCGGCGGGGCGGCGGGTTTGTCGTGGCTGTTGCCGCCGTTGGTTCCGTTGCGGTCTTTGCGTTTGGCGAGGGATTCGACGGGGGTTTCCAAATCGGTTTTACCGGCGGCCTGATGCTCACGCTTGATGGCGAGATAGACTTCCTTGCGATGGACGGCCACATGGGGCGGGGCGTTTATCCCCAGCCTTACCTTTTCACCCCTGATATCGACGACCGTAATCTCGATATTGTCGCCGATCATGATCGTTTCATCACGTTGTCTTGACAAGACAAGCATTTGCGGCTCCTTCCATGGGGTAGCCGGCTGCTGCTTGCTCTGGTAGGGCGTCGGCCTGGCTTCCGAGGCCCAAATCAGCAGCGCCTTTCTTACAATTCCTTTTATCGGTAAGTGCGAGCTGCAACCTTAGCTATATTATGGATTTATCTTGACGACAAGTCAATAGTTGGCAAATTAGCAACAGTATTCAACAGGTAGGCATTATCAAGAACTTTACGTTGTATATTTGGCGGTAACTGCGGCGTATGCAAGGATGAATGCCAAAATCGTGAATATTGCCAAATCGATGATTAAGGTCCATTTGACCGGCTTGCGGCGGAGGAAAAACTGCATAATCGATCCGAATGCCAAGTATCCGGCGGCGATTTCCGTTCCGAACAAACACATGGCAATACTCAGCGCGAATATCTGCTGCCCGTCAGCGTGGTAAGGGGGTTCCGGTCCCCATTTATCAAACACAAACGGCATAGTGATGGAAATCCCCGCGGCGAGGATCAGCCTCAAGACGGCCAGTGGGATATGGCGTTTCATGGTGAGGCTATTTGCTGTCTTGAAGTTTTTTGTCGGCCTCTTTCTTGGCGTCCTCGCCGACCTGGCTGATGGCCCGGCGGAGGATCCTGATCCTGGCGTTTTCGTCGATCTTTATGAGTACCTCGTCCTCGCGGACCTCAACAGCGGTGCCGATGATTCCGCCGATAGTAACAACCCTGTCGCCTTTCTTGAGGCTGGCGAGCATATCTTTGTATTTTTTCTCCTGTTTCTTTCTGCTGCGGCTGCTGAATACCATGACCAGCACCAGGACGCCGATCATAAGGAAGATCAGCATCATGCTGTTGTCGCCCCCTCCCATCATGCCGCAGGGGCTTGGATTCTGATTTTGAGGCGTGCCGGGCTTTTGCTGGGCTGTCGGCTGCGCCGGCTGCTGGCCCGGCTGGGCGGGCTGGCCCGTCTGCTCGGACGGGGTGCTGACGAACTGGGGTTTGTCAGACGGCTGTGTGGCGGCTTGCCCCAGGCATATCCCGGAAAAAAGGGCGACGGCAGCGATTGACAGTAAAAGGTTTCTCCGCAATTTCATCGTAAACGATCCTTTCAAATTTCGGCCTGGTCCGTTGTCAGAAGCGATTCTTTCGTGGCACGGACTCACTCGTCCGTGTGTCCCAGGGGCGTCTCGCCCCTGGAATTCAGGAAAACAATACAAACCACGACCGAGACGGTCGTGGAACACGCGGGCAAGATGCCCGCGGCACTTTTCCAACGGCCATAATGGCCTGATTAACAAGGCCGGGCATTTTGATATATCATCCTTGCGGCGTCAAACATATTCGCGGGATTTCACAACCGATATTGGGCAAAAGCAAGGATTTCCTTGCATTGGCCGGGCCGATCTGTAGAATAGCTGTCATGTTTGCCCCGCGGGGGTCATCCTCGCGGGTTAATGGGCCCGGTCTCCCTCCACCGGGCCCGTTTATTTCTGGGAGCAAAACATGCAGATTATACTGATACGGCACGCCCAGACGCTGGGCAATTACCACAACAACTACAGCATCGAGAATTACGACCACCTGTCCGAGATCGGCCGGCAGCAGGCGCAGAAACTGGCCGAACTGCTCAAGGACCGCGATCTGGGATCGATATTCGTCAGTCCCCACATCCGGACCGTGGGTACGGCGATTCCGATTCTCAAGGCCAAGAACGTCAAGGCGCAGATATGGCCGGAACTGGCCGAAGGATGTTGGCAGGAGGTTCGCGAGCCGATGGCGGATGATTGCATGATGGCTACAACAACCATTCCGGCTGACTATACGCCCTGGTTCGGCGTTTCGGGCGCCGAGGTTCCGCTGCCGCACTGGCAGGAGGGATTCGCCCGGGCTCTCAAGCGGGTCGCCGTCGTGATCGACAGGCTCTACGCGATGATCGATTCAACCGAGCGTGTAACGCTTGTAACCCACGGGCTGTGGCTGCGGGAATTCCTGAATCTGCTGCTGGGCACCTCGCGTTTTTCCAATTTTGACCACGACAACTGCGGCATGACGGATATCGAGCTTACTCGCGACATTGTGCTGGTGCGGTATCTGAACAGAAATCCCTTCTGAAAAGCTGTTCGGCCATGTAGCTGCTGCGGATGAAGGGGCCGGATGCGACGGCGGCAAAGCCCATTATGCGTCCGGCATCTTCCAGCAATGCGAACTCCGCCGGCTCGACGAACCGCTCGACCGGAGCGTGGACAGGCGAGGGCGGCAGATACTGGCCGATGGTCAGCATGTCGCAGCCGGCGCCGCGCAGGTCTCGCATGACTTCAAGAATTTCGTCTAAGGTTTCGCCCAGGCCGACCATCAGGCCGCTCTTTGTGTGGATGTCGGGCCGATGGGTTTTGACGTATTTCAGAACGTTCAAACTGCGGCGATAGTCTGCCTGCGGGCGGATGTCCGGATGCAAACGCGGGACCGTCTCGACGTTGTGATTGAATATGTCGGGATTGGCGGCAAGGACCGTGTCCAGGTCGTCGGTGCGCCCTTGGAAATCGGGCGTGAGAACTTCGATGGCCGCCCGGCCGAGGCGATTACGGACCGCCAGAATGGTGGCAACGAAGTGGGCGGCCCCGCCGTCGGGCAGGTCGTCCCGCGTTACGGACGTGATGACGACGTGCCGCAGGCCCAGTTTTTCACAGGCCTCGGCGACCGCCTGCGGCTCGTCGGGCCGCGGCGGCGGCAGTTTTTCTCCGGTTCTGCCGCCCACGCCGCAGAATCGGCACGACCGCGAGCATTTATTTCCCAGGATCAAAAACGTGGCCGTCCGGCGAGCGAAGCACTCGCCGATGTTTGGGCACTTGGCGCTGGAACAGATGGTGGATAGTTCGAGTTTGGCAAGCAGGTTTTGCACGCTGCTGCCGGATGAACCGGCCGGCAACGGTTTTTTCAGCCACTGCGGCAGCCGGCCGCGCGGCATTTTCAGGGAAGTGGGTTTGCTTGACGATGCGAAACTTGCATTGTTGACGGGCGGCGTTTCACGGTCGGCCATTCTAATGCGGGCGAAACCAAACACATCTTGCATGGATTCAAGCAGCACTGTGGCCACGTCGTCGATTCTTACCTGGCAGCCCAGGCATTTGCTCATGCTGGTAACGCCCTTTGTCAGGCCGCATGGCACGATCAGGCCAAAATGGTCCAGGTTGGGCGAGACGTTCAGCGCGAATCCGTGATAGGCGACCCATCGGCTCACGGCCACGCCGATGGCGGCGATCTTTTCGCCGTTCACCCACGCGCCGGTCAGGCCGGGCAGCCGCTGTGCTTCGATCTTGAAGTGGTGGAGCGTGCGGATGATCGCTTCTTCCAGATCGTGTATGTACGTTCGCAGCGTCCTGCCGATGCCCGAAAGGCGGACGACCGGGTAGCCCACCAGTTGCCCCGGCCCGTGATAAGTTACCGCGCCGCCGCGCGAGGCGGCATGGATTTCGATGCCCTCGCGTGCAAGTTGTTCTCGGCCGGCGAGAATCTGGCCGTCGCAGGGCCGGCGGCCGGTGGTTATCACCGGCGGATCGTGCTGGACCAGCAGCAGGCGGGCCGGTGAATCGGGGTCGGCCTGCACCTCGTGCAGCAGGCGGTTCTGGATTTCCATCGCCTGAGGCCAGGCCATTGTTCTCAAGTTGTGGCAGACAAGGTCCGTCGTGCTGCCCGACTTTGCCGGGATGTCAACTTGAAGCGAGGTCATTCCGTCTCATCTTAATTATCGTTGAGAGGCTCACGAATTTTTAAAACAACATCCCCGCATTGACATGCGGGGCTTTAAAAGAACCCGTCGGCAAACCATTCATAAAGCCCCCTGCGCAAGGGCTTGTCGATTTAGTCGTCCACAACCTTGATTCGTCGCGAGGCCGTTGTTGTTTTCCGCAAGTTTCATATTTTTGCGTTAAAAATCTGTCCTTATCGGCCCTGCTGCCTGTTTATGGCGGGCAA
>JACRIL010000109.1 GCA_016235825.1 Planctomycetota bacterium
CATCACCGAGACGCAGAACCGCAATCGGCGCGCACGGCAGTCCCACGTGAAAGCCAAACTCAGGCGGTTACGCAGACTTGGCGTCAAGTTGTATAAGCTGCGATGCTGCATCATGCCAGAGGAAGTTTCGTTGTAGTGGTATTCACTCTATTCCAAGCCATTGCGGCTGGGGGAGTGCCGGGCATAAAATCCGAATTCTAGGAAAATTATATTGCCAATTGGCAATCCATCGCCGATAATAACTATAACTGCTTGTTTTACTCCCTCGTAGTGCTTCGCCGGACAGGAGCCTGTTTTTGGACAAGAATTATTCGACGTTTGCAATTGCCCAGATGCTGCATGTCGATCCGGGTTCAGTAGCCAACTGGATCGACCAGAATCTGTTGAAGGCCTACCGCACTCCCGGCGGCCATCGCCGTGTGGCCGCCCAGGATCTGGTCAACTTTCTGCGTGAACACAAGATGCCGATTCCATCCGAGCTGCAGACCACGCCGACGCGGGTGCTGGTCGTCGACGACGAGATGGCCGTTGCGCAACTGATCTCCCGCGCGATTCAGGCCGTCCATAACGGCCTTGAGGTTTCGCAGGCGCACGACGGCTTCAGTGCCGGGGCCATGGTTACGTCGCTCAAGCCCAACGTGGTCGTGCTGGACCTTCGCATGCCCGGCATGGACGGTTTCGAGGTCTGCCGCAACATAAAATCCAATCCCGACACCAGGCACACCCACGTGATCGCGGTTACGGCGTATCCTTCGCCGGACAACGTCAAGCGGATCCTTCAGTGCGGCGCCAAGGCCTGTCTGAGCAAGCCGCTGGACATGGAGTCTTTGCTCAAGGAAATCTCCGCCGCCATGTCCTGACGGCAGTCCGTATCGCCCCGCGGATCCGACAGCCGGCTTGACATTAAACCCTCAAACCAATAAACTCCTCTCAAAATAGAACCGGTTGTCGACCAGGATGACTGCGCGAGGGTTTCGGTGCCTGAATTCATCTACTGTCCCGAATGCAAGACTCGCTACAGGGCCGGCGGTTTGCCGCCAGGCAGACAGGTCCGCTGTCCCAAATGCTCGGCCCTTTTTTTTCTTCCGGAGGACCTGCACGCCCCGCAGGAGCCTCCTGGCGATTCCCCGCCGCTGCCCGGAAAAGACAGGCAATCGGACGTTAAAAAGCCCGTTCAGGAAGAGCCCCCTGCCGGGGATAATGTCCCGGATGACCAACCGGAAAATCTGATCTCCGGGGGCCTCAGTTCGCTGGCTACCGCCGGAATATCGGGCGGCATAACGCTTCACATGAATACCGACATCGCGGCGGCCGACACGAAAGTTCTGTCGGACGGATCGGATAAAACGCAGCATATCTCCGTCCGGGACATCCTCGTCAACACCAAAGGCGCCGACAAGTACATCATCGACCGGCTGGTCGGCAAGGGCGGGATGGGCGCGGTGGTCCGGGCGGTCGACCGCGACATCCGCCGCGAAGTCGCCATGAAAATCCTCAGCAAAAACAGTTCCGAACGGCAGCGGGTGAGGTTCGCCGAGGAGGCCCAGATCACCGGCCAGCTTGAACACCCGAACATCGTCCCGGTTCATGAGTTG
The DNA here is from genome assembly GCA_016235825.1 of Planctomycetota bacterium. Classification (GTDB taxonomy): domain Bacteria; phylum Planctomycetota; class Phycisphaerae; order SM23-33; family SM23-33; genus JACRIL01. Next base: position 1,596 of record JACRIL010000109.1, read on the forward strand.
GGCCTGGACGTCGCTGGCAGGCTGTATTTCACCATGAAGCTGGTCAGGGGCAAAACTCTCAAGGAAGTAATCGAAGATATGCAACAGGACGGGAACGCCGGACAGTACACCCTCAGCCACATTCTCTGGATATTCCTGAACGTCTGCAACGCGATCGAGTTCGCGCACAGCCGGGGGGTCGTGCACAGGGACCTCAAGCCGGCCAATGTGATGATAGGCGATTACGGCGAGGTGCTGGTCGTGGACTGGGGCGTGGCAAAGCTCGGCGGGGCCAGGAGCAACACCGAGCCGTGGCGAATGTCCACCAAGATGACGGAATACGCCTACGCGGAAACAGCCCCGGCCGAGGACAGCGCGGCCGAGCTGGTTGTGCGGAGCATACGCGAGGACGCCGGGGCGGGCCAGACCGCCGACGGCAGCATCGTGGGCACGCCGGCTTATATGTCGCCCGAACAGGCGCTCGGCCGGCAGATCGACATCGACGAACGCAGCGACATCTACTCGCTGGGGGCGATATTGTACAGCATCCTGACGTTGCAGCAGCCGTTCCCCGGGGAAAAAGCCAGGGACGTCCTGCCGCTGGTCAAGGAGGGAAAAATCATCCCACCGATCAAAAGAACGCCATGGCGCAATATTCCAAGCGAACTTTCGGCCATCGTCATGAAGGCCATGGCCTTTGACGTCAAGGATCGCTACCAGAGCGCGGCGGACCTGCGGGGAGACGTGGAGCTTTACATTGAAGGCAAGAGCGTGTCGGCCAAGCAGGACTCCGCATGGGAAACGCTCGTCAAGCTCGTCAGGCGGAACAAGGCGGCGAGCCTCGCGGCGGCCATCGCGCTGGCGGTCGTGATCGCCCTGGCGGGCGTCGGGTATGCACTGAACCTTCAGGATCGCAAACTCGCCGAGGATTCCCTGGCGCAATTCCAGGCCGAGCAGACGCGCCGGCAGGCCGACCGCAAGGCCCTGGCCCCGACATTTCTTGACCTGGCCCGCAAGGCCGCGCAGACTCTCGACCTCGACATCGCGATGACGAACGCCGAGGCGGCAGCGGAATTCGATCCCGGCCTGCATGAAGCCAGGATGCTTTGCGCCCAGCTCAACATCGTCAAAGGTTCGTTTGAAAAGGCGATTGAGGAACTGAACATGTATCTGGCCGTTAAACCCGCCGACGCCGATGCCGTCGAACTGATCGGGTTGTGCGGACAGGCCGTCAAAGGCTCGCGGCAGCAGGCGGCCGAAAAAATCACGGCCGTTTTCGTCCGCCAGCAGGCGCACAACCTGGCGGCGTCGCTCGGGCTGAACAAGGACCAGCAGTTTGAAGTGGCCCAGAAACGCCTTGAAGCCGCGTGGAAAGGCGAAAACGGCGAGCTTTCGCGGGACAGGGCCGGCAAATGGTCTTTCGCGATGAACAACGCGAAAGTCAAAGACCTTGCGCCGCTTTCGGGGCTGCCGCTTTCAAGCCTGAATCTCGCCGGCTGCGCTGAAATTGCCGATCTTTCGCCGCTTAAAGGGATGCCGCTGGTTCGTCTCAATCTGTCAGGCATGGGGAAAATCTCGGACCTTTCGGCCCTTGCCGGCATGCCGCTTGCCTATCTGAATCTTTCGGGCTGCACCAAGGTCGCCGACATGACGCCCCTTAAAACCATGCCGCTGGAGGAACTGCATCTGCAGGACTGCGCCCAAACAGTCAACCTGTACTTCCTGAAGTATAAAAAACTCACACGGCTCTACCTTCAGAACTGCTCAAGCGTCGCGGACATGTCGGTTCTTTCCGGCATGCCGCTGGCCAGCCTGAACCTTTTTAATTGCGTGAAAATCACGGACTTTTCGATGCTGCGGGGAATGTCGCTGGAAGAACTGAACCTGACGAATTGCGCCTCGTTCAGCGATCTTTCCCTGCTGTGCGGCATGCCTCTGCGAAGCCTTAATCTGGCCAACTGTTATCTGATTACCGACCTGTCGCTGCTGGCCGAGATGCCTTTGACCGAGTTGAGCATCGCCGGCTGTTTCAAAGTCTCCGACATTTCGCCCCTGGCCAGGCTCTCCCTCAAGACGCTCCAGGTGGACAATCTGCCGGAATTGCGGGACCTGTCCCCGCTGAAGGGCAAACAGCTCACGATTTTGTACGTCCGAAATTGCCCGAAACTGTCCGACCTTTCGCCGCTAAAGGGCATGCCGCTGAACATCCTGGCGATCGGAGGCTGTCTGAAAATCGCCGATTTGTCGCCGATCAGGGGGATGCCGTTGACGAATTTGAACATCGCCGATTGCGAGGTAACAGACCTGGGCCTGCTGGCGGGCATGGATCTCAGGGAATTCAGGTTCACGCCCGCCAAAATCACCAAAGGTCTCGACGTGATAAGGAACATGACATCCCTCCAGAAAATCGGGCCGACAATTTACAAGGAATTGCTGCCGGCAGCGGATTTCTGGAAAAAATACGACGCCGGAGAATTCAGGAATCCTTAGAACCGGTTTCATAATCTTCACGGATGGGCGTTAGAGCCTATCCGAATAACTACGATGATCTGCGTTTCGGCAAAAACCGGATGGATGCAAGGAAGACCGACGCAGGCGACCCGGATAGGGTCGTCGAGAAGGTCTGACGCCGCAGACGCCGGTTTTTGCCGAAACCCTGCGGGACGGGCCGCTTTTGCCGCAAGCCTTCGTCGCTCGGGCTCGACGACCTTATGCAGGTCGGCGTCGCCCTCGCTTCTTGGCCTGCGACAAAATCGGCTCCGTCGTAGCCATTGTAGTTATCCGGATAGGCTCTTATGACAAAAACAGGATGTTGACTGTAGAATGAGCGCGGTCCCTGACAGGAGAAAGCCATGACGACAGACCAGGAATCCAGCCGGTTCTCCGGCACGTTGGAGGAGAGGGAGAAGATCGAACGCGCAATCCCCGCGCAGGCCCAGGCCGCGGCGAAACAACCCCGCCGGCTGCTGGTGGTGAGCCTCAACATGCGCGACGGCAAGGTCCTCAGGGGCCACGCATCCATCGGGTACGCCAACCTGGCTGTCGATCTGATGGGGAAACGCACCGAGGCATACCAGGCCGTCTTCAGCAACGATGTTTCCATGTTCCGGCCGGAGGCGATCGGGAAGTTCGACGCGGTCCTGTTCAACAACACGTGCGGCGTGCTGTTCGAGGATCCGGAGCTGCGCCGGTCGCTGCTGGAGTTCGTGTCCGGGGGCGGGGGCCTGGCCGGCATCCACGCGGCCGCGGCCACCTTTGTCCAGTACCCGCGTTACGACCAGTGGCCCCAGTTCGGCCAGATGCTCGGCGCCTACGAGGACGGCGGGCACCCGTGGAAGGCCGATGAGATCCTCACGCTCAAGCTCGACGACCCGGCAAGCCCCATCAATGCCGCCTTCGAGGGCCGCGACTTCCAGATAAGCGACGAGGTATTCCAGTTCCGGCACGGATACTCCCGCGACAAGCTGCACGTGCTGCTCAGCGTCGACACCAACAAGACGGACATGAATCCCTCGCGGCGATTTCTGCCGGAGCGGCTGGCCGACATGGACTTCGCCATGAGCTGGATCCGCCGGCACGGCCGGGGAAGAGTGTTCTACTCTTCCCTCGGCCACAATCCGAGCCTGTTCTGGGACTCGCGCATTTTGAGACACTTCCTGGCGGGCCTGCAATTCGTCCTGGGCGACCTGGATGCTGACGCTACGCCCCAGCGGCCGGGCGGGAGTGGCGGCTGATTACAGAAAACAACGATGGGTCGATGTTAACCGATGATAAGGAGCATCTATGCCTGCGTTATTGCATATCTGGAGCAGTCCTCGCGGCGGGGATTCCGCTTCGGTCCGGGTGGCCGAGGAGTTTATCAAGGCGTTTCTGGCGGCGCATTCCGGCTGGCGGGTTGACAGGCTGGACTTGTTCGCCGGGCAGATTCCGGAATTCCTGGCGCCCCAGGCCGCGGCAAAATATTCCGTAATGGCCGGTGAGGAACCCAAAGACGCCGCCGCCGTAGCATGGAAGCAGATCATCGGCGTCATCGACCGCTTCAAGTCGGCAGACGCGTATCTCTTTTCCGTGCCGATGTGGAATTTCTCGATCCCCTACCGTCTGAAGCAGTATATCGACGTGATTGTGCAGCCGGGCCTGACGTTCAGCTTCGACCCGGCCAAAGGCTACAGCGGCCTGGTTATGGGCAAACCCGCTGTGCTCGTTCTCGCGCGAGGCGGGGCCTATTCGACCGCCCCGGCGGCCGCTATGGACATGCAGAAAACCTACATGCAGACGATCCTTGGATTCATCGGCTTCACTGATATAAGGACTATCGTGGCCGAGCCGACTCTGGCCGGCGGGCCAGAGGCCGCAAAGGCCGCCGTCGAACAGGCCTCCGCGCAGGCACGGCAACTGGCCGCGGAAATATTGAAATAAGATTTTACCTTTTCACGTGGAGAAATCCGGATGGAAACATATCGGGAAGCCGCAAGGGATGTTCGGGTAGCAGGATCATATGATGTTGTGGTGGTCGGCGGCGGCCCGGCGGGCGCGGCGGCGGCGATTGCCGCATCGCGAAACGGCGCCAAGACGCTCGTGATCGAGCAGTTCAACTGCCTGGGCGGAGTCGCAACCGCAGGCGGGCACGGCCACGTGGACATGTTCACGGAACAGGGCTCAAACCGCGCCGTCGTTCGCGGCATCGCACATGAAATCATCGAGCGCGTCGTGCGGGCGAAATTCGGCATCCGTTACCCGAAACTCTCGGATTTCGAAGTGGAGGGCATGAAGCTCATTCTCGATCAAATGACGAAGGAAGCGGGGGTGCACGTGCTTTACCACACCTTCTTCTGCGAAGCCATCGTCCGGGACGGGACAATCGTCGGGGCGATCATCCAGAACAAGACCGGGCGGCAGGCGATTTTCGCAAAGCGGGTGATCGACTGCACCGGCGACGGCGACGCGGCGGCCTCGGCGGGTTGCCAATACGAACAGGGACGCCCCGGCGACGGCAAGTGCCAGCCGATGACGCTAATGTTCACCATCGGCGGGGTGGACTGGGACAAGGTCGAAAAGTTTCGCGGGAAAAACTACGCCCTCGCCCACGTGTGGGAACAGGCCCAGAAAAACGGCGACATGGAACCGTTCCAGAAGACCGTCATGGGCTGGTGGTGGACTCCGACCCGCCCCGACCAGGTGGGCGTGAATTTTACGCACATTACCGGCCTGGATTCGACGAAGGGCGAGGACCTCACCGCCGCGACCATCGAGGCCAGGCGGCAGGCCTATCTTACCATTGACGTGTACCGCAAATACGTCCCCGGCATGGAGAACTGCTACATGATTTCCACGCCCAACACCATCGGCCTCCGCGAGTCCCGCCGGATCATCGGCCAATACGTCCTCACCGAGGACGACGTGAAGAACCAGCGGGAATTCCCCGACAACATCTGCTACGGCTGCTGCTACATCGACATTCATTGCATTGACGGGCCGGGCATGGACCGCACGACCTGGAATCCGCCCAAGGGTTTCAAGTACCACATCCCCTACCGCGTTCTGGTTCCCCAAAAGGTGGAAAACCTGCTCGTCGCCGGCCGGTGTGCAAGCATCTCTCACATCGCCCTGGGCTCATCACGGATGATGGTCCAGTGCATGGGCATGGGCGAGGCCGCCGGAATAGCATCAGCCGTGTCGATAAAGGACGGCGTAACCTCGAGGCGCGTCGACGTCCGGAAGGTGCAGAACCTCATCCGCCAGCAGGGCGGGATCATCTCCGAAGAAGATATCGAAAAATACGACAAGTCGGACCCGCTGAAATAAAACCGTTATCGGGATCGGTTTTCAGCAAGACTGATGCAAGTCAGCCTCGGTCTGGTATTGCTTTTCGACTTAGAGTTACTAAATCCGGAAAATTTTCGCGGCTTTATAGATAAAAACCGCACCTCCGGGTGTATCAGATATAGACGCGAAGGAAAGGCTGAAAGGACGCAAATTGAACGACCGACTGGTCGCCTGCATCGATCAACTATACCGGGCACATGCCCCGGCATGCCTGGGGTACGCCCGGGCCCTGTGCGGGCGGGAGGTCGGCGAGGCAGAGGACATAGTGCACGACGTTTTCGTCAAACTGTTTCATCAATCCGACCCGCCGGCGGGCGAGCAGGCCCGCGGCTATCTGCTGGCGTCGGTTCGCAATGCGGCCGCAAACCGCCGCCGCCCGCCGCAAACTCCATCTGGCGCAACTGGCCGAACAGGAACCGATGTTCACCCCGCCGGCAGGACAGCAGGCTGGGACGGACCCGGGCGGATTCCTCGCCCCGGCGAAATGAGTTCGCTTAAACCTCAATTGGTCGAATAGTTTTGCGGAAATTGAACAACGGCATCCCCGCCGGTCAAAACGGGGATGCTGCTTGCTTTTAACGCCCCGCTTCTTTGGTAATGGGTCAGTTACAGGGGGAAACCAAACAATATTTCGCCATCTTGTGGTGCGGGCGTCTCGCCAGCATTTTTAATTCATGTAGTTGCAGGCAAGATGCCCGCACCACAATCCCCCTGTAACTGACCCATTACCTCCTTTGGACAAAACAGTTTTCAAGTCTGCCGGCCGGTGGTACACTGCCCGGCATGAAAGACAATCGCAAGTTCATCAACCAGCTTCAGGCCGGCCAGACGGTCGAGCAGGTATTTCTGGTCCGCGACAAGGACCTGCGGACGACCAAGACCGGCGGGCTTTTCATTCTCTGCACGCTGGTGGACCGCACGGGCAGCCTGCCCGCCCGGATGTGGCAGGCCAGCGAGGCGGTTTATGCGGCCATCCCGATCGACGGATTCCTGCTCATCAAGGGCCGCATCGAGGACTACAAGGGCAACCTCCAGCTAATCATCGACGGCTGCCGGCCGTGGGCGAGCGAAAAGGTGGACCTGGCCGACTTCATGCCGGTTACCGAGTTGGACGTCGAGCAGATGTGGGCCGAACTGCTGGAAATCCTGGGCGGCGTGAAGGACAAACACATAAAGCTGCTGATAAAAAAATTTGTCGAGGACCACAAGCTAGTGTCGGCCTTTAAAAAGTCGCCGGCGGCCCTGCAACTGCATCACCCGTTCATAGGCGGGCTGCTGGAGCACACCCTTGCGGTGGCCAGAGCGGCCGAGGCCCTGCTGCCTCTTTATCCCAGGCTCAACGCCGACCTGGTGCTGGCGGGCGCGTTTCTGCACGACATAGGCAAGATCGAGGAGCTTGCCGCCGGCACGAGCATCCAGTACACCGACCGCGGCCAGCTCGTCGGGCACATCATACTGGCGACGATCTGGGTGCAGCAGAAGGCGCAGCTCGTGGCCGAGGAAATTTCCGAACCGTTCCCGCAGCGGACGCTCGACCTGATCCAGCACATCATCCTGTCGCATCACGGGCAGTACGAATTCGGCTCGCCGAAGCTGCCGGCCGTGCCCGAGGCCTTCTTCCTCCACCACGTGGACAACCTCGACGCCAAGGTCTGGATGGCCACGCACGCCATCGAGAACGACCCGGACTCCGACTCGGCCTTCACCGGCTTCCTCAAGCAGTTCGACACGCGGCTCTTCAAGCACAGCACGGAATTGTGACGCGGGATGAGATTGAGCGAAGGATGCAACTCGCAGAAAAAATGGCGAACAACCTGCAATCTTTCAATCGCCCGGTTCACTCCGGCGGAGAAAGCGGGTATCTGCCGCAGCTTTCGCGGGCCTCGTCGAGGGCCTGGGTGTGCTCTTTCGGGAAAGGCATCCCCTGGTCCGGCGAACAGAAATATCCGCCCTCGCGCCCGAGCCGCCAGATTGTTTCCCGCACGGCCTGGCGGATTTTATCGGCCGGCCCGGACATGACCAGTGCGGTGCTGATCGCGCCCAGAAGGGCCAGCCGCCCCTGACTGATCCGCCGGATCTTGTCCAGGTCGTTGGCGGTGGCCTGGACGGGATTCAATATGTTGATCCCCAGGTCGATCACGGTTTCGATCATCCAGTCGACGTTGCCGCATGAGTGGAAATGAATTAAGACGCCTTTTTCTTTATAAAGCCCGAAAATCCGGCGGTATTCGGGGACCAGAAAATCATTCAGGATGGCCGGCCCCAACAGCGGCCCGCCCTGCGTGCCCTGATCGTCGCCTGTGTAGACTAATTCCACGCCGATCTTGAGGTAGTGTTTTGATATTCCCAACTGGAAATCCATTATGCGGTGCAGCACCTCGCGCATGAAGTTCGGCTCGGTGTAAAAGTATTCCATGGCGTTTTCCATGCCGACGAGCATGTAGGTTTTTTCCCACAGCGTGTCGCGGTGCGTGCCGGCAAGGAACGGTTCTCCGCCCGGATAGTCTTTGGCCTGCTCATAGATTTTCGAACAGATCCGCTCATCGTCGGGGTCCGGCCATTTGAACGAACGGAGTTTTTCGGGCCTGTCCAGCGGGTTGCCCTTGGGAAAACCCATCACATCGGGATGCTCCTTGTGCCACTGGGTGCCCCAGATGTCGGTCCAGACAGACCCGACCGGCAGGTGGTGCCCGCCGCCGTTGAATCCTTCATGATGGCAGCCCAGGTAAGCTATGGGGTAGTTGGGCGGTCCGCCCATGACGTACTCCGGATGGTCGAATCGGATGGTTCGTATGGCGTTTTCTCTGGCGTTCATTGGTCGGCCTTTGTTGATGGAATATGCAATCGAATTGTGAATCCTTTATAACTTCGACAACAGCATCCCCGCATTAACATGCGGGGCTTTAAAACAACTCTTCGGCGAACAATTCATAAAGCCCCCTGCGCGAGCAGGGGGATATTTGTTTTTTTCGGTTCACCTCCCAAAAACGTGGGTAGGTAGATCGATAAAAACAATGGACATCATGCAGCCTTTCGTACATCAAGTTCTTTATCCACAAGAGCTTGAAAAGCGAAAGGAGTCGCACGATGTCCAACTTGAGTATAGCAGCA
>JACRIL010000110.1 GCA_016235825.1 Planctomycetota bacterium
TACGTGTTCAACATCGGCCGCAACTGCTGAATCTGTTTGACATCCATGCCGTAGCTCCTTTGCTGTCAAGGCGTCCTGTAAGGAACCATCGGATGGCTGGATGAATTTTCTTGAGCTAAAGTCTCGTTGTAGTGCTAATGACCATGGAAAAACCGCGATCCAGCGGGATCGTGCAAAGACGCTCTATAACCGATCTGCGCACATCGTTGTCGGGGCTATTTGATAATTTTTCCAGCAAAACTACCGCCTTCTCGCCGACTGAAAACTCCAAGGCGGATGCTGCATTCTTACGGACATCGCCGTCCTTATCTTCCACGAGTTTTTCCAATAAAACCAACGCCTTTTCGCTGTCCACTTGTCCCAGGGCCCAGGCTGCGCTTGCACGAACTTCTGCATCCATATCTTCTGCAAGTTTTCCAAGTAGCGACAATGCCTTTTCGCCGCCCACCTGTCCCAAGGCCCACGCTACGTGATCACGGATGCCCGCGTCTGAATCTTCTGCAAGCTTCCCGAGCAATGCCAATGCCTTCTCGCCGCCCACTCTACGGAAACAGTGGACGACGACGCTGCGGATGTTTTTGTCCGGGTCTCCTGCGAGCTTCTCAAGCAATGCCAGTGTTTTTTCGTTGCCTATTATATGCTCCAGGGCTCCGGCCGCATTCTGACGAGTGAGCGAGTCCGGATCGTTCGTGAGTTTTTCCAGCAAAACAAATGCCTTCTCAACGCCCATTTGCCCCAAAGAAGTAATCGCTGTAAGGCGGGTGCTCTCATCCGGATCTTCTGCCAACTTTTCCAGCAGCGGTATCGTTTTTTTGTCGCCTATATATCCAAGGACGATAATCGCCAGAAAGCGGATATCTGGTTTGCTGCTGTCTTCCATAAGTTTTTCCAGCAAGCCAACCGCCTTTTTGCTGCCTGCGTAGCCCAAGGCAATAGTTGCCTCAATTCGAGCGGGTTCGCGTTTATCTGTCGCAAGTTTTTCCAGTAAGGCAATTGCTTTCTCCCCACCTATTAGCTTCAAGGCCCCGATTGCGCAAAGGTAGACGTGATCATCCGCATCTGCGGTAAGCTTTTCCAGCAATGCCAGCGCATTGTCGTTACCCATATATCCCAAAATGGTTGCCGCTCTCATGCGAGTATCCGCATCTTCATTCCCCGCCAGTTTCTCCAATAAAACGGTCGCTTTGGGGATCACTGCCAGGGCATCGGAATTCAATTGATCCAGACTCGCCATCGATCGCCTGGCCGTTTCATCATCGCTGTCGTTGCAACTTGTCGCCAGCGCCTCAACTACACGCAAATCTTCCACCCGTCCGGCAAGTCGGGCAGTCTCCCTTCGCACCGCCACGTCATTGGATTTCAGGCCGTCAACTATGCGTTTTACCTCAGAATCGTCGCCTCCCCGCTGCATTACGACCGTATGGCCCCCATTGAACCAAACTACTTGATAACCTCCGCGGACCGCGACCGCCTCGATCAATTGTCGGCAATCCGCCGGGTGGAACCGCATCCCAACTGGCACCAGCAACGGCCGATGTTCTGGTTCCACCGGCCAATGTTCTTGCCCCAGCACAATCACATGTATTCCCTTCCGGGCCAGTGTCCCAAACTCCTCCACGAGATTCGCTCCTTGTGGCGTAATCTTTGGCGAAGGTTGCGGGGCCACGGTCGTCGGACTTGCGCCGGTCGTCGCAGTTTGCTGGCTGTAGACCCAAGATCCGTTCCACGGACCAGCTGCCGGCAGAAGGATGACCCCTGTAAAAAGCCTCATTAAGTTCAATCTCATTCTTTGCCCCTTTCTCTTGTCTCCCAATAATACAAGGACTGCCGCAACTTTGCAAAATGCCATCAAATTCCCGCGGCGGCGAGAAATTTGTCGAGCTGGTTCGTCCAGTTCAGGTCCGCCATGAAGTTTGCGGCGGCCATGCCTTTCCGCAGGGCCTGCATACGGTTGGCATAGATTTCTTCGAGTCTGTCGACCAGTTCATCGGGGTCGGACTGGCCCCAGCCTTCGGTGCCGATGCCGATCGACGCCGGGACGGGCTTCTGGTTCTGGAGCGGGTAACAGTTGTCCGGCCGAATGATGTCCAGGTGGCCGGTGTTGGCCGACAGGACGACAGGCAGGCCGCAGGCCATACATTCCATCGCCACCAGGTTCGTGCCCCCCTCGCAGCGATTCGGGAAGACCGCCGCGTCCATCTCGCGCAGGACCTGCGGCATGAAAAGATTGGGCACAATGCCCAGGTCGAGGAACGACCCCACCGGCAGACCGTTGGCAGCCAGCCAGCCGTTGATGTCGAGCAGGCCGTTGGCGCCGGTCTGCGGGGCGCTGTCAACCAGGCCGCCCAGCACGATCCCCTGCGCCGCCTGCGGCCAGAGATTGTGCCAGGCCGTAACCAGGGCCGCGTTCGGATGGCGGGCGTGGAATTTTCTGAACGCCGCCAGAACGATGTCCTGGCCCTTGCGGAATTCGAGCTTTCCGCCGCTGAAGATCATGAAGCGGTTTTTGAACAGGCCGGTCCGCGGCGCCAGGTGGAACATCCGGTCGTCCACGCCCTGGAGGACGGTCGTAACGTTTGTCAGGCCGCGGTCGCGGAGAATTTTTTCGCACCACGAGCAGCCGGCGACAATGATGTGATGCTTCCGTGCCGCATCGACAGCCTCCGGCTTGAAATTCGAGTCCTCGAAGAAAATCACGCCGATATCGCGCCTTCCCAGTCCTGCCTGAAAACTGCCGACGCAATTGTTGCCCATCGCCATCAGTATGTCGAAGTCGAACGGTCCGGCGGGCGGGCCGGCCTTCTGGGCCTCGATCGTGGCGCGCAGCACAGGCTCGATCAGCTTCAGTTGCAGCGGGTCCAGCACGATGTTGCCGGGGTTGAGCGTCTCGCCCATGAGCACAGGCTGATATCTGCCCGACCTGCACAGGTGAGTCAGCAGGGCGGTGCAATAAACGCCCCAGCCGCTGAAGCTGCCGGGCATCCAGGTTATTCCTATGTTGGTCATGTTTGAGGCCGATCTATCCGGACTTTCCTCCGGCGATAAAACTCTCCAGTTCCTTCTTTACGTTCGCTACCGCGGCGTTCCAGTCGCCCCGCCTGGGCTGGCGGAACAGTCTGGCCGTAGGATACCAGGGACAGTCGTCGCAGTCCAGCAGCCATCGCCAGTCGGCCTGATATTGCAGCAGCAGCCAGACGGGTCTGCCCATCGCCCCGGCCAGGTGCGCCACGGCCGTGTCGATCGTGATTACCAGATCGAGATTGGCAATCAGGCCGGCGGTGTCGGCGAAATCGGCGATCCGGCCGGAGTGGTCCTCGATTTGCAAGTCCGGATGCTGCAAAATTTCGCCCGCCGGGACGCCCAGTTGCAGGCTGTGAAAGCGGACTCGCGGCGTTTTCCAGATCAGCTTCAATTCGTCAAGCGATATACGTTTGCCCCTGTTGAGCGGGTTGTCGGGATTGCCCGACCATGCCAGGCCTATATTAATGTCGCCCGGCCGCATTTTCGGCTTCCATAATTCGACCTTGTCGGCGGGCGCCTTCAGAAAAGGCTCGGCAGGCGGGATCGCGTCCAGGCTGGTTCGGAATATCCCCGGCAGGCTCAGCAGCCAGACTGCAACGTCCCATTTCGTTTCCGCCGGATCGGTTGCGATCCAGTCCGGGCCGGATAAGTCCTTCAGCAGCGGCAGCATTTGCGGCTGGCAGCAGAAAACCAGTTTCGCACATCGCCGTCTGGCCGGCGCGAGGAACCTCAGAAACTGGATCGTGTCGCCGAAACCCTGCTCATGCATTACCAGCAGGGTCTTGCCGGAGATGTCCTGGGCGGTCCATCGCGGATTGAAGCGCAGCATGGCCTCGTGGCCGCTCAGGTACAGACGCGATTCATAGTTCCGCCAGCCGGCCTGAAAGTCGCCCTCCAGCAGATCAAGCAGCGCCAGGTTCCATTTCGCCTGATGGTAGTCGGACTTTATCGAGATGGCCTTTTCATATGCCTGCCGGGCCTGGCGCCTGTCGGCTTGCATCACGCCCAGGTTGTAATACGCCTCGGGACAATTGGGATTGATGGCAAGCGCGCGTTCGACGCATTCCCCGGCCTGCCGGTCGCGCCCCGCGACGGCATGGACGTAGCCGAGGTTGCACCAGCATTCGGCAAAGTCCGGCTTGATGGCCAGCGCCCGTTCATAACATTCCCCCGCCTGGGGCAACTGGTTCAGCGTCCGGTGCAGATCGCCCAGATTGGACCATCCGGCGGCATCGGTGGGTTGGATGGACACATATTTTTGCTGATATTCAAGGGCCTGGGGCGTCTTGCCCAATTTGACCAAGGCCTTTGCGATATTGTCGAGCGACGGCGAATGGCCGGGATTTATCGCCAGGGCCGAAGCGAAACTTTCGACGGCGCGTTCGCAATCGCCCTGTTCGGCGAGCACCAGGCCCAGGCTGCAATGAGCGTCGGCATGATCAGGCCTGGCGGCCAGGAACCGACGATAGTGCCCCGCCGCATCGTCGAGCCGGCCCTGCCGGTACGCGATTGTCGCGAGCGAATAGATCGGCCCGGGGTCGTCGGGGCGGATCGCAAGAAGGGCGACGTAACATTCGGCGGCCTCGTCGAGCCGGCCGGCGCCGGCGAGCAGCGAGGCCAGGTTCGCGCGGGCGTTGGCAAAACCAGGCGTCAGCCTGACTGCTTCCTTTATATATATGATAGCCCGATCGGTCTGGCCTGCCAGGTGCATGGCGATTCCGAGATTTGCAAACGCCTCCGGAAAGGCCGGCCGCAGCGAAATGGCCCGAAGGAATTCCGGGACAGCATCTTCATTCCGGCCGGCCTGCATGAATTCCACGCCGCGCCGGAAGGCGGCAAGCGATTCCTCGGGCGATTGTCCGGCCTGACTCATCGGCACAGCCCTCGCAGTTCCTCTTCGACCCGCCGTACGACGTCCCGCCAGTCGCCAGCCGTCTTCTGCCGGAAAATCCGCATCGTCGGATACCACGGCGAATCGCCGCGATCCGGCATCCAGCGCCAGTCGGGAATGTCGGGCAGCAGAAGCCGGACGGGTTTGCCCATCGCCCCGGCCAGGTGCGCCAAGGCCGAATCGATGCTTATTACCAGATCGAGATTGGCAACCAGGCCGGCTGTGTCGGAAAAATCCTTCAACTCGCCGGACCAGTCGGCGATTTCAACGTCCGGCGGCGGCGCCTTGGCCTGGTCCGCTCCGTCGCCGACCTGCAGGCTGTGAAGGGCCAGCCCATTTATCCGCCCCAGCGGTTGAAAATCGGCCAGCCTCATCGATCGCTGTTTGTCTCTCGGGTTTGACGGATTGCCCGCCCACGCCAGGCCGGCGTTGAATCGCCCGGCGACACGCTTGGACGCCCAGAAGGCGGCCTTATCCGGTTTGGCGCTCAGATAAGGCACGTCGGCCGGGATCGTATCGAGAGCCGTGCCGAAGATCGCCGGCATGCTCATCAATCCGATCGCGTAATCCCAGTTCCCTTTGGTCGGATCATCGACCATCTCGTCCAGGCCGGCCATGCCGTCAAACAGCGGCATGAGCGTATTCGGACAGAACAGCACCAGCCGGCCGCATCGCCCGCGGGCAAGCGGCAGATAGCGGACGAACTGTATCGCGTCGCCGAGGCCCTGCTCGTACCTGACCATAAGCGTCTTGTCTGGAATCGGCCTGCCGTCCCAGCGGGGGACGAGCCGCCTGAGATATTCAAAATCAGGCAGATCGTACCGCGATTCATATCGCCGCCAGGCCTCCTCGTATTGCCCGCCCAGCAGCAGATTCAGCGCCAAATTCCAGTTGGCCAGCGGATATTGCGGGCAGATTTCCAGCGCCTTGCGGAAAAAAACCTCCGCCTTGGCATGGTCGCTTATTGCGCCAAGGCAATACCACGCCTCGGCGCAGCTCGGGTCGAGCGCCAGGGCCTGCTCGTAATGCCCGACCGCCCGCCGCGGCTGACCGGATATGCACAAAATGTTGCCGAGCCTGACGTGGGCCTCGGGGTCGTTGCGGTCGAGGTCCAGGGCCTTTTGATAAAGCGCCGCCGCTTCTTCGAGCCGGCCCAGCCGGGCGACCGCGCCCGCCAGCAGCCGGCAGGCCTGGCGATTGTCCGGCTCGAGAATAACGGCGCGGCTGAGAAAATCGGCGGCTTCAACCAGTTCGCCGGCGGCGGCAAGCAGCCGGCCCAGATTGGAAAGTGCGCCGCCATGTTCGGCGTCAAGCTCGACGGCCTTGCGATATTGCGCCACGACCTCGTCGCGGCGGCCGGACGATTCGAGCGCCCAGCCGAGATTATAAAGGATGTCGGCGTTGTCGCCGCCCAACTCCGCCGCGCGGAAAAGCTGTTCGCACGCCCGGTCAAACATCCCCGATTCACACAAGGCCGTCCCCAGATCATTCAGTATCTCTGGCTGGTCTGGCTGAATTGACAATGCCCTTTGATAACACTCGACCGCCCGCTGCGGCTGCCCATCCGTTTGAAGCAGGTTCCCGAGCGCATGATGTGCGGCAGCCAGGCCGGGCTGTTCGGCAACCAGCCGGTCAAGCAGATCAATCGCCTCATCGATCTTTCCGCCGTCCGCCAGTGCCTGAGCCTGCTTGATCTGCTCGTCGGCCTGCGAATCAGTAATTTCCATTCCATCCGGCATATCGGTGCATTTTACGGCCGGATAGCCCCGCGAGCTTGATTTTTCCGCCTTAATTTTCTGATCATTGCCGGTCCAAATCGGGCAGGCCCGTTTTTCAAAACCCCTGATTTTCTTTCCAGTGTAAGACGAAATTTTCCTGGGGCAATTGTTCCCTTCTGGAACGGTATTGCCGACCCGCGCAATCTCAATATTCATAATTGGTTATTATGCAATGCGTTAGAACAATATTCATGGCCAATCAATATTTTCGGCACGGGGATTGCTTGGAGAGGGGTTAACGGTAGGGGCCCGGAAGTGAGTCCGGGCCAGTGGCTATATAGGAATCGGACCGCCCCCGACGCAGGTCGGGCAGCAAGTCCGGGCCAACAACACTTTTTGGGAGAAAGAAAATGCTGTCGATCAAGAACAACATAATGGCCAATGAGGTGGCCAGGAATCTGGGGCTGGCCTACGACTCGCTGGGAGTGAGCGTCAATCGCCTTTCGTCCGGCCTGCGTATCAACAGCGCGGCTGACGACGCGGCGGGACTGGCTGTCCGCGAACTGATGCGGGCCGACATCGGCGCGCTGAGCCAGGGCAGGCGAAACGCGATGGACGGCGTGAGTCTGCTCCAGACGGCCGAGGCGGGCCTGGGCCAGATGGACCAACTGCTCATCCGCATGAGGGAACTGTCCGAGCAGGCCTCCACTGGCACGTACACCAAGGCACAGAAGCGGACGATCCAGAACGAATACGACGCCATCGTCGAGGAAATAAACCGCATCGCCAACCAGATGAACTTCAACGGCATCAATCTTCTCAACACGTCCGAGTCGATAGCCATTTCGATAGGCGACGGGCCCAACAACCGCGGCAAGTTCATCCAGATCGACGCGCAGATCATGGACGCCGCAAGCCTCCAGATCGGCGGCCTCAAGACTTATGCGGAAAACAAGGCTACTGCCGCCGTGGACACCCAGGACACCAATTTCATTAATTTCGGCGGCGCCGCCCCGGGCACCAACACCAGCGAGATGCGATTCACCTTCGCCGGAGGCACATATATCGGCTTCGGCCCGACGGTCGGAACGACCCAGCTTACCACGGTCGATTCGATGTATGTCGCACTGGATAACGGAACGGGCAGCGCAGGCGTGGGAACCGTTACGACCAACGCGGCGGGCGTTACATACCACATAGGCACGGGGAATCGAACGCTTGCCAACGTGGTTTCGGCGATCAACTCGGCAGCCTCGCAGTATGCCACCGCCACCAGCAATACACAGTACGAGGCCTGGGCGCCGGCCAAGGCCTATTTCAACGCCAGCGACAACAGGTGGTACCTCGACGTCAACCAGAGCGTTAACGGCGAATGGGGCGTTGAAGCCGAGCTTGGCAGGCACACGGTCCTGCAGAGCACGTCCGCCGCGGCCGTCAGCAGCGCCGACGCCAACTTCATGTCGTTCGGCACCGCAAGCAGCATTCAGTACACGTTCGGCACGGCCTCGTACGCGGCATGGGTGGGTTCGGTTACCCAGACGGTCAGCGTCGGATCGATGACGGTAACACTCACCGGCGGCACGGCCGGCGCTGCCGGAACGGTGGATGTCGGAACTAACAGCGTCGTAACCTACTACCTCGGCACGGGGACGTTCAGCCTGACGTCAATAGCCAATGCCATAAACGCCTCGGCCGCCAGTTACGGTTCGACCTACACGCAGTTCGCCAACTGGTCGCCGGCCAGCCCGATCTACAACTCTACCACGGGCCAATACTCGCTTAATCTCGAACACAACATCACGGGCGCATGGAGCGCCGCGGCCAACGTCTCCGGCTCCAACGGCCTGACATTCTCCGCCAACGGCAGCACGGTTACCACCGCGGACTGGACCTCGACTGCCGGCATCAACGGAACCAATTCGGCGATCCAGTTCTCGCAATTGCCGACCGAGATCATGCAGGGCATCGACTGGCTCCAGAATCTCGGCGAGGGAATAACCATCGATCTGGTCAACGGCGTGTGCCCGGCCGTTACCGCCGTCGACACGGCGATCGACACCAAGGATCAATACCGGGCCTATCTGGGTTACATGATGAACCGCCTGGTCTCGGTGGCCGACACCATCGATGTGCAGAACCTGCAATTGCAGGGCGCCGAGAGCCGCATCAGCGACGCCGACGTCGCCATGGAGACCGCAAATATGACCAGAAACCTGGTCTTGGCCCAGGCCGGCGTGGCAATGCTTTCTATGGCCAACGGCCTGCCGCAGATGGCATTGTCCCTCCTGGGAGGCAGATAAACTTTTACCTTTGACTCGTGTTCGATAAGGGCCCCAAGGTCTTACCAGGACTGCGGGGCTCTTTCATTTTACATATGAAATTTGAGATTTGAGATCGCTACTGTCCGGTCATTAGTTGAAAAACGACAATTGATTATGAATTACGTCACTTTCCATCTTGGTCGAATGTTGCGAAAGAGCCTGCAAAATGGGCATATTCTCGAAAAGGCTGACGCTGGGAATTTGCAGGATTTCGCTCATGCTGCGTTCGATGCTCAGTTCTTTTTTGATGATCGCCGCCAGCACATACACGCAGATGGCAATCCATATCTGTGTAGATGTCCAGGTTTACGCGGTACTCGCCCATTGGGGTGACTTTACAAGGCTTTGGCCTGCCGGGAAAGCTCAAAGACATTTTGAAAAACCGTCTGATGCCCATTTCCTCCGCCATTGCCATTGCCCTCACCCGCCTGCAATAACCTCGCGAACAGTTGAGATCGTCGGCCAGGGCGTTTCGGGGATTTGGCGCGTCTGCCGGTGGCGGGATCGAATAGTTTGTGACGTGGGCGTCCCGCCGGGTGCCACCTGTCCTACGCGAAGCATTTACGCGGAGCGTAGTACTGCAACGCTATGAAGGCCATTTTGTCCATAATGATAGGGGAGTCCAACAGCCTTATTTCGCCATTACAGGGCTTTGCGGATTATTCTCGCCGATTTTCCCAGGGCGTTGCCCTGGGCTGTCATATGCTGCCCCTTCAGGGTGTAACATCCATCGGCGAACCATTCCTGAAGCCCCCTGCGCAAGGGCTTGTCGATTTAGTCGTCCACAACCTTGATTCGTCGCGAGGCCGTTGTTGTTTTCCGCAAGTTTCATATTTTTGCGTTAAAAATCTGTCCTTATCGGCCCTGCTGCCTGTTTATGGCGGGCAA
>JACRIL010000021.1 GCA_016235825.1 Planctomycetota bacterium
CGCATCGGCAATTGGCTCCATGCTCTTCCGCGGCAGGCCCGACAATTGCCCCAGAACATATGTCTTGAGATGCGCCACCGGCTCGCGGCGGCCAAAGCAGTCGTCAAATTGCCTCAAGTACGTGTTCAACATCGGCCGCATCTGCTGAATCTGTTTGACATCCATGCCGTAGCTCCTTTGCTGTCAAGGCGTCCTGTAAGGAACCATCGGATGGCTGGATGAATTTTCTTGAGCTAAAGTCTCGTTGTAGTGCTAACTGGTTTGACTATTTGATGAAGCCAAATCCTGCACCACAATTCTTTGTGACTGAACCATTGCAAATCCGGCCGGATGCTCATTCCATTATGTCTTGTTATACGTATAATCTCCATGCTTTGCAGGAGACAACTGATGAACGTATTGCTCACCGGCGGGGCGGGGTACATAGGTTCGCACGTCCTGCGCGCGTTGAAGTCGGCGGGGCACGAATGCGTCGTGTACGACAGCCTCGTAAAGGGGCATCGCCGGGCGGCTGGCAAAAAGCTCGTTGTGGGCGACGTGGCTGACGGGCAGGCGTTGCGGAAGGCCCTGGCCGAAAACAAAATCGAGGCCGTGATTCACCTTGCCGCATTCATCGAGGCCGGCGAGAGCGTCGTGGAGCCGGACAAGTATTTTCGAAACAATACCATGATCGGTCTGACATTGCTGGAGGCCATGCGCGACTGCGGCATAAAGAAGATGGTCTTCTCCTCGACCGCTGCTGTTTACGGCACGCCGGCCCGCGTGCCGATAGAAGAAGACGACCGGCTGGCCCCGATCAATCCTTACGGGGCGAGCAAGCTGTGCGTCGAGTACATGCTTTCGGCATATGCGGCCGCGTACGGCCTGGGCATTGTCTCGCTGCGATATTTCAACGTCGCCGGCGCCCACCCCACGGGTGAGATCGGCGAGGACCATCAGCCCGAGACGCACCTGATTCCGCTGGTGCTTCAGGTTCCGATGGGCAAACGTCCGGGCATAAAGATTTTCGGCGACGACTACGAGACGCCCGACGGCACCTGCATACGCGACTACATCCACGTCTGCGACCTTGCCGACGCGCACGTGCTGGCGATAGGCGCGGTAAAGGCCGGCCAGGTGAAAGTCTTCAACCTGGGCAACGGCGAGGGATTTTCGGTCAAGCAGGTGATCGAGACCTGCCGCAAGGCGACAGGGCATCCGATTCCGGCCGAGGCCGCCCCGCGGAGACCGGGCGATCCGGCCAGGCTGATCGCCTCGTCAAAACGGGCCATGAGCGAACTGGACTGGAAGCCGAAATTCCCGGACCTGCCAACAATAGTCCAGCACGCGTGGCAGTGGCATCAGAAAAATCCGAATGGATACGGCGACAAATGAGATGGTTGAAACAGGAGATCAGGTAAATGGACATCAGGCCGTTCAAGGGTTGGAGATACGCGGGCAGGGACGTTACGGGTCTGATCGCCCCGCCCTACGACATACTCAGCGGCGCCGACAAGGAAGAGTTCCTGGCCCGCAACCCGCACAACATAGTGGCAGTCGATATGCCGCACGTGCCGCCCAAGGAACTGGGGCCGGAGATCGAATATCAGCAGGCCGGGCGGATGCTGAACAACTGGCGGAGCGCCGGCGTGATTATCCAGGATGAAAAACCATGCCTGTACGTCTATGAGCAGTCGTTCGGCTGGGCGTCGGACAATCACACCCGCCGGGCCATAATCTGCGGCGTCCGGGCGACGCCGTTCGGGCAGGACGTGATCCCGCACGAGCACACGTTTGCCGGGCCAAAGGCCGACCGCCTGAAGCTTACCGAGTGCACGAAAATACAATTGTCGCCGATCTTCGGTTTTTACGACGATCTGAACTGCCAGGTCGCCGGCACACTCGATAAATTAACCGCTGGCCGGTGCGATTCATTCGGGCATCTGCGGGGCGTCAGCGAAAAACTCTGGCGGGTCGACGACCGGATAGTGATTGACAATATCCGCGCCGCCCTGCGGAACGTGCCTGTCTACATCGCCGACGGCCATCATCGCTACACCACCGCGATGAATTATCGCGACTCGCTCAAGGCCGCCGGAAAGATCGACGATGCCCACGAGGCCAACTACGTCATGTTCGCCCTGGTTGCCCGCGACGACCCCGGCATGATGATCCTGCCGACCCACAGGCTCGTCAGGAACCTGGGGGATGAATTTACGGTCGAACGGCTCAAGCACAAGCTGACTCAGTTCGCATGGCGCGAGGTGCCGGTCGATGAAGTGGACTTCGAGGACGCCGGGGCCGCGATGGCGAAGTTCGGGCCGGGGGCGATGGGCTTTCTGGGCGTGGCCGCCGCGACGATGTGGGTCGGCTCGCTCAAAGACCCTTCTGCAATGCTCGCCGAGGCGCCCGACGAGTCGGACCATTGGCGAAAACTCGACGTGGCCGTGCTGCATAAATTAATTATCGACAAGACCCTCAAGGCATGGCAGACCGACCGGACGACGGTGGACTACACCGCCTTCGGCAATGACGTGCTCCAGGCCTGCAACGAAAACCAGGCCGACCTGGGCGTCCTGCTGCAATCGACGCCGATCCTGGCAATCCAGGATGTCGCCCGCGCCGGCGGAGTCATGCCGCACAAGAGCACCTATTTCTATCCCAAACTATCGACCGGCATCGTCCTCAAACCGTTTGATTGAATTGACGAAAAGGAGAGACTGTATGCGCAGATATGCAGTACTCGTCTTAGGAATTTTAGGGGTTGCTGTTGTTTATGCCGGAGATATAACCGAAACCAGCCCCGCCACTCAAACAACGCAACCGGCGAATAAAAATAAATGCTGGTTCGCTGATCTTTACCCAATCTGTGTTCTCGGCAAGTGGGGATATATTAATGAAAAAGGGCAAACTGTCATCGAACCGGCCTACGAGGACGCACACTACTTTTCCGAGGGGTTGGCGCCCGTGAAACTCAAAGGCAAATACGGTTACATCGACAAGACAGGCAAATTGATAATACAACCTAAATTCGCGTACGCCTTTCAATTCCAGGAGGAATTGGCCTGGGTTGACGACGGCAGGTCAGGAGGATTCATCGATAAAACCGGACAGATAGTTCTTCAACCGCCCTCGGGAACGTATTGTCGTGAATTCAGAAATGGTCTGGCCGTTACTATGCCTATTCCGCCGCGATTTGAAACTGCTGACTGGAAAGGAAAGGTCGGCTTCATCGACAAGAGCGGTAAATACGTAATAGAACCTCGTTTCGAAGTGGCTTGGGATTTCAATGATGAACTTGCTTCAGTCATGATTGACGGGAAATGGGGAGTCATCGACACCTCCGGCAAAATGGTGCTCCCGGCAAAATACGAGAAAGCTCCCTGTTTCAGCGAAGGGCTGGGCCATGTAACACTTGATGCAAAAACAATATACATTGACATAACCGGCAACCGTGTTTTCCCGGGTGAGTATGACGACGGCAATGGTTTTTCAGAAGGACTTGCTGGCGTGAAGATCAAGGACAAGTGGGGATTCATAGACAGGACGGGGAAAATGGTCGTGGAACCCAAATTCGATAATGTATCTTCCTTTTTCAACGGGAGGGCTGGAATTGTGATTGACAAAAAATACGGATATATAGACCAGACCGGAAAGATCATTGTTGAGCCTAAGTTTGCTTACGGGCATTACTTTCTTGGAGAATTGGCAGGCGTGGCTATAACGCCATTGTTATCAAACGGAGCGAACTATTCATACATAAACCGAGCCGGCAAAATTGTCTGGATGCCATTGCCCGAAACCATGAATCCCGCGACACAGACAAGAGAATAATCCAGACGTGCAATCTGCCGCGCCAGGGTTGCACACGGGATGATTTTAAATCTTATGTCAGGTATGAATCAGACAGGAATTGGCGGACCTGAATTGGCGGACCTGTTCGATGGTTCTTTCGCCGGAGGAGCGCAGCTTTTCGATTGTCTGGCCGGCCTTTGACAATTCCTGTTTGGGCCGGTGGCATTGCCGGTTATGCGGCAAGAGGTAAAAACAGTCGGTATGCTCGCACCTGTTTATCTCGGCATAGCAGCCTGCTGAAAAAGCAGCATGGGCATCTTGCCCATGAGCATCACGGCCGTCCCGGCCGTGGACAGGCGTTTGAGCCCCGGACGTCCGGCCTCACCCTTTGACGAACGGTTCCATCTGATGGTCTTCCAGTGGCATGGGGCAAATGGAATCGGGGCCGAACCATTTAGCGTGAATCTTTTTGTACTCGCCGGAACTCCAGAGGTCGTGCAGGCAATAGTTGAGCACGTCCCGCCAGGCGGAATCATTTTTGCGGACGCCGATGCCGAAATAGGCCGGCGAGTAGGGCGTGCCTGTTACAGCCAGGATGCCGCCCGGGCCGACCTTGTGTCCGGCCTTCATGGCAGTGCAGATAATGATGGAATCGTCGTCGGTGAAACCGTCAATCTGCCCGTCAACCACCGCCTGGATGCCGGCGATGTGGCTGTCGAACTGTCGCAGCTCGGGCATGGCCCATCCCCGGGCGGCGAAGCAGGCTTTAATCTCTCCCTCGGAGGATGAGGAGCGTTTGATGCCAATGACCTTGCCGGCAAAATCATCCAGATTCCGCCGGCCCTTGCGCAGGTCGTAGAGCACGCCTTTGCCGTCCCAGCCATATGGCACGGTGAAATCGATGTTGGCAAGCCGCTTGCGGGTGATGTTGGTGTGGCAGAGCGACAGGTGCACCTCGCCCGACTGCACCCAACTGATCCGCGTCTCGTCAGTTACAGGGCGAAAGACCACCTCGATCTTACGCCCGACGTAGCTCTCCAGCCGGGACGCCACAGCCCGGGCTATGTCAGCGTCGAAGCCGACCAGTTCATCCTTATCCCGGTAGCCGAATGGAGCCGCTTCCTGCCCGATGCCGATGATGACCCGGCCCTCTTCCTTGACGATATCGAGCGTGGAGCGTTGGTCCGCACCACCGGCTCCCGCCCCCGGCCCTTTTCTGAAGGAATCAATTTTTATGCCGACGAAAATACCTGTCGCGCCGAAGATCAGCGCCACGGCCAGCCAACGCATGCGATTCTCCCTGAAAGTATTCTTCATTGTCCCGCCAATCGCTTCCGCCAGGCGGCGTCCAGGCGGGACACCAGCACCGACCCGGCGGCAGCCACGGACCAATATATCAGAAGGACCAGTAATAACAACAGGCCGTAGTTGGCCGGCTGGGATACCTGGACTTGCCTGGCCGTGTAGGTCAGCTCGCCCACGGCCACCACTGCCAGGACCGAGGTGTCCTTGAAGACCGTGATGGCCTGGCCCAGGACGGCCGGCAGCATGGCCCGCATGGCGATGGGCAGGCGGATTCGCCAGAGGACCTGCCATGTCGAAAGTCCCAGCGTCCTGGCGGCGTCGAGCCACCCCGTCTCCACAGCCGAGAGGCCCAGGCGGATAATGCCGCTCAGGTAGACGCCGTTGTAAATCGAGAATACCGCCACGGCCATGACGATTGCCGGCAGCCGCAGACCCAGCAGCCGGAAAGGCAGGTAAAACGCCATGAGGACCAGGATCATGATGGGAATGCTCTGAAACCCTTCGACAACGGCTGTGGCCAGGAATGAGATCGCCCGCCGGTCCAGCTTCGTTCCGGGTTGCCCGACGAGGCTGGCGCCGTGCCGATCATAGCGACAGAGCGCCAGCACGAGCGCCAGCGGCCCGCCAAAGAGAAAACTGAAGCCGGTGATCGTGAGGGCCAGCCATAGCCCCCCAAGTTGTTGAAGGAAGAGCGGATATCGCGGATCGACCATCTCCGAAGGCAGCGGGTATCCCCAGAGCAGCGTGTGCAGCATTTCCATGAAGCTCATCGCAACACCTCCACCCGCCGCTGCGCCCCGCGGGAGAGGCGCGATACAACAAACCCCAGCGAGAGGGCCAGGGTCATATACACGGCGGCCGCAAAGAGAAGCGGCTCGGTCCAGGCGAAGGTCTGCCCGGCGATGCGACCGGCCTGGCCGACGACTTCCATGCAGCCCACGGGCAGCGGCAGGGCCAAGGCCAGGGATGAGTTTTTCATGTTGTGAATGAGCCGCGTACCCAGGGCCGGCAGGGCTATCCGCAGAGCCTGAGGATAGATGACGCACAGCAGCACCGTCCTGGGCCGCAGGCCGAGGACCCGCCCGGCGTCCCACTGTTCCGTCGGCACGGCTCGCACGCCAGAGCGGATCGTCTCCGCCAGGTACGCCGAGGTGTTCAATGAGAGCCCGGCAATAAGGAGCGGAAACTCGGCCCCGGCAGGCAGCGGCATTCCGGTCGCCGCCCTGAAGGCCTGGGGCAGCCCGAACAGCAGAAAGAGCAGCAGCGGCAGCGGCGGCAGGTTGCGGAAGACCGCGACATAGACGACGCCGGCCGTTCGCCAGAAAGGCTGCCGCGACAGACGCCGCGAAGCCACCATGAAGCCGAGCAGCAGCGACGCGGCCGTCGTCAGGACCGCGATCAGCAACGTGACTGCCACTCCGCGGAGGAGCCAGCCGAAATACGGGTCGGCGAAAACGTAGTGGCGGAAGTCCATGCTCAGGACCACTCCGGGGCCAGTCGATCCAGCAGTTCAGGCTGGTCCGAGACCGTCAGCCGGCCGCCTTCCAGAACCCCGAATCGGCCGGCGGCCTGCCTGGCGAAGGCCAAGTTATGGGTAACCAGGAGCATTGTCGTTCCCCTCTGCGCCAGGCGGAGAATGCAGGAGAGCACCTCGCCCACCATCGACGGATCGAGGAAGCTGGTGATCTCGTCCAGGAGCAGGAGCAGCGGGTCCATGGCCAAGGCCCGGGCGATGGCCACCCGTTGCCGCTCGCCGCCCGAGAGAGAATACGGGTACCGATCAGCCAAATCCGCAAGCCCCATGCCTTCGAGCTCCGCCATAGCCCGGTCGCGAGCCTCGCGACGCCCCAGCCGCCGCACTCGCCGCAGGGCCAGCTCGACGTTCTCCATCGCTGTCATGTGCGGAAAAAGATTGTGGTCCTGGAAGACCAGGCCGATCTGGCCGTAAAGCTCCGGCGGATAGGCGTCATGCTCGGTGATGGAGCGGTCGCCCAGGGTGATGCATCCGGCATCGAAGCCGATCAGCCCGCCGAGAATCCTGATGAGCGTGGTCTTGCCTGCGCCCGAAGGCCCGCACAGCGCCAGCACCGTGCCCCGGTCGATCTCCAGAGAGACGTCGCTGAGGACCACGCGGTCCTCAAACTTCTTGCAGAGTTTCTCTGCCCGCAGGATCATTCAATCTTCCTCGCAGTTTTCAGGCGGGTTGCCGGGGGCGGTCTGACAATGGTGTTTCCGCCGTTAACTGCCGGTTGCTTGCACGCAACCCCTACCATGATATGACCCAAGCCGCCCCCCTGCAACTCTCATACCCGTCGATGGTGTCAATATTTCCTTGACATCAGCCATCGCTTATATCAGTATTGACTTATCAGTTGCGACAGAGAACCCAATGATTGCGACCCGAGAATCACTGCGTGTCAGAGCGAAGCTGTTCAGGGGCCTGGCGGATCTATCACGCATGTCCATCCTGGAAATA
Source organism: Planctomycetota bacterium (assembly GCA_016235825.1). GTDB lineage: Bacteria > Planctomycetota > Phycisphaerae > SM23-33 > SM23-33 > JACRIL01. The sequence goes on from JACRIL010000021.1 coordinate 7,556, forward strand.
CTGCGCGACGGCCCCAGGAACGCCTCCGAGGTTGTCGCGCAAACCGGCCTTACGCAGCCCAATGTCTCCATGCATCTCAACTGCCTTTGGTGCTGCGGCCTGGTGGAGCGCGAAGTGCGGGGGCGATTTACCTATTACTCGATCAAGGCAAAGAGGAAAGTTACACGGCTCCTCCGGGCCGCCGAAGACCTTCTGGAGGACGTGTACGACCGGATCGTCGAATGTTCCCGATATGAAGACAGATCGGAGAAGCCATGAAACTTCTGCTTCTTCCGGGTTTGGCTCTGGTTGTAACAGGCTGTGCCATGGCTCCGGAGCCGCTCGATCTCCGTCAATTCGAGTTGGTCGACCATCGCTTTGCGTCGCCGTCCCCGGAGGATCCGGCGCGTGTGTCGGAAGCGATCCTCAAGACGAAGGATGAGCTGACGCTTCAGGACGTCCTGAAGATCGCCGATCTTCTCAACCCCGAACTTGCCGCCGAACGGAAGAATGTCGACCTGGCCGCCGCTGCTGTTTGGGAGGCGAAGCTCTACCCGAATCCTTCCCTCATCGCTGACGTCGAGGACTACCGCTTTGGGGATGGAGCGACCATGGACAAGGCGAAACGCAGCATGGGGCTGAGCGTTCCATTGGTCGTCAGCGGCCGAATAGAAGCAGCCTCATCCGCGGCCCAGAAGGAACGCGAGATCGCGGCGGTGAACTATATCTGGCGACGGCGCGAGATCCTGGGCGGCGTGAAGCAGGCATTCATCGCCTGTCTTGCTTCCCGAAGGAACACGGAGCTGGCTCGCGAGACTCGGGACCTGGCCAAGACGCTCCACGACATCACGAACGAACGTTTCAAGGCCCAGACCATTCCGGAAATGGAGCTTCTCAAGGCCGCGGTGCAGCTTGCGAAGGCGGAAAGCGACCTGCGGCTTTCGGAGAAGGATTTGGCGGTTTCCATCAAAACGCTCCACGCGCGAATGGGGAACGTCAACTTTCCGAAGGACCGATTCGTGGGCGATTTGCCGACACGGTTTACCGTTCCGAGCCTTGAAGCCCTGTGTGGACAAGTGACGGCGATTCATCCTCTGCTGGAGGCGGCCATTAAAGGCAAGGAGTCCGCCGAGCTTCAACTGGCCCTGGCCCGATCGGAGCGGATTCCGGACGTGGATTTTCAGATCACTGCGGGCAAAAACCCTGAAGACTCGACGATCATAGAAGGCGGATTCTCGATTCCCATTCCGATCTTCAACCACAACCAGGCCAGGATCGCCGCCGCGGAAATCCGCATCCGGCAGGCGGAGCTTCGAATCCGGTCAATCAGAAACGACCTTCTCCTCCGCCTGAACGAGGCCTACCGGAACTTCACCGCGGCACAGGATCGGGTGGCGGTCTACGTGGAGGAAATTCTGCCCAAGGCCCAGAAAGCCCTCGATCAGACAAACGAAGGCTATAAGCAGGGCAAATTCGGATATCTCGATGTCCTGGATGCCCAACGTACGCTTGCGGATGCCAAGATCGCGTGCGCGGCGGCGTTGGCGGATCTCAATGCCTTGGCGACGGAATTGGAGAAGTTGACGGGAACCAGGCTGGAACCTGTTCGATGAAGATGTGGACATGAAAGGATGTGGATATGAAAGCTGCTGCCGCAGTATTTGTCGGGTTAGTCGCGATTTTCAGCGTCCTGGCCTTCGCCCAGGACAAGTTCAAGAAGCGCGACAACAAGGATCGCCAGGAGTTCGCGGGCAAGATCGTGTGCATTGGCTGCGCGCTCGAAAATCAGGACGGCGGCGCCAACGCCCAGTGCACGCTGCACGCCAGGCACGCGCAGGGGCTGCTCGCGGCCGACGGCACCCTCTGGACCTTTGTGGACAACGCGAAGGGGCATATCGTGATCAACAACACGAAGATCAGGGACAAGGAGGTCAAGATTCTCGGCTGGAAGTTCCCCAAGGCCCAGTACATCGAGATATTCAAGTACGAGTTGAAGGAAGGCGACAAGTGGGTCAAGTACGACTACTGCAAGACGTGCGGATTCGAGCCGGGCGACAACGCAGACAGTGACGCCTGCGACGACTGCCGCAAGTAGAGGTACGGATTCATGCGCCAAAACGTCCTCACCATCGGAGTCTTCGCTATCCTGATCGGCCTCTTTGCCTTTGCCGCCAACGACTGGCGTCTGCCGTGGGCGAAGGAGCCTGCCCATGGAGCGGACTGGTGCGAGGCGCACAAGGTTGCCCTCTCGACGTGCGAGAAGTGCAACATCCGGCTCGCGCGGGGCGGCACGTTCACGACCCGCGAGCGAGAGCCCAAAGAGGGAGAGTGCCCGAACACCCTCGTGCGAATCACTCTCGCCCCCGAGGCCGCGAAAGAGACGAATCTCGAATTCCACACGCTGGAACTGCGAGCAATATCCGAGGTCATCCGCGCGAACGCCGAGACGCTCTATCCCCCTTCGAAGTATGCGCGTGTGGCGGCCCGCATCCCCGGAATCATCCGGGATGTGAAGGCTGTTCTGGGGCAGGAAGTTGAGGCTGGGACGCCTCTGGCTATCCTCGAGTCCACGGATTTCGGGAATGCCAAATCCGACTACCTTCAGGCTCTCACGGTGCTCGACCTGCGACAGCAGACCTACGAACAGGAGAAGACCCTCTTCGAGAAGAAGATCACGGCTGGACGTGAGCTGCTTCGGGCCAGGACGGACCTCGAGGAGGCGAAACTCGCGCTGGAGCGCGCGGCGCAGAAGCTCGCCGCGCTGGGACTGTCCGCGGATCAGATCAAAGGAATCGTGGAGAAGCGGGACACATCCCCTTTCATGGAGATCCCGGCGCCGTTCCGAGGCACGGTCGTCGAAGCGACGGCGGTCTCCGGCGAGACAGCCGCGCCTGATCGGCCTATCTACGTCGTGGCCGCCATGGAGCGGCTTTGGATCTCCATTGACGTGTACGAAACGGATCTGTCCAAAGTCGAGAAAGACCAACGCGTCGCCTTCACGGTCGACGGCATCCCGGGACAGCGGTTCCCCGGCAAAGTTGTTGCGACCGGGGGTGAAGTCGACGATCGGACGAGGACCGTGCATGTCTTCGCCGAGGTCAAGAATGTGCAAGGACTCCTGCGCGCCAAGATGTTCGGGCGGGCCGAGATCACCGTGAAGCCGCCGGAGCCTAAGCTGCTCGTGCCGAAGGCAGCCGTACAGAACGACGGCGACTGCTTCCTCGTCTTCGTCTCGCCGATCCCTGGCGTATTCCAGGCGCGGAAGATCGAGGTCGGCAGGGTTTTTGAAGGCGGCTACGAGGTGTCCGGCGGGCTTGCCGCGGGGGAAAAGGTCGTTACGACGGGGAGTTTTCTTCTGAAAACCGAGGTTCTTCGCGGGCAGATGGGCGCTGGCTGTTGTCCCGAAAAGTGAGCCGCGGGACGGCTCTACAAGGCAACCGGATGGCGGTTTAGAATGCTGAACTGGATAATCGACATCTCTCTCAAGCACCGCAAGCTCGTGATCGTGCTTTCCGTGCTGCTCGTCGCGACGGGAGCGATCTCTCTCAGGAGTCTCTCCATCGACGCGTTGCCTGACGTAACCGACGTCATGGTCCAGATCAACACTGTGGCTCCCGCCCTCAGCCCGCAGGAAATCGAACAACAGATCAGCGTCAAGATCGAGCAGGCCATGGGCAGGCTGCCGAACCTCAAGCTTGTCCGCTCGATGTCGAAATTCGGCCTCTCGCAGGTTACCGTCGTTTTCGAGGACGGAACCGATCTTTATTTCGCCCGCTCGCAGGTTCTGGAGCGCCTTCAGTCGGTGGAATTGCCGGAAGGAATCAAACGTCCGGCCATGGGGCCTGTCGCCACGGGCCTCGGGGAAATCTATCACTACATAATCACAGCTCCCGGAGGCGATCTCGCCGACACGCGCACTCTCCACGACTGGGTTGTGAAACCGCAACTTCTCTCCGTGCCCGGAGTGGCCGAAGTCAACTCGTGGGGCGGCCTTGAGAAGCAGTTCCAGGTCGCGGTTGACCCGGTTCGGCTGATCAAGCATGGGTTAACGATGAAGGACGTTCTGGATGCCCTTGAGAGGTCGAACCTCAACGCCGGCGGCGGAGTTGCCAGGACCTCCGGAGAGATTCTTCTGGTGCACGGGATCGGGCTGGTAACGACCACGGAACAGATCGGCGGAATCACGGTGCGCTCACACGACGGGCGCCCTATCCGCATCCGCGACATTGCCGATGTCATCGAGGGGCATGAGATTCGACGGGGAGTGGTAACGGCGGAAGGGCGCGGAGAGGCTGTCCTGGGACTCGGCTTCATGCTGATGGGGCAGAACAGCCACATTGTGGCGGTTCGGCTCAAGAAGAAGATGGAGGAAGCGAAGAAGTCCCTTCCGCCCGGGACGCAGGTTCAGGTGGTCTACGATCGGACAGAACTCGTCGACTTCGTCATTCACACCGTCAGGAAAAACCTCTTCGAGGGCGCACTGCTCGTCGTCGCCATCCTCTTTTTGTTCCTCGGCCACTTTCGCGCTGCGATTATTGTCGCCGCGGCCATCCCTCTGTCGATGCTCTTTGCGTTCAACCTGATGGTGCGGGCGGGGATCGCGGGCACTCTCATGAGCCTTGGCGCGATCGATTTTGGCCTCATCGTAGACAGCTCCGTCATCATGGTGGAAAACACCGTCCGCCGTTTGCATCAGGACCGGACCGATCGTCCGGTCGTCGATGTGGTCTCCGAAGCGGCCAAGGAAGTGCGAAAACCCACCATGTTCGGCGAGTTGATCATCATGATCGTCTATGTCCCAATCCTCGCCCTCTATGGCGTCGAGGGAAAACTCTTCAAGCCCATGGCGATCACGGTTCTCTTCGCGCTGGGAGGCTCCCTCATTCTCTCGCTCACGCTGATGCCGGTCCTGGCGAGTTTCCTGCTTTCGCGACGGACCGCCGGGCACGGCGAACCATGGATCGTTGTTTTTCTGAAGCGGATTTACCGTCCGGCGGCGAGATTCGCCATGGAGCACAGGGCACTCGTGCTTGGAAGCGCGATCATCATCGTGCTGGGTACGATTCCCATCGCCCTCAAGCTCGGCTCGACCTTCGTCCCCGAACTCGACGAGGGGTCGATCGTCATCAACACGATACGCCTGCCAGGAGTCTCCATCGAGGAATCGGCGCGATTCTCGACCGAGATCGAGCGATTGCTCAAGCAGAAGTTCCCCGACGAGATCAAGTCGATCTGGACAAGGACAGGCACTCCGGAGGTGGCGACGGACCCCATGGGGATCGAAGTGAGCGACGTCTTCATCATGCTGCATCCGCGAAATCGATGGAAAAAGGCGAATGCGAAAGAACAACTTGAGAAGGAGCTTGACAAGGTGCTCCGCCGGCTTCCCGGCATGAACTACGCGTTCACACAGCCCATCGAGATGCGGTTCAATGAAATGATTGCCGGTGTTCGGACGGACGTCGGCGTGAAGACATTCGGCGACGACTTCAACGTGCTGAAGGAAAAGGCGGAAAAGATACGCTCGCTCCTGATCTCAATCCCTGGCGCCGCCAATCCGGCAGTCGAGCCTATAGTGGGCCAGCCGGTGCTGCAGGTGAAGCTCGATCCCGAGGCGTTGTCGCGATATGGGCTTCAGGCACGGGACGTTCTGGACTATGTTGAAGCGGCCGGCGGCAAGGAAGTGGGCGAGATCAGGGTCGGCCAGATGCGATTCCCGCTGGCCGTCAAGCTGCCGGAACGGTTCACCGAGAACCCCGATCTCCTGGAAACGCTCCTGGTGCCGGCGCCGGACGGCCAGCGGCTGCCGCTTTCAAAACTCGCGAAGATCGAACGCACAAGCGGGCCCATGGTCATCAATCGCGAGTGGGGAAAGCGCCGCGCTGTCGTAACGACGAACGTCGTGGACCGCGACCTCGGGAGTTTCGTTGTCGAGGCGAAGCGACGGATCGAGAGCGAATTGGGTGAGGAACTCCGCGCCGCGGGATGTCGCGTCGAATTCGGCGGACAATATGAGAACCTGGCGCGAGCTTCCGAGACCCTCGCATATGTTGTCCCGCTCGCGCTGCTTTTGATCCTCTTCCTCGTGTACTCGACCTTCAGAAACCTCGCGGACCTGCTGGCTATCCTGACTGGTGTTCCCTTTGCCACGGTGGGCGGGGTGCTGGCCCTGCAGCTTCGGGATATGCCCTTCAGCATCCCGGCGGGCGTGGGCTTTATTGCCCTATCGGGGGTCTCGGTGCTCGCGGCTTTGGTGATGGTGTCGACGATCCGGCAGTTCATAGATGCCGGGATGCCGGTGCGGGATGCAGCGTTGAACGCGGCAGAACAGCGCCTCCGGCCGGTCCTGATGACAGCACTCGTGGCCAGCTTTGGGTTCATTCCAATGGCTCTCAATACGGGCGTCGGAGCAGAGGTGCAGCGTCCGCTGGCCACTGTGGTCATCGGCGGCCTGGTCTCCTCGACGCTGCTGACGCTCTTTGTCCTGCCCACCTTCTACGTCGCGCTCAAAAGCAAAAAGGCGCGAAAGGTCCATGACGCAACTTGAGTCGCATCCGCTTCCGACGGCATCTGGCCGGCCATCCATCCTCGGCCGTGCCATTCGACTGGAATATTTCACCGCAGATTGAAGCCTGGCGCACAGGGGGAACGTCCATGCTGCTCTAAAATCTGCCGCCGCTGAGTCGCGAAACCAGCCGCTCGGCCAGCACCACGATGTCCTCGGCGCAGAAGAACGCCTCGATATTGGACGGGAACAGCAGAGTGGCCGAAGGCGGAAACTCTTCGTCCGCCGCGTGCCAGATGACCCGAACCGTCAGTCGCGGAAACGCCGGCAGGTCAAAGGCCAAATCGCCGCCTTTCACAAATCGCGAGCCCAGGGCCTCCGCCCCGGCCCGCAGGGTTTTGATGTCCCGCCCGGCGGCGGCGCACAGCCGGTCCGTGACCCGTTTGCCATACACGCCGGCATACACCCGCGTGGACGAGATGTCCGCAAAGGCGACCGACGGTTCCAGGCCGGCGGGCCTGGCGGTGCAGCACAGGTAATGCAAGACCAGTATCCGCCACTGCGGGCCGGCCTCGACGCCCTCGTCCGTCAGCACCGCGCCGCTTAAAACGTCCACCAGCAAATTGGCGTTGAGCACCGGCACGGACCGGTGTCCCGCCTGGGTCTGGGACGCGCCCAACCAGAGCAGTTGCTCTTCCGATTGGCCCGACAGCCTCGCCAACGCCAGCCGCGTGGCGTCTTGCAGATTGTGCTGGGCGGGCAAGTGCGGCGCTGCCGGCTTGATGTGCTCTCCTTCGGCGGCCATGTCATTGCTTGCTTGACCGGGCAGCCTCCAGGTACGAATCGCAATAGATCATCTTGCCGGTCAGCAGCTCGGCGGTGATGGCGGAATTGATCAGCTCGGTGTCCAGCGGATCCATGATGGCCGAGTCCAGGCCCTTGGCGATGCACATGCTCAGGTACGTGCGGTTGATCAACCCGCGGTTGGAGCACCGCTGGGAGACGTTGGACAGCCCCAGCAGCAGGTGCGGCGGCGGGTCGGAGAAGGCCCGGATCTGGGCGATGGCCTCCAGACAGTCCACCGGCGTCTTGGACGAGACGTTGACCGGCAGAATGATGGGGTCGATGAACAGCCTGTCGGTGGGCAGCCCTGCCTCCATGGCGGTGGCGATAAGCTGGGCGCCCAACTCGACGCGCTTCTCGGAATTGCCGGGCACGCCGGCGGCGTCTATGGTCAGGCCGATGAGGCTGCCGTTGTGCTCGGCCGCCAGGCCGGCATACTTGGCGGCAATTTCCGGGTCGGCCTTGGATGAATTCAGAATCACGTGTCCGGGCACCTGCGGCACGACGGCGGCCATAACTTCCCACTTGGCGGTGTCGATGGCCAGGGGCGCGTCGCTGACGGCCCGGATGGTCTCCACCAGCCAGAGCATGGCGCCCTTGCCGTCGGCCACCGCCGGGCCGACGTTCACGTCCAGCGCCCAGGCGCCGGCGGCCATCTGCCTGCGGGCCAATTCCTGGATCACGTCAGCCTTCTTCTCGCGGATGGCCTGCTTGACGTCCGCAAACATCCCGTTGATTCGCTCGCCGATCACGTACATATCCTGGGTCCCTTTGTTTTCCTGGGCTATTCTTTCGTCTTGAACTCGATCCGAGACAAGAAATCCGAATGCCGGAATCCTAAATCAGAAACAAATGCGAAACAAGCGAAAACAAAACCTGACAAAGGCGCCGGACGGCCATGCCAATTCACCGGCCTGTCTTCGTTTCGATTTTGCATCTTCTCTGTCTGGTTCTTGTTTCGGATTTCGGATCAGATTCCGGGACTCTTACTTTGCCGCCGGCATCAGTCTGCCGATGGCCGCCCTGACCTGGGCTATGGCGTCGGGGTGGCGCATGACCAACAGTTCCACGCCCGCCTGGAGCAGGAAGGTGGCGGTGGCCGCCTCCCAGGCCACGCCCCACAGCGGGCGGGTCTGGTCGGTTACGCACGCAAACTGCGGATCGCGGGCCTCCTTGCTGCGCCATGCCTCCGCGCCCACGTCGGCCAGCACCGGCTGGGCCAGCAGGCGGTCGCCGCCCAAGCCAGCCAGCCGGCCCCGTTCCTGGATGCTGTACACGTATTCGATGCCGTAGCCCAAGGCCCCGGTGGTCGGGAAGATCACCATATTCTCCAGCGGGTAGCCCGCGTCGGTGCACAGGATGTTGACCTGTTTGGCGATGTTCACGTCGCAGGGGCTCTCGGCCATCAGCTTGTGTCCGTCGGCCAGGCCCAGCGCAACCAGCGTGCGATAGTTCTTCTCGCGTGCGCTGCCCAGGAGCAGGTTCTCGCCGCGCGCGGCCGACGAGACTGCCGGCATGATCTGGTTGTCCTTGGCGTCGATGCCGCAGCCCCACACGATCAGCGGCACGCCCACCGCCCCCAGCACTTCCTTGACCGTGTCGGCGCACTGCTGGGGCGAGCGGTTGCCGCCGTCGGGATGGGCGTTGGCCAGCCGCAGGCAGATCAGATCGGCCCCAAACCCGACGGCCTTTTTGGCCCACTTGGCCGGCGAGGAGAAGGCGTCGCCGTAGGCCTTGACCAGCGGCGCGGGCCAGCCTTCCGGCGGGCCGTCCAGAACGTCCACGGCGATGGCGGGCCTGTTGCCAACCTCGCCCTCGAAAGACAGGAACGGCAGCGTGGACGCCCCGCCGATGGTTACGGCGCCGGTCCGCGTGCCGCCCGAGGCGCTGGTGGCGCCCAGCGTCAGGGTGTTGATCTTGCCGGTCCATTTCTCGCTTACGTCGGGCATTGTCATCTGGTCAATTCTCCTTGGCGGCGCCGGAAGGCCGACCCTCCAATCCCGATTTGTCGGGAATGGAAACCTCGGTCAGCCCCAGGCAGCGGTTGGTCAGTGCTTCAACCGACGGCCTGGCCTGGCCGCCGGCGGCATCGTCTATGGCCTGTCCGAGAATGCAGCGGTTGGCCACGTCGGGATCGAACGGCACTTCAAAGACGGCTTCCACGCCGGGCAGCTCGGGTAGCTGCGTCGCGGGCAGCACGCCCGCACGGGCCTCGCCCGCGTCATCGTCCCCGCAGACGGGGATGAGCTTGTTGACGGCCAGCAGCTTGCGATGCACCTTCATGGGCAGCGACTCGGTCAAATGCGCGATCCGCCTGACCGTGGTCAGGCCCACGCGCGTGCCCTCCGCCACCAGCACCAGCGTATCCACGTCGTCCACCACCAGCCGCGAGAGGTACTCCATGCCCGCCTCGCAATCCACCAGTATGCAGGCGTAGTTTTTGCGCAGCAGGTTCAGATATCGCCGCAGCAGGCCGTTGACGTAGCAGTAGCACTTGGGGCCTTCGGGCCGGCCCATCGTCAGCAGGTCGAAACCCGCCTGCTCGCAGAGCAGTTCGTTGAGCCACTGGTCCATAAGCTGCTGCTTGGAGATTTCACCGGGCGTTTGGGCGGCCCGGCCCATGTTGTCGCGCAGGTCGGCGATGGTGCCGCCAACATCCACGCCCAGGGTCATTCCAAGGGTGGCGTTGGGATCGGCGTCGACGGCCAGGATGGGCTTCCTGCCGGTGCGGATGAGTTGCCGCAGCACCAGCGAGGCCAGGGTGGTCTTGCCCGACCCGCCCTTGCCGCTGAAGGCGATGATCCTGCCTTGCATCAGGTTTCCCTCCCGCAAGACAGTTCCGCCATCACCGACGGGAACAACTCGACGTTGGTGTGGGGGAAGAAACACGCGGACGTGAATTGCTCCATGAACGTCGGGGCGGTGCTCAGTTCAAAATACGTGGCGCCGGCCGCGATGCGGAAGATGTCGTCATGGAACCGCCGCGACAGCGCAGCCAGCTTGGCCCCCGCCAGCGAGGTGTTGCCAACGAAACTCAGGCGGTCGGATGGCACCTCGGGCAGCAGCCCGATGAAAATAGCGTTCTCGAGGTTCAGGAAGTTGCCGAACGCCCCCGCCACCAGGATCTTCGACAGGTCGGAGAACTTCAGGTTCAGGGCATTGAGCAGCACGGTTGCGGCGGCGTAGATGGCGCCCTTGGCCCGCAGGATGTTGTTGATGTCGCCTTGGGAAATGGCCACGTCCCTGCCGTCCCCGGCCTGGGCGGCGGGCACGGCCACGTACTCGAGCATCCCGTCCTCGCCGAGCCGCACGCGCGGGCCTGCGCCCTCGCGCAGGCGGCCGGTCTTGTCGATAAGCCCCACGCGCAGCATCTCGGCGATCAGGTCCACGTACCCGGTGCCGCACAGCCCCACCGGCCCGGCCGAGCCGATGGTGGAATAGCTCAGCACGCGGTCGGCGTCCAGCAGGCGGATGTGGTCGATGGCCCCGCGAGTGGCGCGCATGCCCGAGCGGCACTCGGCCCCCTCGAAGGCCGGTCCGGCCGAGGCGCTGGCGCACACCAGGAACTCCTCGTTGCCCACGGCGATCTCGCCGTTGGTGCCTATGTCGATCAGCATACGGATGCTTTTGCCGTGGGTCATGCCCGTGGCGGCGATGCCGGCCGCTATGTCCCCCCCCACGAAACCCGCCACGCACGGCAGGCAGTACAGCAGCCCGCGGGTGTTGATCTGCAGCCCGATCTCGGCCGCCCGGAAAGGCGGCAGCATGTAGGTCGCGCCGATATACGGCTCTTTGCGGATGTTTTCCGCCGGCAGGCCCAGCAGCAGGTGGATCATGGTGGTGTTGCCGGCGGCGGTCAGCAGCGTGATGTCCTGGGCGCCAAGCCGGTACTTGGTCAGGAGTTGGTGGATCAGCTCGTTCAGATCGCCCACCACCGCATGGCGAAGGGCGGCCTCGCCCTCGCCGCTGCGCGAGGCGTGGATGATGCGATGGATGACGTCGGCGCCAAAGGCCGCCTGGGAGTTGTACTTGGCCGCCTGGCCCAGCGTCTGTCCGTCGCGCAGGTCCACAAGGTGGCAGACCACGGTGGTGGTGCCGATGTCGGCGGCGATGCACATGTTCCGCCGGCTGGTGTCGCCGGTCTCCACGTCGATTATTTCCGTCAGCGGCCCGCGGCAGCCGGTTACGGCCGTTACCTTCCAGTCGGCCTTGCGCAACAGGTGCGGCAGACGGCGGGTTACGGCCAGGCCCATCTGGAAGGGGCCGGGAACGGTCCTGCCCAGGGCCTGCTCGAGCCGCTGGAGGTCGGAAACATTGTTGGCCAGGCTGGGCTGGGGCAATTCCACGTAAGTCTTGCGGACCAGCGGGGCGAACGTCAGACCGCGACGCGAGAGCTGGCTGACGTCGGCCAGGTACGGCACCTCGCCCTCGGCGGAGACGGGCGCATCGGCCAGGCGAGTCTGGCGGAACCTCAACCACAAGGTCCGACTCGATCCTTGCCTCGCAGGCCAGGATGTAGCCGTGCTGGATTTCCTTGTGGGTGAACAGCTCGGTCGAGCCGCCGCCTGCCTTGCCTTGCCTGACGATCACACGGCAGCGGCCGCACACCCCGTCGCCGCCGCACAGGCTGTTGATGAACACCCCGGCCTTGTTGGCGGCCGACAGGATGGTGCTCCCGGCCGGACAATCCGCGGCGAGGTCGTCGGGCAGGAACCGGATTTTGAACGTCTTGTCCATCAGCTTATGTTTTCTGGCGCACGATGGCGCGATTCAGGATTCCGCCCGTCAAACACCGAAACTCACGCCCGCCATTCGTTCTTCAGGTACGGCCCGATCCCGGAGGCCTCCCTTGGCCCCACCAGCACCTGCCAGCCGGACTCCTCCGCCAACTGGGCGGAGATGACGGCCACGTGCCCGGGGATGATTATCTTGTGGTGGGAGACCTTGGACTCGGCGCCAGCGGCCTTCAAGGCGGCGGAGATGGTGGATGGGTTGAACTTGTCGGCGGCCCAGGCCGTCAGAACGCTGGTACCCTCGGTGTTGACGGCCAAAATGCGGCAGGGCACGCGGGCGGCCTCAACCTCGCCCTCCACCGAGTAGTAGCTCAGCGAGAAGTTGGTGGTAACCAACAGCGGACTGGCGGGAACGGCCTCGCCGACGTCGTACAATTTGGCCTCGACCTGAACGGGCTTTTGCGGGTCGGTGTAGATGTTCTGCCGGCTGGTGAGGATCGGCACCAGAAGGTGCGGCTCCCAGGCGTCGGTTATCAGCACGGCGGCGTATTTGCATATATACGCGCAGGCGTCCATGGCCGCGGCGAATTTGTCGCCGCCCGCGGCAATGGCCAGCACCGGAAAACCCAGCGGACGGTACTTCTTCTTCAATGCCGCCCGCCGCGCCTGGGTCAGGAAGCTCATGGCCGCCGCCGTGTCCGCCGGACCGGGGCTGATCAGGATGTCCTTGACGCCCCTGGCGATGAGGGCCTCGGCCGCGGCCGCCACGGATGCGATGTCGCCGGCCACGCAGATGGGCGACTTGGACTGCTCGGCCAGATCGGCCAACTGGTCAGACGACACGTCGCCGCGGCAGTACAACAGCGGGCGCCTGCCCGCCAGCGGGCCGCAGGCCGCCGCCAACAACGCAGCGCGGTCGCCGCTGACCAGCACCATCGGCACGCCGGCCTCCCTGCACACCAGCTCGGCCGCGGACACGAACTTGTCGGGCGAACCGGATTCGTGAATCAGCGCGATCATGTCCGGATGGATGGTCGTGCCCACGCGCGGGAACTGGAGCTTCCTGAAGTCGGCGCAGGCGCTCCGGAGAACCTCCACGGATGCGCTGTCGGAGAGCGTCAGGGCTACCGCGGCGGGATGGTGGAACCGCTCCTCGTGGCGGAACAGCACGGTCTCCTGGCCGACCTCGACGGCCACGCCGTCGGCGCCGAGCTTCACCAGCCGCTGGGGCGGGGCGGACGCCTCGCTCAACTCCCCGCGGGCGGAATCGCTCAGCTTGGGGCATTGGTCCAGCATGAGCTGGCCGGCCGCCACCTTCATGGCGAACGCCAGGCACGTCGGCAGTCCGCATTCCTTGCAGTTGGTCTTGGGCAACTTCTTGTAAATGTCCAATCCGGTCAACGCCATATTATTATGCTCCATGGCACGGCGCCGGGGGCGCCGTCAAAAGTCCCGTCAACATCATCCTGTTCACCTTGCGGGCTGCGGCCACAAACGTCTCCCGACATCTCGTCAAAATATCCGCCTGCGCCGGCTATTCCGATATCTCCCCGGTCCAAACACTCTTCATGGCAACTCTCTAATCCGAAAAGACCGTAAGGTGCCTCGATTCAAGTCATTACGGGTTTGAAGTCTCGACCGGCGGGTCGCACATTTCAGACAGTTTACGAATCTGCGGCCAATTGGTCAACAGAATATAGAGCGATAATCGATAAATGATGCGAATCACACCAGCTTTAAAATCGTGATTCTCAGACGCTATTGCCGCCAGGCTGGATAGCAGCCCGTTGAAAAAGTGGCACGGACATCTTGCCCGTGTGTTCCACGACCGTCTCGGTCGTGGTATTTGTTGTTTTTTCAGGCCTTCCAGGGGCGAGACGCCCCTGGGACACACGGACGAGACGTCCGTGCCACGAAAGACGAGACTTTTTCAACGGGCTGATAGGCGTTCCGAATGGAAGCGGCCGACATCGCCCTGATCAATCGCCCGCCGGGCGTTCTGTTTTCAGCGGCGGCCTGGCGAAATCTGCCACGCGGCAATTCAACTACCTCACTCCGGCAGCTTTATCGGCAGGGTGATTTCCCACTTGGACTGGCGCATTTGTTGGCTCCATCAGGAAAAGCATGGAGAATCTTCCTTGCGAAAAGAAGCCCCTTGGGCAGCAAGGACAACGATGGATAGCAAGACCCCGGGAATCCCCGCGGCAGATGATCCGGCAGGGCAAGGGCAAAAAGGACCGGATGATACCCATCGGCGACCGCGCCCTTTTGTGGATAGACCGGTACGCGGGCGAGGCAAGGCCAGCACTGGCCCCCAGTCCCGACGGCGGAACCTTGTTCCTCACCGAGATGCATGAACCTATCGGTCCGGACCGTCTGACCGTTCTTGTCGGGCAGTACATCGACGCCGCGCAGATCGGAAAGAACGGCAGTTGTCATCTGTTCCGCCACACGATGGCGACGCTTATGCTGGAGAACGGCGCCGACATCCGATTCGTGCAGGAGATGCTTGGCCACGCGCAGCTTGGCACCACGCAGATTTACACCCAGGTATCAATCCGCAAGCTCAAGGAGATCCACACGGCCACGCACCCCGCCAAATTGACCCGCCAGGACGCCCCATCCCCGGAAGGCCCGGAAACCCCGGAACCCTTCAAAAAATAGTGGCGTTTTTTCCCTTTAGCCGCTATGCTTTTGAGCATGATCGGACCGTTGAAGGCACAACAGATCGGCATCCTTGCGGCGTTCAGCGCTGTCCTTCTGGCAGCGCCCGCCTTCGCCTCTTTGAGCGCGCAGAGTTCCACCGTTGCACTTTCAGAAACTCGCGTCGGGGCCTCAACTTTTTATTCCGGCAGTTCATGCCGGGATTTTGCCGCGCTATCGGCAGACTCGCACAGAGGTTACGAGCTTGCCGGTCAAAAAATCGTGTCGGCAACAATAGTTCACTTCAAGTTCGACGCCTGGAACCGGCTGGCCGAGACCAGAGCCGACAGTTCCGGCAGCCCCGGCGACCTCATCGCCACTTACAGATACGACGGCAACAATCTCCGCATCCGGCGGATAATCGAAGGCGATCCTTCCGTCGCCTACGATATGTATTACGACGGCTATTCGCTCATCGAAACCCGCAAAGACGCTTCCGCCAATCCGCTTGAGCAGTATGTCATGGACATCAGTTATGTCCACGCGCCGGTACTCCGCTTCCGGGATACGAACACCGACGGGGCGAATATCGAGACGCTGTACTACACGCTCGACGCCAACTTCAACGTTACGGCCCTTGTGAACGCCTCCGCGACCGTCGTTGAACGATACACCTACGACCCCTACGGCAAGGTCAGCTTCTTTGACGGTTCATGGAACTCGATAGGCTCATCCGCCTACGGCAATGTCGTCCTCTACACCTGCCACAAACTCGATTCCGAAACCGGATTGTTCTACGCTGGAATGCGATACTATCATCCATGTCGTATTGACCAGAATGATCCAAGGTTTTTCTGATTAAAATGGTGGAGTAAATACCTTCCTCCCAGAAGCGGCTCAAGGGCCGCGGAAGGAGTGAAGCAGATGTCAGAATTGGATAAGAACTGTTTGGGACAGGAGGAC
>JACRIL010000104.1 GCA_016235825.1 Planctomycetota bacterium
GAAGGCTTGCGGCAAAAGCGGCCCGTCCCGCAGGGTTTCGGCAAAAACCGGCGTCTGCGGCGTCAGACCTTCTCGACGACCCTATTCGGGTCGCCTGCGTGGGTCTTCCTTGCAGACATCCGGTTTTTGCCGAAACGCAGCTCATCGTAGTTATTCGGATAGGCTCTTAACCCGGATGAACGCTACTGGAGGTTAACATGAGCGACATGAGACTCACAACCTGCCTGTCATATCTTGGCGCGGGGATCATTTTCTTTGGCACAGCCTGCACCGCCGATGCGCAGAATGTGCGGGTGGATGTCGCCGCCGGCGATGTCATTTCCGAAGAGGTGCCTCGGGTTTTAAGATACAGCGGGAACATCTGGTGGACTCCCGAGGTGTTCGTGTTTGGAGTGGCCGAGAAGATACTCGATATGGAACATCCGGGCATGATGCGGATCAGCCTGGGCGATCAGATCCTCCAATATGCCGGCGGCCAGGAAGACCTGCAAAAACGCCTGGAGCAATATCCTCTGAACAAGTTCCTCAGCCGCTATGCCGCCGCGGGGGGGAAGGTTCTTTTTATCCTGGATACCGTTCCGTTCTGGATAAGCTCCAACAAGTCGAGGGAAAAACTCCCGGACCCCAATACGCAAATATTTCGCATGAGTCCGCCCGCAGATTATCAGGCCTGGAGCGGTGTTGTGGAGGCGATCGTCCGGCACTTTAACGGCAAACTGGGACTCAATGCATACTACGAGTCCTGGAATGAGCCAAGTTGGTATTATCTGGGGACCACCGATGAGTATCTGAAGCAATATTACCATTCGGTGTTGGGCGCCCGCAGGGCTGACCCACGCGCTTTGATTGGCGGACCATGTGTGTCCGAATTCAACGTAGTTGCCACTAGGGGAACAAAACAGAACACGGATGAAGAAAAGGCGGATATTCTCAAAAAACTGCTGGAGCAGCAATATTTTTTCAAGCAGTTTCTGGATTACGCCGGCCGGACCGGGATACCCGAATTGGGACTCAAGAAGCTGCCCGTCGACTTCTTTTCCTGGCACAGTTACTACGTTGATCCCTCAAACTATTATGGCATGGTCGTTCCGGTCATCCGGGACTCACTTATCGCCGCGGGATATCCCCGCACCACGCCGCTGTTCAATACCGAATGGAATATCGCGGCGGTTCCGCCCTACCCCGAAGGCAACATCAACGCGACGGAAGTCGGGGCGGCGTTCGTCGCGGCGAGCCTCATGGCCATGCACGAGTCCGGGGTGGACGGGCAGATATTCCAGATGTACGTGGACCCGAGCGCCGCGGGATATTTTGGCGGCACCTTTACGTTTTCGGGCATCCCTCGCGCGAATTACAATACTTTCCGTTTGTTCTCGATGCTCAAGGGCAAACAGTTAAGCGCCCGGACCGCAGACCCGTGGGTAAAAAGCGCGGCCTTCTCGGACGGCAGCAAGGTTTATCTGATGGTGTCCACTTTTGTCCCAACGCCGAACATGCTTGCCACGACCCTGAAGATACAGAGCGCTCTTGATAATGCGCAATTCACGAAGTCGATCGTAAAAGAGGGGCTTGTCGAGTCTTTGGCGAAGGGGCGCGAATTGCCCGAACCCTTTGCGGCAAAAGCAAAGGAAATTGCTGAAGGCAACAAAAAACTCCTGGAGGCGAACGCCCGTAAGGCCGCCGAGTGGGGCAAAGGAGTAACGCTGAATATCGCCTTGTCAGGAATGAAAAAACCGCCGGGGAAGGTTACGCGATACTTGATCGATTCAAAGCACTCGAACATCTATCCTGATTTGGAAAAAATCGAGAAAACCCTGTTTGAAAAACAAAAGCAGAATGTTCAGGCCATGAACGACAAAACCCTTGCCCGGCTGCAGGAAGCCGGCGTCGGCATGGAAGACATCGGGCGTTTTCGTGCCGAGTTAAGCAAAAATAAGTCTCCAGGAGAGGCTATTGGAGTTATTTCTCCGGAGAAGCGCGAGGCGGCAGCCAAGGCCGTTGAGCAGCCGCTTCGGGAATATCTCAAACAGCACAAGGAACTCCTGGATTCAATCGGAGATTCGCCTTCCTCGCGCATACACGAAGAAACCATAACCTGGCCGTCATCAGGAAGGCTGGAAATCCGCGCGGAACCGCACTCGGTGCAACTCTTTGTGTTCGACCCGTAAAAGAATAATGTCTATTTGAAAGGCAGCGGCATGGCATTGGCGAATCCGATATCCTTTATTATTGCGGCATGCATCTGCGCGATCCTCGCGGCGGCCATTGAGGCGGCGGGGCAATCTTCTTCGGCGCCCGCCTCGGCGCCTTCCGGCATTACGATAGAACGTCTGGCGCCGGCGACCGGGCCGGCCGATGCGCCGCAACTGCCGCTCGCGGCGGACGGGGACGATTTATGGCTGTCAGGCAAACCGGCCTGGGAAGGCAAATCAAAGGGTATCGCGGCGAAGATATGGATCGCGGCGACCGAAAAGGCGTTCCTGTTCCGCGTCGTCGTCAACGATGACAAGCATGAGAACCCCTACCACGAACGGAACCTCTGGCGCGGCGACTGCATCTATATCAGCCTGGATGGCCGGGGCGACGATCCGGCCGGCAAGGTCCAACCGCTGGAATCTGATGACGCGGTTTTCAATTTCGGCCTGGGCGACCAGGGGCCGGAATGTCGGGCAAGCCAGCACGGCAATCCGGTCGAGCGGACCGCGGACCAGTCGAAGCTCCTGAAATCCATCAATCGCGACGAGACGGCCAGGACCACTATATATGACATCGCGATTCCTTTTGAAAAGGTCTCAACCGCGCTGGGCCAGAGCCCGACTGTAGGCATTGCGGCGTGCATCGCCCACAAAGACAGCGACGGCAAGGACCTTGAGTGGGGCAAGATAAGGGCCGACGCCCGCAACCCGCGGAAGCTCAACTTGTTCGCCCTGCCGGCGCCGGCCAAACCTTTCGCGTCGATAGCGCCGCTGCGGACGCGACTGACCAGGCAGGACGCAAAGGCCGAGGCGACAGTCGCGCTGAAAATTGATGACGACGCGACCATCGAGGCCTCCCTGGGCCGGAATAAAACTACGGAAACAGTCCGCCCCGACAAGGACATTCAACGATTCACGGTCCGCGTGCCTTATGACGCAGTCGCTTCCGATGCCGCCGCCATCGAGATCAAAGTGATTTCCCCCGAATTAAAGGACGCCGTCCATGCCCGCTATGAACTGTCCACGCCTCGCGTTTCGATGGACCGCTTTGGCGCCCGGGTGGAAAAACTCCTTGCGGCCGCGCCGAACGATATCGCCCGCGATCATCTGAAGGCCGTGCTCCTGGTTGTCCAGGACGCGTATACCCGCCTGCCGGCGGAGATGAAGACTCGTCCGGAATCGGCCGAGGAATTCCTGAATTTCGTGGAACTCATCGCCGGCAAGATGCCGACTGAAAAAGTGGACTGGAATGACCACGTCCGCAAGTGCATGCCGCTGGTCTTCACATTTGTTTCGCAAACCGACAAAACGCTCCAGTTTTACGCCTTGCAGATGCCGTTCGATTACCAGGAAGGCAAGAGCTACCCGCTGACGATCTACCTGCACGGCGCGGGCAGTCCCAATCCGCTGGGCGGACTGAGCACCGCATTCGACAATTCCGGGCAGGACACGCTGTTCCGCACGGAGCAGATCGATCCGGCCGATGTTCCGCCTTCGCATCGCGGGTTTGTCCTGGCCCCGTGGGCGCGGGGCAACTCTATGTATCGCGGGCCGGCCGAAAAGGACGTCTGGCAGAGCATCGACCTCGTGAAAAAACGGTTCAAGATCGACCCGGACCGCGTGTACCTGACCGGCTTTTCCATGGGCTGCGGCGGGACGATGGGCATCGCGGGCCGCAGGCCTGACGCCTTTGCCGGCGTCAACCTGGCCAGCGGATTCGGCTCATGGTCCGACACGAGCCTTGAGCACCTGGCCGAAAACCTGCGCGGCATGCCGATAGCCGTCTGGATCGGCGAACTGGACTCCATGGTCAAGGACGCCAAGGCATTTCATGAGATGCTCGACAAAAAAGGGATCGCGCACCGCTTTGAAATCGTGCCTCGCCTGCCTCACACATATCCGTACCTGGAATACCAGAAAAGCGTCGGTTACCTGATGCAGTTCACGCGCAAGCGGCCCGACAAGTTCAGCTTTATCGCCGACAACGGCGAATACACCGGGCGCAACGGCGTGTTTATGACGGTCGAAGGCCGCGTTCAAAATTCCGCCCGCCCGTCGTTAACCTGTTCGGTCAACAAACAGGAAGTCAGCATCGAAAGCAAAAACACGTCCGCCCTCAGCGTGGACCTCGCCGGTCCCGACGGCCTGGGGCTTTCGGGCGACGTGAAGATCATCTGGAACGGCAGGGAAATCTACAGCGGCCCGGCAAAAAAAATTGAAATCAAAAATTAGCGGGCCTCAAAGAGCACAGGCGGCTTCCTGCTGGGAAACCGCCTGTTTTTTTGCCTGCCGCCGGCTGCACGCGATAAACGCGGCTTTTATTTCTTCCACGGAACCGAACCGATATCCGGCTCGCCTGGAGGGAATGAGGGTCTTTACTTGGTTACCTGCACCTGCCTGGTGGTCTGATTTCCCTCGTTGTCTGTAACCACGACGGTGAAGGTGTTGACGCCGTCGCTCACCGGCATCTCCTTTTCCCACTGGCGGCCGTTGATAGTGGCCGGCTGGCCACCCGCCTGGGCGTTACGCCGTCTTTCAGGGACACGGCTGATGCTATTCCGGCAGCATCGCCTCCTGATACCTCAACTTCAGCAGTTCCAGCGCCCGGCCTCCCACCCGCTTGAGACATTCCCGGAGGGCGGCTGCGCGGTCCTGAAGCTCCGGCGCCATCTCCACATAGGCGGCGGTTACGGACTCAATAGCCTCGTTGTTCAATTTGATGATGCTCCTGGCGTGTGAACGGCGTCTGGCAAGCACCTCAAACCGGGCTATTCCCAAAGCCCAGCCTATAAACGAACGATTGGCGTCGTATTGGGAGAACTTCCGCAGCATTATCACGGCGATTTCCTGGAGCAGGTCCTCGGCCTCATGGAAGTCCGGGATCAACGCGCCGATGTAGCTTGCGATAGTCGGCTGGGTCTTGGTCCAGTGCCGCATGAATGACTCGTTATCTGCCATCGTTCGTCCCTTTCTATCTTCACTCTTCCGCACAGGCCGGATCGTTACAGGAATTTCCCGGAATATTTCAGATTTGCCGCCTTCGGCTGCCTGAAATTCTTGTTTTGGCGACGTGAAAAAGTCGGAATTGTCCATATAATCTTCGTCCTGGTCATGTTGAATTGCCATTCGATGAAAAAATGTTATTTTCCCGCAAAAAATGCCGCACCCCTACGTTGTGTTCTGGTAAACTTAATAGCGGCATTCACGTGGTCGGATTGATCGCATTTCCGAACCCTGACAGTTACGGTTACAGATCGGAAGCAGGAATTATGAAGACAAATCAGCTATTGGGATTTGCGGCCGCAACAACGATGCTCTTTTTGTCCTTGGCGGCAGGTCAGACAAAGGTTCCCCCCGCGGCTGGACAGCCCAAGGCCTCGCCGGCGTCGGCGCCGGCTAGCGCCCCGGCTGCCGGCGGCGCACAGAAGGTCATGACTACCGCCGAGGTTGACGCCCTCATCGACAAGGACGGCAAGACCACGCCGGCCTGGTGGAACCAGGTCCCGCTCAACTACCCCAAGACGCTGGACCTCACCTGGAATCAGGGCGTCAAGGGGCCGCAGGCGAACCTGGGTTCCTATCTCTGGAGCACCATCCAGCCCAACCCCGCCAAGTGGAAGGAGGGGATCAGACTCATGCACCACGTGCTGACCGTCGTCGCCAACGACCAGCAGAAGGTCGCCAGAACGGCTGATACGTTGGGCATGATGTATTGCAACTTTGTGCAGGACTACGCCCGCGCTGCATTCTGGTACCGCCAGGCGGACAATCAGACCGGACTGGCGAAGTGCTACTTCCGCCTGGGCGACGCCAAGCAGGCCAAGACGCTGTTGGCCAATGCCTCTTCATCCGACACCGACGCCATCCTCCTGTGCATTGAGATGGGCGAGTACGATCTGGCCATACGTTTGAGCGACCAGTTGGGCCAGTCCAGGCCGCAGCGGGGCTACATGCTGTCGGGCGATGCTGCCCGCAAGGCCGGGCGGTATCCTGTCGCCATGAGCTACTACCAGAAGGCCTCGCAGACGACGAGCGACAATTGGTTGAAGAAGTTTGCCGATCAGGCCAAGGTCGCTCTCCAGACGCTGAAGGTATTTGAGAATTATGATCCCGCCAGGCTCAAGGACGGCACGTATAGCGGTTCCTGCAACGGCTATCGAGGTCCCGTGGACGTGCGGGTGGTCATTGCCCAAAAGAAGATACAGTCGGTAACGGTCGTGCAGCACAAGGAGGACGGCTTCTTTTACAACATCGCATCGGGCACAATAATCAAGGCCATCGTGGACAGGCAAAACGTGCGCGGAATTGACGCCGTCGCCGGCGCGACGCTCACATCGGGCGCCATCATCAACGCCACAGCCAAGGCTTTGTCGGCTACGACGCCATAAAGGGATTTTATCCATGCGGTTGAATTTATTTCTGCCCTGGAGGGGCCGAAAATCTCTGTTGTTGCGCGTGTTCCGGAAAATAGCGCCGTCGCGGGCGGGTAGGGGTGCCTGCCTGCCATGATAAGCAATGCCCGTCCCTGTTATTGCGTCCGGGGGAGCAGTAAAAAGGGGTGGGAATTATCCATGTATTTTATGTTCTAATCCTGTTAAGAGCCTATCCGAATAACTACGATGAGCAGCCATTGTAGTTATCCGGATAGGCTCTAAATCCGGCATCATTAAAAATGCTGAAAACCCGCGTGTAATCCTGCACCCTTGAATTTTGCCGGATAAATTTGTATGTTGAATTGGAGTGTCCTTGTAGTCCGCACGGGCTCTCACTTCCGCACCTGGACAATTGCAGGAACGACAGGAAAACAGGAGACATGAAGACAGGCACGATAATTGGATTCGCGGTTGCGGGGATGCTGCTGGCGGCGTGGGTGACGTCGGGGCAGATAACAACTTCACCGGCCACTTCGCCGGCTTCGGTGCCGGCTAGCGCCCCGGCGGCCTCCGGCGAGCAGAAGGTCATGACTTCTGCCGAGGTCGACGCCCTCATCAACAAGGCGGGCAACAGTAACCCGGACTGGTGGGACCAGGTTCCGCTCAATTACCCTCAGACACTGGATCTTACCTGGACTCAGGTCGCCAAGGGCTGGCAGCCGCAGCAGAATCTCAACGACTATGTCTGGGGCGTCATACAGCCCAACCCCGCCAAGTGGAAGGAGGGGGTCAGGCTCCTGCACCACGTGCTGACCGTCGTCGCCAGCGACCAGCAGAAGGTCGCCAGGACGGCTGACGAGTTGGGCAGAATGTACAGCGACTATCTACAGGACTACGCCCGTGCCGCGTTCTGGTATCGCAAGTCGGGCAATCAATTCTATCGGCTCGCCCTTGCCAGATGCTACATCCGATTGGGTGACGTGCAGCAGGCCAAGACGTTGCTGGACAAGGCCTCCACTTACGACACTAATGTCATTCGCCTGTACATTGAGATAGGCGAGTATGACCAGGCCATCCGGCTGGGCGAACAACTTGGCAAGTTAAATCCGCAACCGGGCTATCTGCTTGCGGGCGACGCGGCTCGCGCGGCCGGCCGGTATCCTGCCTCCATGGACTATTATCAGAAGGCTTCGCAGACGACGGGCGGCAAACGCCCGTCCAAGTATGCCGAACAGGCCCAGGCCAACCTCGAGACACTGAAAATATTCGAGACCTATGACCCCGCGAAGCTCAAGGACGGCACCTATACCGGCTCAAGCAAGGGCTTTCGCGGTCCGGTGGATGTGGAGGTAGCCATTTCCGACAAAAAGATAAAGTCAGTTACGGTCGTGAAGCAGAAGGAGGACACTTATTACTACAACAAGACGGGGCCCATACTCAAGGCCATCGTGGACAAACAGGGCCTCCGGGGAGTGGATGCGGTAGCCGGGGCGACTATCAGTTCCGGCGCGATTATCAACGCGACGGCGAAGGCCTTGTCATCCGCGTTGCCATAAAGGAATTTTATCCATGCGGTTGAATTTATTCCTGCCCTGGAGGGGCCGAAAATCTCTGTTGTTGCGCGTGTTCCGGAAAATAGCGCCGTCGTGGTCGGCCTCGCCGCTGCGCCGGCTTTGCCAGACGGCCTGTCTGGCGGCATTCCTGTGGCTGGTCTTTGCGGGCGGCCGCGCCGTGCTGTCCGCCGATGGTCCCAAGGCCGTCTGGGCGGAAGGCCTCTCGCTGCCCCAGATGTTCGACCCGCTTGTGGGTCCGGCCGCAAGCCTGGCCGCATGGACGCTGACTACGGCCCTGGCGGTCGGCGGCGGCGTGCTGCTGGGCAGCCTGCTGCTGCCCCGCTCCTTTTGCGGCTGGGTCTGCCCGCTGGGCACGCTGATAGACGCGGCCGGCAAACTGCGATGGTGGCGCGGCCTGGTTAAAGGCGGACGGGCCGGCGGACGATGGACGAACCTGCGATTCTTCGTGCTGGCCGGCGCAATGCTGCTCAGCGCCGCCGGTTTCTGCGGAGCAATATTCGGCGCCATCCCCATCCTGACCCGCGGCCTGATGCTGTTGGGCGTCGGACAGGACTGGCAGCATGACGCCGACTTCCGGTTTACCGGCATGGTCGCCGGCGGAGCGCTGGCTATCATCCTGCTGGTCAGCCTGGTGCGCAGGCGGTTCTGGTGCAGATATGTCTGTCCCAGCGGGGCGATCCAGTCGGTCCTAGCGCCGCTCCAGGTTTTCCGCCGCCGCGTCTCGTCGGCATGCGTCTCGTGCGGGCAGTGCGCCAGGATATGCGAGTTCGGGGCCATCGACGGGAAGGATTTTTCCACTCTCGCCGGCCGATGCACCTTCTGCCAGGCCTGCGGCGGGGTCTGCCCGGTCGGGGCAATTGAGTTTTCCTCGCGGCCGCGCATCAAGGCCGAGGCGCCGGCTGCCGGATCGCCCCAACCGGCTGCCGCGACCGCGGATTCCGCAGGAACCGGCCTGTCGCGTCGCGTCTTTATCGGGCTGTCAGCCGCCTGCCTGGCCGCCGGCAGCGGCCTGACCAGGTTGCTGGCGCGCGGAGGAGGAGGCAACGAACTGATTCGCCCGCCGGGTGCGGCCGGACCGGAGCAGTTCGACGGCCTGTGCCTCCGCTGCGGGACGTGCATCGGCGTCTGTCCCAGCGGCGTCATTCAGCCGGCGCCTATCAGAATGGGCCTTAACCAGTGGGGCTCCCCGCACCTGAACACCGACTTTTCCGCCTGCCTGCCCGACTGCAACCATTGCACGCAGGTCTGCCCGACCGGCGCCATCCGCGCGATGCCGCTGGCGGAGAAAAAATGCCTGCGCCTGGGCCTGGCCGAGGTAGATGTCGCAATTTGTCTGCCGCACTCCGGCCGGGCCGAATGCGAGTTCTACTGCTACGACGCCTGCCATCGTGCCGGACACGACGCCATAGATGTAGGCTCCCTCCGCCTCCACACCCAAAAGGACAATGACGGCAATATCGACCCCGACAGCGGCATGTTGGCCCCCGTTGTGCTGCCCGATCTCTGCGTCGGATGCGGGGCCTGCCAGTGCGCCTGCCGCAACGCCTACGTCGGCCAGGGCATCCTGCCCAGAGCCGCCATCATAGTCCGCCCCCTCCCGACCGGCCAGCCCCCGCTGCCGCAGCCTTTGCCCGTGCAACCGGCTTCGTCTCCAGCCACAAATTGATTTTCTGAAACAGGAATCCCGTCATCCTATTTCATGGCAACCAATTCTTCCTCGAGCCAGGCCCTTGCTTCATCGATCCGGCCGCGGTCGAAGTAGCGTACATGGGCCTTCGTGAACGGCTTGCAGAAAGTCGCCATTCCTCTCTGCCACTTCTTCTCGCCCACGACGGCAAGCCGCTCGATGTCCCTGAAATGTCTGAAGGCGAACTTCGTGTCCGCCCACATGGCGCCGCAGCTCCAGCCGTGAAATTCGTGCATGTCGAACAGCAGCCGAATCGTGCCATGTTCTTTAATCAGCCGTTCCACCTCGGGCACGAATTGTTCATAATCCTGTTTGGTCAGCCTTTCGCTCACGTGAATCTCGAGGATTTTTCCAATGTCTTCCTGGTTTAGCCGTACTGCCATATACCACCTTCCTTTCAGCCCCGGCGAACGCGCCTCTGGGCGGCTTGACCGTATCCTTTACCGGCCAGCCCGACCCGCAAGCCATCAGTTTCGCCGGCTCGCCAAATTCTTCCCTTCTCATCTAATTCTAGGCGCAGCAGTTCGTTGAAAAGCAATTCTCCCGTGGCCAGGCCGTTTCCGGGCAGCCTGTGTGAAAGGTCCTTGAAATCCGGATGTCGGGCATATACTCTCCGGCTGAGGCGGGTTGCCAGGCCATCCCAAATCATTGTTTGGCGGAAAGACGCGATGAAGAAAAACCCATATTTCTGCATGATCGCGATAATCGTTGCGGACGCCTGCCTGTTCTGCGGCGACATAGCACAAGCGGGAGACGCCGACGCCGGTTGGCCGATGCGGGGGCAAAATGTTCGCCGCACCGGCCAAGCCGCGGTAGCCGGCCCGCGTCGGGGAACGAAAGTCTGGACCTATCTCGCCAAGGACGCCAACAATCTGAACATCGAGCCGGCCGTAACCGGCAAGGGCGTCTTCTTCGGCGGTTGGGGACTGATTCGGGCAGACGGCGCGGACAAGACGAAGTGGGACAAGATGGACGGCCGCATTTACGGACTCAATCCCGCAGACGGCAAGGAACTCTGGCCGCCTTTTGTGCCGGCCCCCACCCAATGGGCCTATCGATACGATGCCCGGGCGACTACCGCCCAGGATTCGCCCGCCGGCGCCGGTCTGCACCTGAACTGGTTTAATGGCACCATCGAGGGAACGCCGGCCGTGGACCCGTCAACCGGCGACCTGTACGTCGGCCGAGGCTGGAGCCGAGGATTCTGCTGGAAGACCCCGGCAAAAGCTACTACACTCCGCACCACGTCAGCGACACGACCTGTACGTCATCGCGGCAACACGAGTGAGGCAAGCGGTGGGCGTCCGACGCACAGAGCGTCTTCAGGATTGATAAGAGAAGGAGCAGGACAATGTCTGCGACTAATTTCAATACACGCAATGACACCTACAGGAAGCTGATGGGGAATGGCCTCACCTATCGCATTCCCCGCTTCCAGAGAGATTACAGTTGGGGAGAAGACGAATGGGAAGACTTATGGACGGACACTCTGGGCACCGTCAAGGAAGGCGGCGAGCCGGCACATTACATGGGCTACCTGGTGCTACAGTCCGATGACGACAAGACCTTCGATGTCATTGATGGCCAGCAACGCCTCACCACGCTCAGCCTGATCGTGCTGGCGGCCATGAAAAATCTGCAGCGATTCATTGATGCCGGGCATGATCCAGAACGCACCAAACAGCGTCTCGATCAATTGCGGCAAACTTATATCGGTTATCTCGATCCTGTCACTTTGGTTGCACGCTCCAAACTAACCCTCAACCGCAATAATGACACCTATTATCAAACGTACCTCGTGCCGCTCGGGCACTTGCCTCAGCGTGGATTCAAAGCATCTGAACATCTTCTGCGGAGGGCATTTGAATGGTTCGACAAGCGGGTTCGAGAATACAGTAAAGACCAATCCGATGAACCCATGGTTTTGGCGCAATTGGTTGAAACCATGAGCGACCGCCTTTTTTTTACCGTCATTAACACTACAACGAGACTTTAGCTCAAGAAAATTCATCCAGCCATCCGATGGTTCCTTACAGGACGCCTTGACAGCAAAGGAGCTACGGCATGGATGTCAAACAGATTCAGCAGTTGCGGCCGATGTTGAACACGTAC
>JACRIL010000105.1 GCA_016235825.1 Planctomycetota bacterium
GGCATCTTGCCCATGAGTATCACGGCCATCTTGGCCGTGGATTTTGCTGTTTTCTGGGCATTTCAGGGGCGAGACGCCCCTGATACTCATGGACGAGACGTCCATGCTACTGTAAAGAGACTTTTTCAACGGGCTGATAGGGCATCATTAAAGGGTTTCCAAACTATCGTTCGCGCCACGGCCGACGCGCCAAAATCCATGATCGCCCCGTCGAACAGTCTTCGACGAGGCATTTATCCGCCGTGAAAAATATCAGCACAATCTGATTTCGATGATCCCGGATAAAGAAACATTTCATGGCAGACAGATGGTTTTCAATCGCCCACAAGAGGCTCTGATCGAATGGCGTCCGTTACTCCGCCCTCCGCTTCCGGCTTCGCTGAAGCTACGCCGGACAAGTCGCTCCGGAGCGGGGCTACTTGCATACGCCCTTGCGGGCTGACCAAGTGGACTTGCCAAGACGTTGTATTTGAACAATATTCAACCACGTTTTTGGGATGAGAACCTTAATTTCGTTTCGCCCGCTCCTTGGCCTTTTAAGATTTTCTGTTGCCGCTATTGAATTTGATCAGTTTTGGCCAATCGATCTGGCCATCGGGCAGGCAAAACTCGTTTAAAAAATCTTTTGCAAACCGATTGTAAGTATTGGCCTTTTCTCGCAAATAATTCTCATTGTGCTTTTTCGCTTCATACCCCAATGGCTCAATAATATCTATGTAAAAGTTTGGATCAGACGAGATAAACTCCCAGAAATTCTGCCCCCCTATCTTGATATATTTTCCATTGTCAACCGTCCTAAACTTGCCATAACAGATGCCCAGAACAGGTTGAACAGGAAGCATTCGTTTTGATTGTGAAAGTATCCTCTTCGCTGCGGCAAAAGTTTGTCGAAGGTTCGCATATTGTCCGCTATTACCCCAATGAGGTCCGGATTTGATGGAAACAATATATTTAACGCCGTCACGAGTCAACTCCAGATCGATTCCTTCTGCGGCAGATTTGTGCCCGCCGCTGGTAATTTCAGCCACATAAATCGCAAGTTCCTCCAGAAATTCCCCGAAGAGTTCTTCTTCTGATGAAGAAAGGTAAGCGTCCAGGATGGAAGAAACGAGATCGGTTGCCGTTATAACATTTTTAGCCCTAAATAAATAAGGGTTTTTTCTTTTAAGAATATTTGTGAGCTTCAGGCCGGTAATTTTATTCAGCCGGTTTTTGTGGAAAGTATCAATATTTCCATTAACAAAACAGGCAATTTTGTTTTGGAATTTCGGATTCATTGGATACCTTTAATTTGTGAAAGGGGGGTAGACGGTTAGCTCCCCCTGCCCTAATATATGGTGGTGGAAGCATCGACCGACAAAACTACTGCGCAGGTGCTGGTCGCTGGACAGGATTATCCGCAAACATATCGCGAGTTCGTGGAGATGTTTCCGGACGCAAATTCATGCGCTACTTACTTGCAGCGATTGCGCTGGCCGAACGGGTTTATCTGTCCGGCGTGCGGAGCGAGGGCTGTAGCGTGGCACAAGACGCGGGGCCGACTGGTCTGCTCAGCTTGCCGCCATGACACATCCGTTACCGCCGGGACGATTCTTGACAAGACTCGGACAACGTTGACCACTTGGTTCGAGGCTGCTTGGCACGTGAGCACTGCTAAGAACGGGATGTCGGCCAAGACACTCGAACGTACGCTCGGCACCGGATATCGGGTGGCGTGGGCAATGCTTCAGCGGTTCCGAGTGGCTATGGTGCGTGCAGAACGAGACCGTCTGACGGGCGACATTGAAGTTGACGAGACCCTGATCGGGGGTGTCAAACGTGGCGGCAAGCGTGGCCGTGGCAGCGCCAAATGCGTCGCAGTCATCGCCGTGGAGGTTCTGCAACCCAAGGGCTTTGGTCGAGTGAGGATACGCGAAATTCCTGATGCGTCGAGTGCCAGCCTCGTGCCGTTCGTTTGCGACGTCGTTACACCAGGCTCAAGGGTGCACACAGATGGCTGGCAAGCTTACAACAACCTTTCCAAGCACGGATATGAGCACAGGACGACCGTGTTGTCTTCATCGGGCGATCCAGCCCATGTCTCCATGCCTGGCGTCCATCGCGTGGTTAGCCTTCTTAAGCGGTGGATCTTGGGTACTCACCAGGGGGCGGTCACTCCAGCCCATTTACAATCCTACCTGGAGGAGTTCACCTTCCGATTCAACCGCCGCACTTCACGCAGCCGCGGACTCGTCTTCCGACGGCTTCTCGAACAAGTAGTCGTTACAGGTCCTGTAACCGACGCAGACCTTACCGACGGATATGACTGGTAAAACCACAGTCTGTTGCGCTAGGGGGAGCTAACCGTCTACCCCCCTTTTGTGAAAAGGTTTTCTGGGAGCAGTTGACAGTCTTTCCCTGAATACGCGGACGTACTCGGGTCGAACCTCGATTCCAATGTAGTGCCTCCCCGAATTTTTTGCGGCAACAAGAGTCGTTCCCGAACCGGCAAACGGGTCCAGCACCACATCGCCCGGTTTGGTAAAAAGGACGATGAACCACGAGGGAAGTTCAAGAGGAAAAACTGCGCTGTGGTTTTGGTTATTGCATTCAGTAGCCAAGTGCAAAACATTGCTGGGATACGCCTTTTCCCGGCCGATCCAATTGGATATTTTTTTCCCAAAACCACTCTGCACATGTGAATTGTCTCGCCGTTTGTCAGTTTCAGACAATTTACGCAGTCTGGCATGATGCCAATCTCCCATCGGCACCATTACGGCATCCTGATACATAGCAAACTGTTTTCGAAGCGTGAAGTGGAGGCATCTTTCCCACGCATCCCGGAATCGGTTAGGCCACTTTCCAGGATGGCAATTTTTTTTGTGCCAGATGTATTCTTCCGTCCACAACCACCCCTGACGGCGCATGGCAAGAATCAGTTCCAACACATATGGATGTCTTTCACCCTTAAAAACTCTTTCTTTGATATTAAGAATGAACGAACCGACCGGCTTCAAAACTCTTTTTAACTGTTCAGCAATCGGCAAAAACCAGTCGACATACCTGTCAGGCTGGATGCCGCCATATGTGTGGTTACGCTGATCCGCATAGGGCGGGGAAGTAACAATCAAATCAACACAACCATCAGGGATGGAGGCAAGCTTGGTTCTACAATCCCCCAAAATCATGGTGTCAATTGCGACAATTTGTGCCGGATTTGACACCATATACCTTCATTATTAGTAATTGTTTAGCGGGTTGGCCGCCCCGTTGGCGGCAACACCACCGATAAAGGACATTTTAACCTGACCAGCAGCCATGTCAAGCATTTTGCGGACGGTTTTTATCAGGCAGATGGCATGGCCGATTTTTGCGCCGAGGGGTAAAAAACGGGGCTTTTTTATTTTCTGCGGGGTCATGCAATACATTTCCTTTCATGTCAAAAGTCGTTGTTGACCCGACTTTTCAGTATTTCGGTTCAAAGGTTGGCGGAGAGGCGGGTTCGAAGCGTGTGAAGTCTTTCAGGAAGGTCAGGTGCGCGGCGCCGGTCGGTCCGTTGCGCTGCTTGGCCACGATGATCTCGTGGATGTTGGTCGGCACGTAATCCTGCTCGCCGACGTGGAAGTAGTCCTCGTTGTGCATCAGCATCACGACGTCGGCGTCCTGCTCGATTGAGCCGGATTCTCTCAGGTCGCTCATCCTGGGCCTATGCTGCGGGCGGTCTTCCGGCCCGCGGTTAAGCTGGGCGGCGGCGATCACCGGCACGGACAGTTCGCGTGCCAGGGCCTTTATGCCTCGCGACATTTCGGTTATCTGCTCCTGTCGGCTGTCGGCCCGGCCGGAGTAGGTCATTAGCTGGAGGTAATCGACAAAGATGCACTTGATTTCGGACGCCGCGACGAGCCTGCGGGCCTTGGCCCGAAGCTGCAAAACCGTCAGCGTCGGCGTGTCGTCGATGTACATGGGCGCCTGCTGGAGATTGCCGGCGGCGGTCTGAAGGTTGTTCCAATCCTCAGGCGAGATCATCCCCCTCCTCATATTCCGCAGGTTGAAGCGGGCGTGCGAGGCCAGCACGCGCTGGGCGAGCTGCTCCTTGGACATTTCCAGGCTGAAGATGGCCACCGGCTGCTTGTCTATGACGGCCATATGCTCGGCGATGTTCAGCAGGCAGCTCGTCTTGCCCATCGAGGGCCGGGCGGCGAGGATTATCATCTCGCCGTTCTGGAATCCGCTGGTGAGTTCGTCGAGCTGCTGGTATCCGCTGGCCAGGCCGGTGATGAGCCTGCCCTCGTGCTCCTGGAGCATCTCGAAGGTCTGCTGGAGCAGGCCGCTGATGGCGACGGCCTGATCGCCGATCTGATCCTGGGCGATCTCGTAGACGGACTGTTCGGCCCGATCGATGACTTCCTGGGCGTCCTGGCGTGTGTCGTAAGCATCCTTGACGATCTGGCTGCCTGCCAGGATGAGCTGGCGAAGCATGGCCTTGTCGCGGACCATCTTGGCGTAGTATTCGGCGTTGGCGGCATTGGGGACGCTCTCGATCACCAGGGCCAGGTACTCAAGCCCGCCGATCGCCGGAAGCCGGCCCGATTCCTGGAGGGCGTTCTTGACGGCCACCACGTCGGAGGGTTTGCCGGCCCGACTGAGCTGCTCGATCACGCCGTAGATGATCTGGTGGGCCGGCCGGAAGAAGAAATCCTGCTTTGCGATCTGGCAGACGACGTCGAACGCCCGCTCGTCGAGCATGAGTGAGCCGAGCACCTGGACCTCGGCGTCGATTGAGTGAGGCGCCACCCGGCCCAGGTCGTCGGGCCTGGCTGCGTCGGCTTGTGCGGATGTCGGGCTTGCGCTGGACATCGTATCCTTCCCTGGCTAATCAGTTCCGTCGCTCGCAAATCGGCCGGGCGCATCCCGGCGTCAGCAGACCATATTAACCCGGCCGGCCGGAATTTTCAACCGGAACCGGCATTATAATCGCGGCCGCCTCATTCGGCCGGCTTCTGCTCGGCGGGCGTTTCGGCCGGTCCGGTCGGGGCGTCGGCCTGCGGGCCTGCCTCAGCAGAGTCGTCGTGCACGGGCACGATCCAGACGTGGATCGTCGCCTTGATGTCCTCGCCGAAAACAAGCTGCACGTCGTGCTTGTCCAGCTTGCGTATGGCGGTGTCGAGTATGACGGTCGAGGGTTCGATGAAAATTCCCTCCTCGGCCAGGGCCGAGACGATCTGGGCCGGGCCTACCGAACCGTAAAGCGCGCCTTCCGGATTGGCGCGGGCGGGGATGGTGATCTCCTTGCCCTGGAGGGCGTCGGCTCTTGCCCGCAGTTCCTTCTGCTGCTGGGCCAGTTCCGCCAGATACCTTGCCTTTTCGGCCTCAACCGCAGCCACGTTCGACCTGGTCGGGTTGACCGCCAGGCCCTGCGGCAGCAGATAGTTGCGCCCGTAGCCGTCCTTGACCTCGACGACCTCGCCGATCTTGCCCAGATTCATTATGTTTCTTCGCAAAAGCACTTTCATGCCGGTGTCCTCGTAATAGGTAACAGTTTCGCCGCCGGGCCTATGCCATGTACGGCATCAGGGCCAGGAAGCGCGCACGTTTGATCGCCGATTTGAACGAACGCTGGTGGAACGCGCAGTTGCCGCTGCGGTTCCTGGAGAACATCTTGCCCTGGCTCGTGATGAGCTTGCTCAGGACGGGGATGTCCTTGTAGTCGACTTCGCGGGTCTTGTCGCGGCAGAACCTGCACTTGGCCTGCTCGTGGATTCTGGCCCGCTTCTTTTTCTTCTTCAACATCGTGCTCTTGGACGGCTTCTTCTTCATTATCCTGGGCATCTTCGATTTCCTTTATGCGGGCGCGGATATGGCCCGGCTTTGGCGCCTGTCAGAACGGAATATGCTCCCCGCCGGGGGCTTCTTCTTCCGGGGGCGGAGGTTCGGAGAATTCCTCTTCGGCCGAGGGCGGTTCCGCGGGGGCCTGTTCCGCCTGCGGCTGGGGTCTCTGGCCCTGCGGCGCCCTGGCGCCGCCGGCCTGGCCGCCGCTTCCGCCGGCCGAGCCAAGGAACTGGAACTGCTCGACGATCAGGCGGTGCTTGGACCGCTTGACGCCGTCCTTGCCTTCCCACTGGTCGAACTGAAGCCGGCCTTCGACCAGTATGGGCTTGCCCTTGTTCATGTACTGGTTGATTGTCTCGGCCTGCTTGCCGTAGGACCGGCAGTCGATGAAGCAGACATCCTCCTTCTGCTGGTTGTCCTTGCCGCGCCATCGCCTGTTGACGGCCAGCCCGAACTCGACGACCGGCGTCTGGCTGGGCAGATAACTCATCTGCGGGTCCCGCGTCAGGTTGCCTATCATGATGACCTTGTTGAAATTCGCCATTTTTTTCTCCTTAATTAAGGTGGCCTTTACACAGAATCAGGATTTAAAATTTTCGGCGTCATCCTCGCCGATATCCGGCACGATTTCATCGACAATCGCATTCGGCAGATCAGCCGGGGCGGCCTGCGGCACATGGGCCTCCTCGTGCACCTTGCGGGGCGCCGAAATCGGCGTCTCGGCCGCGAGGGTCTCGGGCGCGATCTTTTCCCGCCGCAGGATCAGAATCCGCAGGAACCGCTCGTCGAGCCTGCAATCGTGCTCGATCTCGCGGACCAGCAGCGGGTCCAGCGAGAAATAGGCCAGCACGTACAGGCCGCGTTTCTTGCCGCGGATTTCGTAGGAGAGCTTGCGGTCGTCCCACGGCTTGAGGGCCAGCACCTGGGCGTTGTGCCTGGCCAGAAGCGATTTAACCGGTTCGCTGCCGGCATTCGGATCTCCGCCGGTGACATCCAGCAGAAACATTCCTTCGTAAGTCTTGAAATTCTCAGCCATGTTTTCTTCCGTATCCTTGCTGTTCTCTTTTATATTCAGCCGATCCAGTCCCGCCGGCCCGCGAGCGTCATTCGCCCGCCGCGCCGGCCTGGTCAGCCTTGCTGTTATACCTGTTCATGACCTGATCCATGCCGGTCCAGATCCAGTCTTCCACCGCCTGTGCCGCGAGCTTCACGGCCTGTTCCACAGCCGGAATTTCTTCCGGCCCGAAACGGCTCAGCACGTAATCGGCCTGGTCCATGCCGCCCGGCGCCTGGCCGATTCCTATTCTCAACCGCGGCACTTCCTGCGTGCCCATCGCCAGTAGCACGTCGGCAAGTCCGTTATGTCCGCCGGCCGATCCGTCCGGCCTGATCCGTATCCGGCCGGTCGCCAGCGCCAGGTCGTCCAGCACAATCATAACGTTTCGGCAGTCGGCCTTGTAAAAGCCCGCCATCTGCCCGACCGCCTGGCCGGACAGATTCATGTACGTCTGCGGGGCGAGCATCATCACCCGCCGCCGGCCTGCCGGTTTTTCCAGCCGGGCGTCGTAAAACAGGCCCGCAAACCTCTGGCCCGGCTGGCCCAGGCCCCATCGGCCCGCCAGTTCCGCCAGCACCATAAAACCGACGTTGTGCCTCGTCCGCTCGTACTGCCTGCCCGGGTTTCCAAGGCCGACCACGAACCTGAGTTCTGTCTGTTGGTCGTTGGGCACGATCGGCTCCGCAAGTTGCCCGGCGCCGGCCGCACGGACCGGCGGGCCGGGACGCAACGGTTATTCTTTTTCCGCTTTCTTTTCGGCCTTCTTTTCGGCCTTTTCGGAGGCTTTTTCGGACGCCTCGGCCGCCTCGGCCTCTTCGCGCTTCTTCTCGCCGATGACTTCCGGCTCGGCAGAGGCGACGACTTCCGCGACCTCGGCGCCGGCGACCGGCTCGACGATCTCCTCGGCCACGACGCTCAACGCGCAGAGGATCGCGTCTTTGTCCTCCAGCAGCGTCGAACCATCGGGCAGCTTCATGTCGCGCATGTAGATGCGGTCGTTGACCTTCATCTCCGCAACCGAAACGCGGATGTCGTCGGGTATGTCCTTGACCTTGCAGCGGATTTTGACCTGGGCGAAGTTCTGGTGCAGCACGCCGCCCTCGGCCGCGCCCGCCGGCGTGCCGCGAAGCGTTACGGGCACCTGGACCTCGACCAGTTCGTCAAGATCGACGCGGGTGAAATCGACGTGCAGTATGTCCTTGCCGAACGGGTCGTACTGGACCTTCTTGACCAGCACATTGCTCCTGCCGCCTTCCAGGTCCAGCTCCAGCAGCCTCTCGCCGCGCGAGATGGCCAGCGATATGTCGTGAGTGTCCATGGAGATCGACACGGTCTTTTCGCCGTGGCCGTACAGCACGCCCGGAATCGTGCCGGTCTTGCGAAGCCGCCTGGCCTTGTGCGTTCCCTGTTCGGTGCGAACCTTAGCCTTCAATGTTTCCATCTTATAACCCTTTGCCTTGCCGGCTCCGTCGGCTACCGGCGGTTTTCTATCTGAAACAGGCTGCTTACCGACTCGTCATTGTGGATTCTGTGCATCGCCTCGCCCATCAGGGCCGCCACCGAAAGCACCTTGAGCCGCTCGCCGAGTGCGTCGGTCTTCTCGCGGCCGACCGGTATCGTGTCGGTAACGACCAACTCGTCGATGGGCGAATCTTTGAGCCGCTCGATCGCCGGGTCGCACAGCACCGCGTGCGTGGCGCCTACGTGGACGCTGATTGCGCCCTTTTCCTTGCAGAGCTTTGCGGCGTTTGCGATCGTCCCGGCCGTCGAGATCATGTCGTCGACCATCAGCACGTTCCTGCCCTCGACGCTGCCTATCATCTCGCCGATCTCGATCTGCGAGCCGGTAACCCGCCTCTTGTTTATGATGGCCAGTTCGCCGCCCAGCCGCTGCGAATAGACCTTGGCCCGCTTGACGTTGCCGACGTCCGGGCTGACCAGCACCAGGTTGTCGAGCTTCAACTGCGTGTAGTGCCGGCTGAGGACCGGCTCGGCCATGAGGTTGTCCACGGGTATGTCAAAAAATCCCTGAATCTGGGCCGCGTGCAGGTCCATCGTCAGCACGCGGTCGGTGCCGGCCGTGGCGATCAGATTGGCCGCCAGCTTGGCGGTGATCGGCGTGCGCCCCTCGTCCTTGCGGTCCTGCCTGGCGTAGCCGAAGTACGGCATGACGGCCGTTATGCGTTCGGCCGAGGCCCGCCGCAGGCAGTCGACGAAAATCAGCAGTTCCATCAGGTGCTCGTTGACCGGCTGGCACGTCGGCTGGATCACGAACACGTCGCGCCCGCGGACGTCCTCCTCGACCTTGACCATGATCTCGCTGTCGGGGAAGACCTGTACCTTGGCCTTGCCCAGCGGGACGCCCAGGTAGTCGCTGATCTTCTGTGCCAGTTGCGGGTTGGCCCTTCCGGCGAAGATTCTCAGGCTGCTCATGCCTTGCCCCCCGCCGTGCGCGGCATGATCGAGCGGACGCCGAGCATCCGCATGACTTTGCCGTCAAACTGCATGTTTGCGATCCGGTTCATTTATCCGCTTTATTGTCTTTGAAAGCCAATTTCCAATAAGCATTACCCGGCCAGGACTCGAACCTGGAATAGAAGGACCAAAACCTTCTGTGTTGCCAATTACACCACCGGGTAATGACGGTCAGTCTCGCGTTCGTTTCGCGACTTTCGCGCAAGACCTACGCGGCTGCGTGTAATTTGTTCCCTCGTCATCGTCCGGCCATCGTTCCGACGGCCTGGCGTCAGGGACTGTGCGAGGCAAATCCGTGCAGCGGCATGTGGCTTCGTCCTGAGGCCTGAGCGTGCGGCCGCTACCTCGCAAGCCCATTGCCCTTTCGGGCACGCCCGCCGGACGAATGACGCCTTGCAACAAGGCCGGGAATACTAACCCCCAACAGCCCGCCCGTCAAGCCGCCACTTGTAAATTTGTAAATTTTGGCAGTATTGCAGCGTGGGCGGGTGGCATATTCGGCTTTTGCGCCAAGAAGTAAAAACAGGCTTGGCTGGTGGCATGTTCGGTTTCGCAGCGAGAGGTAAAAACGGGCTTGCCCGACGTAGCCCGGACAAGCTCGCCGCGGAAACCTTAGAAAAAACACGCCTTTCGAGGGCAAGATGCCCGCGCCACATTTTCAACGGGTGGCTAACCGTTCATCCAGACATATTCTGCGCCGGGAGAATTTTTTTCAGCCAGGCGCGACAGATATTGAGGTCGAAGGGCCTTGGGCCGGCGAGGTAATGGTTGAGCGATTCTTTTTGTGGGTATGAGACCTTGATAATCCACATTGCCGGGCGGGCGGGTGCGGGGATTTCGCCCGCGCGGGCAATTCCGTTGGCCGGGACGGCCGCATCCGTCTGAAGCAGGACACTGTGCGTATCGGCGTCGCTGACCTCCAGCCGGACGGCGACATCGGCGAGCGTGTCGTTGACGGCGCAGATCGGGTGCGCCCCGCCGGCCGCCTCGCCCGCCATGCCGCACACGTCGGCCTGCACGCGCTTGAGATAATGATAGGCGAGTTTGGGGCGGTTGTAATAATCCACGACCGCGTCGGAGATGACGGGCCAGCCGTCGCGGAGATTCCACCAGAGCATTCCCGTCCGCCGGCCCTTGCCCAGCCGCCAGGTCTCGACGAAGAATTTCAATGCTTCGGCCTGGGTTATCTGGCTGGCAAAAATAAAATCGTCCAGGTCCGACGGCACTTGCGGGAACAGGATTTTTATCTGGCGGGCCATGAGTTCGATGCGGAAATCATATATCCCGCATTTGGGGTGCGGCCTTACCGCCCGCGTCCGCCAGTGGTCGTTATTCTGCCACGGCCAGACGTTTTCCTCGCCCATCATCTGTTCCAGCGTCAGCCTGTCAGGGCAGCCGTGGTATCCGATCTCGCTGACGAAATGGGCATTCGAGGCGGTGTAGAACGGCCCCTTGAAATCGCCGCGCGGTCCCCACAGATGATCTTCGGGCTTGAGCGACTCGTCGCCGCGGCGGATAAGTTCCGGCCCGCGATAGGGCGAGCTGGGCAGATAATCGCGGTACGGGTCCAGCCGGCGGACAACGTCATCCAGCACTCCCCTGCTGATGCGGTCTGAATTGGGATCGACCGGGCTGGAGATCCAGTTGAAGACCTCGTCATTTTCGTTGTTGCCCGCCCACAGGGCCAGGCTCGGATGGTTTCGCAGACGTTTGACAATCGTCTGGGCCTCGTCGCTTATTCGGCGGCAGAAATCGTCGTTCTGCGGGTAGGTTGCGCATGCCAGGGCGAAGTCCTGCCAGACGAGTATTCCGCGCCGGTCGCAGAGGTCGAAAAATGCGTGGTCCTCGTAGACGTTGCCGCCCCAGCAGCGGACCATGTTGCAGTTGAGGTCTTCCAGCATGTCGATGGCGGCTTGCAGGTTCAGGCTGTCGCGGCTGTGCAGGGCGTCCAGCGGAACCCAGTTGGTGCCGCGAGCGTAAAGCTTTTGCCCGTTGACG
Source organism: Planctomycetota bacterium (assembly GCA_016235825.1). Taxonomy (GTDB): domain Bacteria; phylum Planctomycetota; class Phycisphaerae; order SM23-33; family SM23-33; genus JACRIL01. The sequence continues at coordinate 11,339 of JACRIL010000105.1, forward strand.
ACGAACTGGAATTGGCCGTCGCCTTCGGGGGAGGTAACGTCGGTGCGGATCAGTTTTATTGTACGCAGGCCGACCGTCTGGCTGTGCCGGGCCAGTTCCTCGCCGCCCGAATCGAGCAGCGAGACCGACAATTCATAAAGGGCCGGTTCCCCCCAGCCTTTAGGCCACCAGAGATCGGCGTTGCACACGGCCAGGACCGCCCGGCCGTGCGTGCACAGGGCCGGCTCGCTGTGCGCGACGGCGATCTTCCCGTTTCGCGCCAGCTCGACGCGAAAAATGCAATCATCCGTGGATGGCCTGTCCGTTACAACATTCCACTGAACCAGCAGGTCGGCGGTGCGGGCGCGTTCGTCGACGCGCATGGCGGTCGCGTAAACGTCGCAGATGCGGGTCGGATTCACTATTTCGATGCCCGCGCTCCGCCAGATGCCGGCGCTGACCAGCCGGGGCAGGATGTCCCAGCCGTACATGTGCGAGGCCTTGCGGACGTTCAGGGCTTCCCAGCACAGGCCCGTGGCGTGTTCGACGGCCTCCGGCAGGTGTTTGCGCCCTTCCAGGACGGCCGAGGCAATGCGCACGGCAATTTCATTTTCACCCGCGACGTTGAGGACATTCGTAACGTCAAAGCGGTGCGGGATCAGCATGTTGTCGGTCTGGCCGACCTTCCGCCTGTTCAGCCAGACCGTCCCCAGGCAGTCCAGGCCGTCGAAGACCAGTTGGGCCCGCTGGCCTGGCGCCAGAGGCGGGCTGTCGAACCGGCGGCGATAGAACCATTGGTACGTTTCCAGAGGCCGGAGCTGGTGAATGTTTTCGCCGAAGGCGATGTCCGGCAGGACGCCGGCGGCCATGAGGTCCAGTTCCACGTTGCCGGGCACCTGCGCCGGTATCGTCGGCCAGTCATGCCAGCCCAAATGCTCAGGTTCTATCGGTCCGGAACACTGCTGCGGCCCGAAGGTCAACTCCCACGTTCCGTCAAGACTGATGCGATCCAATGTCTGCTCCTGTATGAGCGCACATCTTACATTCCGGCGATGCCGCGAACCACAATAAAACAACAGGCGCGAGGACAACCCGCATCGGGGCCATCCTCGCGCCAATTCACGGCAAAGCGGGTCCTGCCGGCAAAGGCCGGCGGGAATCCTGGCGTCATTTTTTCGGCGCCGGTTTGGGTTTCTCCGGCGGGGGCGGCGATGCCGTATTGAAGGACGAACCAAGGTTGCGGAGCAGATTGCTGTACAGCGACAGCTTTTTCTTGACGCTGACCTTGATGTTTTCAACGCCTTTATCCCTGGACTTGGGGTCGAAGGTTTCGGTGTAATCGATCTGGTTGAGCAGTATGCCGCCCTTGCCGATCGGGTACTTGACCAGCCCGCCCGGCTGTGTGAGCAAAATCACCCGCTTGTCCCAGCCGTCGGGCATCTTGCGGAACAGTTGGAGATCGTCTATCTGCACAAGTTCCGACCTGGAATCTCCGGGGTAAAAATCCTTGATCCTGACGGTTACAACCTTCGCCTGGCGGGGCGTGAATTCGACTTCCTGCATGTCTGTGGTCTGCGCCGACGTGAAAGGCGCCGCGTCCTTGCCGTCAAACAGAAGTTCTATGTCCTTGAGCGTGTGATAGATCGGGGCCGAGCAGAATGAGAAACGGGTGAAGGTTTCCGGCTTGTCAAATATCAGGTCAAATTCGTCGCCTCCGGACTTGAAATACTGGATGTATTTCCAGAAATCGGCGTTCGTCAGGCCGTCGGTAAGCACGGTTGACGGAGCGGTCTTGCCTTCCGTGCCTTGCGTGGCGGCGGCGCCGAAGACGGCGAAACCGGCGATCTGATCGCCGTCCACAACATTGGTGAAAACGCGGTCCGAGACGTAGTAAAGGTTTTTCCAGGACGCGATAAATTCCATGCCGAGCATGTTCACGTCGCGGTCGCTGAGGCCCATGAGCAGCGGGTCGGTCCGCTCGCCCAGCACGACGGCCTCTTTCCGGAATTTGCGAAGCCTGTGCTCAAAGCCGACGAGCTGGTTGAAGTCGTTGATGCCTTTTTCATCCACGTTGCAGAGCATTATCCAGCCGCCCTTTTCGCAGAAGGCCTTAACCTTGTCCTTCGACTGGTTCAGTTCGGCCACGGCGGCGGGCGTGGCTTTGACAATCAGCACGTTGGCGTCGCCCGCCAGAGCGGCTGCGACCGAGTCGCATGGTTCCATCTTGACCGACGTTTCGGAAATGAAGGATTCCAGCGTCTTGTCGCCGGCCAGCGCGGCCAGGGTCTTGCCCGGCTTGGCCGAGGCCTTCGACGCCGTCCAGTTAAGCAGGTTATAAAGCAGCCGGTCGGCGACAGGTTCTGTTGTGAGTTTAGAGGCTATCAGGGCCTGGCTGAGCACCAGGCTGCCAGTGCCGATTTGCGCCTCCATCATCGGCATCAGGCCAAGGTCTCCGCCAGCCTGGATCAGCGGGATCACCCCGCCCGGCGGGGCGCTGTAACTCGACCTGAACACCACCTCGTCGCCGCTCCATGTGAAGAAGTCGCGCTGGGCAAGGTCCCGAAAGACCGGGTGGACCATGGCCATCGGGAATGCGATCTGGCCGCTCTTGCCCCCGCCGAGCACGTACTCCGGGCGGGCTGGCTTGTCCTTCTCCTCGCCTGCGATCATTATGTCGGCCAAGGGCAGGTCGCCGCCTTCCATGGGAGTCTTTTGCTCCAGGATAATGACGATCTTTCCGGCCGGAATGAGTTCGCGCAGTTTGGCCGGGAAGGTCTTTTTAATATCCGCCGTTATCGCATCCTTGCCGACGACAACAACCTTGACCCCGGCCGGGATGTCCGCCAGGCTTTCCAGGGCATTGAAGGGCAGTTTCCGATCTTCCATCCACTTGCGGACCGTCCCTTCGGGGTCGTACAGGGCCAAGCTTTGTGCGTCCAGGCCTGCCGGAGTGCCGGATTTCGGCAGGACGGTTATCGGCCTGGAGTCGCTGAAGACGACCTTTCCGCCGGCTGACAGTTCGAGATTGAGCTGCCCTTCCATCCGCTTGTCGGATGCCGGCAGTTTGGCTGTCAGTGAGTCTTCCTGTTCCTGGCCTGCTTGCAGCGGATAGGTCTTCTGGCCGGAATCGGCGTCTTTGCCGTCGAAGACCAGTTTCCATTTGAGGGTAAGCGGGTCATTTCGTCTTGTGCTGTTGAAGACCTTGATCGTCCGCTTGAGCTGCCCGCCGGGGAAAAAGACCGAGTTCCACTCGCGGACGAAGACGGTGCGTGGTTTCATGGCGTTGTCGGCTTCCGGCAGATGGGCGACCCACGGGCAGAACCCCGTTTCGCCCTGCCAGCGGGCGCCTTGCCCGGCGATCAGCATATAAAGCCCGGCCGCCTTGTCGGCGAATTTCTTGCCGCGATAGACGTCCGGCCCGCCTATCCATGCCATGCCCGAAACGTTGCCGGAATAGTAGAATTCCTCGCCGCCTATCAACGGCCTCTTGCCGTCCCAGACGAACAGATCCTTGCGGTCCGGATTGTTTTTGCGATACGTGTCATGGTCCTCGTTTTCCGGCTTGAGCTTGAACTTGTAGGACTGGGTTGGAAATTCCTCGCCCCTTGGCCAGGCGTAATGCTGGCAGTTGATCTCGCACTGGGATCGGCAGTCGCCGGCCCCGTCGCCGAACGACGGACGGGTCGGGTCGAGTTCCTTGGCCAGTTTGCACAGGCCGTGGAACTTGTCCTCGCATATATTGTATTCGTTGCGGAACCGCAGCACGGCGTTGATGAATATCAGCTCGTTTTCCAGGCTGTACATCAGAATCGACGGGTGATTGCGGTACGCCAGGACGAGCTGCCTGACGTGCTCGGCGAAGTTCTCCCAGACCAGATCATTCCTGAGGTTGTAATTGATGAACATGCCGTCGATGCACGTCGAAAGCCTGCCCGGCACGCCGTACCTGTCGAAGAAATCCAGCGCCTTCTCACGATAACCCCACAGCCGGTTGTCCGTGTCGGCGCATATCCGGTGGAACCGGTCGTACTGGCCGTGATATTTCTCGAACCACTGCTGCTCGGTCTTGCTGGTCCTGGGAACGTCAACCCAGTTCCACAACCGCCAGACCACGCCGTTGAGCAGCAGGTCCTTGCCCCGGATTGTAATTTCCCTGAATCCGAAGAGGTCCTGCCGCACGTCGAGGGCCTTGCCGCCCTGTGTCAGCGTGGTTTTCAGCCAGTAGCAGTCGGGCAGATCGTCCACCGATTCGGACGGCCACCAGAGCTTGGCGTCGGCCCAGTCGCCGCCGACCTCGACTGCCTGCGAACCGCCGGCAGGGACGCTGACCTTGACCGGGTTGAAGGTTTTCTCGGACTTGCCGGTCTTGACGTGCACCGCCTCGCACTGAACCTCGATATCCGCCGCTGCGCCGCCCGGGTTGGCAACCGTAACGGTCGCGTCCAATTTCTTATTGGCCGCGCTTGTGCGGACGAACGTGTCGGATGTGTAGGCCGGTCCGGCGACTACCAGCTTGATGGGCTTGGTTATGCCGTAATCGGGTACGTTGTCCTCGCCCTTGCTGGACGGATACACGGGCGCGACAAAGGAGTTGTTTCTCACATCTTCCTGCGACTGGTTGCGCTTCCTGTCAACGGTTTTGACCGCTTTGTGCAAGTGGCTCTGGTTATCGATCGCGTAGTACCAGTCCTTGATCACCAGCGAGACGACGTTGGCCTGGCCCGGCTTGACGCCTTTGGTGATGTCGATGTCCCACGGAACCAGCGACGATTTGTGCCCGCCGATGTATTGTCCGTTGACGAACACGCCGACTATCCAGGCCGTGCCGGAGAAATGCAGCACGAAGGACCGCCCCTTGAGCTTTTCGGGCACGTCGATCTTCGTCTGGTAGATCAGGCGATGGCCGAGCATCAGGTCCTGCCTGAATTCCGCGTCGCCGGCCACCGGCAGCTTTATGCCGCGCCAGCGCAGCTCGTACTCGTTTTCTTTCGGCAGGGCCTTGATCGGCTCGTAGATGTCCTTGGACATCTCCATGTCGTCGTAGCGGGCCACCTGCCAGAGGCCCTCCAGCGGCAGCTCGGCGCGGGCCGAAGGCTCGGCTGGAATTTCGGCCGCGAATTTGAACACCTGGCCGGCGGCGTCTTTGTCGATCTGCTCGTTATACTGTTCGCCCGGTTTGAGCCTGCCCTCGGGCGTCCAGTTCCCCCCGGCGATGAAGGCGAAGCAATCCAGCCCGATCAGCACGCGCCCGCCTTTCGTGGATTCGACGCATTGCGCTTTCAGGATATGTTTGCCGGCGTCAAGCTTGACCATGCCGATCTTCATCCAGGCGTCCTCGCACCATCGCCCGATCCGCATCACGTTCGTGGTCAGGTCCTCCGGGGCGACGGTCTTCCATTCCCCGCCGTCCACCTGGAATTGCAGGGGCGCGCGGGCGAACTCAAAGCCGATGCGCGCCCAAAACTCGTATTCGCCGGCCTGCTTGGCCTGGAAATCGTATTGTGCCACCAGCGGCTCATCCAGTTTGACGGCCTTGGGTTCTTCTTTCGGGGGTTTGCCGCCGGGCTGACTGGCGGGTGGATTGGCCGGTTCAATAGTCGTGCCCTTGGCCTTATCAGTTGTGTAATGCAGCCATTTGTCGTCGGAGCAGATCGGCGAGGAGGCCGCCTTGAACTGGAAATTGGCCGTCGTCGGCGTCTCGCCCTCTACCCAGATGAATTCGCCGCCCCGGGCCAGTTGAACCGATGCGATAATTCCGACGACGAGAGCAAGTGTGTTGAACTTGGCCATTTTCAGACTCCTTATTGGTTGGAATGGTTTTTTCTAATCCGCATTTACGTCAATGATAAGATAACCAGAAGGCGAATTCGCGTCCGGCTATATTCATTTTTTCAAAGGCATTATCTGATAAGGCCACTTTTTTGTCCATAAAAATATAACATGGTTCAATGCCGTTGCCGCTGGACTGGATGATTCAATCGGTATAGTATCCTGCGTCAGTCGGTCGCATCGCCGGCAACAATTGCCGGCCTTTTCCATCTTTTGGCCGATCTTTGACAATGGTTACATGAATATTGGAAAAATTATGGCATGGCAAATCGGCAAAACCTGCCCTGCCTTGCGGCCTGACGGCGTTTTTCGGGTGAACGACGATGGAATATCTTCAGAAATATCGGGCTCGGGTGCTGCAGGCCGTCGCCGGGATCGACATCGAAAAAGTCCGGCAGGCGGTTGATTGGCTGGGCCAGACCCGCGATGCGGCTAAGACGATATACACCTGCGGCAACGGCGGCAGCGCGATGACGGCCTCGCACCTGGCCTGCGACCTGCTCAAAGGCGCCAGCTACGGCCAGCCCAGCCGCTTCCGCGTGTTGGCCCTGACCGACCCTATCGCCACGATGACCGCCTACGCCAACGATGTCAGTTACAGCGCGATATTCGTCGAGCAGCTCAAGAATTTCGCGGCGGCCGGCGACGTGCTGATTGCCATCAGCGGATCGGGCAACTCTCCCAACGTCGTCGAGGCAGCCCGGTTCGCCCGCTCAACCGGCTGCCGCACCATCGGACTGACCGGCCGCGACGGCGGAAAGCTCGGCCAGGCCGTCGAGCTTAATATCCTAGTCCCCGAGCCGCACATGGGGATCATCGAGGATGCCCACATGATCATCTGCCATATGATCGGTTATCACTTCATGGATTCCAGCGACCCGGCCAGGCTGGCGGCCAAACAATGAAATTCCTGATTGGCAAAAACGTGAATCCGGACGTCTCAAATGGAAACTTCTGACCGACAGGCTATGACACACAGGCAGCGGGTGCTGGAGGCAATCAATCATCGCAGCCCCGACCGCATTCCGATAGATTTCTGGGCCGTGCCGGACGTCTTCCGCCAGATTCAGGAGGCTCTGGGATTCAAAGACAAGGACGCCGTCCTGCGGAAGTTTGACGTGGACCTGCGGTATTTCAACGGCCCGCCGCTCAAGGACCCGAAACGGTTCCAGGCCGGCGAAGGCGAATCGCTGGACCACTGGGGCGTGCTGCGGGCCGAGCAGACCGTCGGCGGGACGCGCCGCGACGGTACCACTTACAGTTGGACTTACAAGCACCTGCTCCGCAGTCCGCTGGCCGAGGCGAGCAGCCTGGCCGAGATCGAACGCCACAACTGGCCGACGGCGGACCTGTGGGACTTCTCCGGCGTCGGAGAGGCCTGCCGCAAACTGAAGGAAACCGGCTGCTGCGTGGCGCTCGGCGCGGACCGCACCGATCGCACGGCCCAGCTCAAGCCCGCGATGTACATCCGCGGGGTCGAGCAGTTCATGGCCGACCTGGTGCTGGATGAGCCGCTGGCTGAGTGCCTCCTTCGGCACATAAGCGACTACTACCTGGAATACAATCGCCGGCTCTTCGAGGCCGCCGGCGGACAGGCCGACATCTTCCTGATGGGCGACGACATGGGCACGCAGACCAGCACGTGGGTCTCGCCGGACATGTACCGACGGTTCTTCAAGAAGCGGCTGGCCGCGTATTGCGAACTTGCCCACCGCTTCGGCATGAAGACGATGTACCACACCTGCGGCAACGTCGTGCCGCTCGTGGGCGACTTCATCGACGCCGGGCTGGATATCCTGCAGTCGCTCCAGCCGCAGGCCATGGGCGAACAACTGGCAACGCTCAAGCGGCAGTTCGGGAAACACCTTGCATTCCAGGGCGGCATCGACATACAGGGCGTTCTGCCGCACGGCACGCCGGCCGACGTGGCCGAGCACGTCAAGGACCGGGCCGAAATCCTCGCCGAAGGCGGCGGATATATCTTCGGCACGTCGCACAACATCCTGCCCGACACGCCGACCGAAAATATCCTTGCCCTCGTCGAGGCATACCACCGCTTCGGCAGGATGGACAGATAGAGTCAAACTGAACGGGAGGCGCCGGTCAGGGAAGGCGCCGGTTTTTGTTGACACAATCCGCAAAAACTGCGAAAATAAACTATTAATTACACTGGCCGCCTGGGGTACAGGTAAAACTCTTACACTGAGGATGATTTATGGCTCACTCTCAAGATCGCGCCGCTCATCGTCCTTTGAAGGGAAGCAATACCGCGGCAATAGTCATCATAGCGATAGCGGTCGTGGCAGCCGCGGCGGGAGCAGGGGCGTATTTTGTGATCACCCGCGACACGTGGGAGGCCGACAACATTGCCAAGATCAAGGCCGGCAGTTCTCCGGCCGAGGCTTTCGTCTCGGCCGGGGTGTTCAAGGATGCTGGCCCGTCTGCCTGTGGCGGGTTCGAGAGTAAATGTCTTCGCTTGCCAAAATAGCAGCATCGCAGCCCTCAACAGCTACGAAAAAACCCGAACAAATCGTTTACATAACTCGGTGAACAACACCATCACAGCGGAAGATGTTTAAAATTGGCAAAAGTCGAGCTTACCTAAGTTGCATTGAATCGGGTCCATGTACTTCTTGCCATTCCGTTACTCCAAAAGATTGAGACAGCACCTTTATTACAACAGATTTGTTGAGTTTTTTAGATTTTGGGAAAATCACTCTTACACCGGTAGCACCGCTCTTCCATTTAACTGTGGTATCTATCTCCGGCTGTGATGTTGGAGATCGACTAAAGATGAAAACCTGCCAGTCACCTCCCAGCAAACGATAAGTACCCTCTACGAAAGACATATTCTCTTCCATAATCAAATCAAAGCTAATCTCCGCTTTCATTATTATTAACTCTTTATTTTTTGCCAGAGGCAGGTTTAATGGTCCCAAACAGTGTGGCATTCACCTAATGATTCCCATTTTTTTAAGATTAAATGGCGGAGTAATACGCTTCCTCCGGACCTTAAGATAGCCCAGCGCCACGAGCGCTCGGCTGATCGATTCTCTCGCCACGGTGGCGAGTTGACGCTTGTTAATATCCTCCCCGGCTTCCTTGAACTCTTCCATGACTTCTTCACGCTTGACGTTGACAGTCTCGATGAACTCCAGGCGCTGATCTTTTGTGATGGGTTTTCTGGTCTGCCATATAAGCTGCGGGGTGGCCAGACCGGCCGGCAGATTGAATCTCCTGACGAGCACGGGCCGGGGTGCCGTATTGATCTGCCATCTTGCATGCTCAAGATCATCGCTCGACCATTCTCCGCTGCGGCCATGCCGCATTGCCTCATGATACATCTTTGTCTTTAACGGGCCCATCCCTGCCTCGACGGAGCCATTATACTGAGGCCAGTACGCCGGCGACAAGAGCGGAACAACAAGATATTGTCCCAGAAGTTCCGGCACATCGCCCTTGAACTCGCTGCCGTTGTCCATCTTGGCTACCAGTGGTGCGCCATATTGTTTGAACATGGCCTCAAGGGCCCCGGCGGAGGTGTCGCTGTTTTTATGGACCGCCGGCAGGATAAGCGGAATCACCGCAGGCGGAGGCGGGGATGTGCCCGAGGCGGTGCTGGAAGGCCTCCAGGCCGCGGTTGAAAAACAGTCCTGGATGCCCAAGGGGCAGAAGGTCGTCGTGCTGATCGGCGACGCCCCGCCCCACAAGGAAACGATGGACAAGATAAAGGAACTGGTCGAAAAGGCGGTCCAGAAGAACTTCAGATTCTACTGCATCAAGGTAAGCAGCCCCAGACACCCCGAGTCGCTGACGGAATTCGACCAGATCGCATCATGGGGAAAGGGGAAATCCATGTGGATAACCTTCTCGGATAAAGGGGATCTCAAGCCGGAAGGCTCGAAATCCGTCATCGTCGCCGGTCCGCCCGACAGGAAGAGCCCATATCAGGAAATTTTCAGCCAGATAATGAGAGACCTGATGGCTTCAAAGGGTTACGCCGACAGGACCGACCCGTTCGTTACGGTTCTTATCGAAAGCGTGGAATCGACGTTCCCCGAAAGAAGAATTCCGTTCAATCCGGCCCCTCCGCCCGGGACGCCAAAGACGGATGATCGTAAGCATGGACTCGACGGCCAAAAGGACCCGCCCAAGAAACCAAGGGACCAGTGAGGCGTCGGGCGGAATGGAAAAAGGGAACGCGGTTTAGCTCGACTTTTGCCAATTTTAAGCATCTTTCGCCGCCGGCAAGGGCGGCAAATACTGGCGCAATAAAAGGACTCCTGCCGATATTGCTGTTGTCAAGACCGCGAATCGGGAAGGAGTCCAATTATGCTTTCTCTTCCATCGGCTGCTGAGCCGCTTTTGATGAGTTTTTCCGTCGCATTCACCCAACCGACTTTTCAGCGAGCGCTGCCTCTGATCGTCGGGGCCATTCTGGCGACGGGACGTCGCACCGTAACCGGCATGCTCCGAATGGTGCAAGGCCTGATTGACGGCCATTTCAGCACCTGCCATCGGGTCTTTTTCCGGGCCGCATGGTCGCTCTGGCCGTTGGGCAGAATGTTGGCGCAGTCGAGCTTAGAGGCGGCGCAGGCCGTTCAAACCATGAAAACATCAAAACACATGTCCGCAAAAGGATGCGGACAATGCCACCCGTTCCCGTCATTTTTCGACTTCATCGGACATGCCCGCATCCTCGCACGGAAAACCTCCCCACTTCGTCTCGGGCGCGCGGTAGCGCCCCCAGAGGCGGGTGAAGGTCGTGAACGTGAACAGGGCGTTGATGGGCGGGATGCGGATCGCCAGCCAGAACAGCCGGTACGCCGCGAGAATCGAGAGCAAATAGCAGACGTAGTGCGCGATCCGGTGCAGCCAGGTTTGCGGGAACTGCGAGAGCCACGGGGCGAGCGGCAGCAGCCAGTTCACCAGCCAGACCGAGACCGGAACGAAAGTGAGGCAGACCAGCAGGGCAGCCCACGAGTGCCCCGCCTCGACCGCCCGTTCCGGGCAGCAGCAGAGGCATCGCATGCAACTCTCGCAAGAGAAGGTCCAGTACGGGCGCGGGCGGCGGCCTCGCATGCGGATCGCCCCCGCCGGGCAGTGGATCGCGCAAAGCCCGCAGCCCGTGCAGCGGGCGCTGGCAAAGAAGATCTTCGCCAGCAGAAACCGCCCGTACACCAGGTAGCCCAGCGAAACCGGCAGGAGCGCCAGGCCCAGGATCAGGGCGATCAGGCTGCCGCAGCCGAAGCTGGTCCGGCCTTCCCCGATGCGCCCGATGAACCTCTCGGCCTTCGCCCGGCCGCGGACCAGAAAGTGCTCCACGCTCCGCGCGCCAAGCGGGGGGTGCGCGGCGATCCAGTTCGTGGGCAGGTCGATGGCCTGGACCCCGCGAACGCGATAGCCCTTGAAGAAGAGCAGTAACGCGATCAGGTAGCCGGCCGTCCCCTCCAGGCCCGGGAGATAGACCCCCGCCTTCCACCCGGCGCGGGAGGCGGATACGAAGGCGTCCGCTCCCCGCGCGCGAGGCAGAGACAGGACGTAGCGGATCATCAGCCAGGGGGCGGTGAACCCGTGCGTGGGGAAGAGGAACCCCTCCAGCGCCCGGGCGCCTGCCGCGGCGGGCGGGGGCGAGAGGGCCTGGGATTGTCCCGGGGGCGCGGATCGGCGTTTCCGCACGGGGACCAGTCTTGTCGGGACGCCTCGGGCGGCCAGGACGTCGCGCATCCACGCGGCCGCGAGCAGCGTGTTGCCCGTGCCGCTCAGGACGTGAAGCACCGACCGGTCGTAGAGGGCTGACTGGACCATGACGCGGGCGATGACTCCTTTCTTCGGCCCGATTGATGGGGGTTGACGAAGACGAAGGCGACATTATCGTGAATATCGCGGTCGCTTCGCATGTTCCGGTCGCATCCGCCGCCCCGCGCCAGAACCTGCCTGGCAGATCACTCTTACCCCCTGGCACGGGTACGGCTCGTTCCGCGGCCGGCCGCCTTCTCCCTTGAGGGCGAGGGGTTTTACACCCACATCCTGCGGGCCTTGCGGTGCGGGATGTTTTTGTCGCAAACGTCCAAGGATGCAAACATAGTCCGTTGTGGGGCAGATTTCCATAAAAAAGAATATGCTCGCAATCCGGCTTCGCCGACTCGTCTGGCGCAGCTTCCGATTTCGCCAAGGCTTCGCCGGACAAGTCCTGCCTGCACGAAAAGAAAAAATTGCCGGCGGGACGCCCGCACCACAAAAAAGCTGTTTCGGCTCCGTCAAGAATCGCTTATAATCCGATGATGTGCGAAGAAGGGAGGTTCAGAGCCATGAAAACAATCGCATTGTGCGGACTGGCCGTGCTGCTTCTGGCTGGGTGCAATCCCGAACTGGACCAGTACAATCAGATCGAACTCGGCAAGGCCCTGGCAGGTCGCGGAATATTGACCGCAACCAGAACCACGACGGCTCCGGCAGGGGATGACAGAATTGATTCGTGTTGCGACGTATTTGTATTCGCTCTGCCGGCGATTCGTGCGTTAAAACAAATGGGCGTTCGAACCGATTGCAAGGGCAATGTGATCGCCAAGTTTTACATCAATCATGCCATCGAACATTGGGTGCTGATGCAGCTTGGTTTTTCGGACTGGCGGCTGGAGTTCCAGGTTCCGCCGAATTTCTTCCATGAAACGCCCTCCAATTGGCAGAATGAATACGGGCCAAACACTGACGACTGGATCAGATTCTGCACAATGGAAGGGGTTCTCGACCGTTTATCGGATGGTTTGCCCGACGGTAAGCATAACAGGAGACTGGAAGACGAGAATAAGGACACGATTCGGGAATGTGTCCGGATTGGAAGGATTCCGGTCAATCCCAAACGTCTGAAGGCCGGCGTGTTGGAGCGGTTGTCGGATAATAAATCCGGGCTTTTGATCGACATTTACAAGGACATCGATCTGGAGGGTCTGGATGTCAAGGCGATCGACGCCGGGCATGCAGAATTTCGGTTAACCCGGGATGGTTCGTCAATCATTCTACTTACGGAGGTGAGAGTGCCCCGCAATAACCGGCACATATTGGGCTATCTCATGGAGTTGGACCGGGAATTCAGCGAGTCCACACGTCCGCAGGAAGAGAAACGGATATATGAAATTTATGATTCCTTTCAGGGAGTTCAGCCAATCACGTTGAATCTGCTGATTTTAACAGGCATGTTTATGGGAAATAAAATGACGCCTTTTGCGGGCCCCAGCCTGGTTCCGGAAAGTTTTTCGGGGTTGACGCAAAGCGGCTTTGAAAAAACAATCGATTTTGGCAATGGCGCTGTTGCGATATTGCGGAATCTCGGCAATCGGAGGATTCAGGTTGAACATCACTTCTGCCTGGTTATGGATCCATTTTTTCTCGGGTATCTGGTGCAGTTTGGAAGCAAACCTCCAGCCCCAGTCGTAAAGACGACGATCAACAAGATCGGGGATTGAGTGGCCTGTCGGCGAAGCCGGAAGGGCCGGGAACGCCAATCTCCCGATTGGCGGTGTAAAAGCCGCTCAGAAGAGCGGCGTTCCCGCCGCCGTGACACATTTCCAACGGGCTGTCATGCTGCGGATCTTCCGCCGGGGCGGCGGCCGGATTCACCGCCGCTGGTATCGTCGGAGAAAACCTCGTCGTCCGCCGGGCCGTAGAGGTCCAATGCCTCCTGGACGAGCGCCTCGGCCTGGTCGAGCGGCAGGGCGGAGATGTCGGGCGTCCGCGAGCATATCCAGGAAAGGGCCTGGAGGAACGGGTAGAACAGTTCCTCGTAATGCTCGATCAGAAAGTCCCGCAGATCGAGGGCCTTGGCGTGCCTGTGCTGGAGGACGGGCAGGTCGCAGACGGTTTCATCTTCGGGGAATTTCGCGGCCGCACAGAGATTGTCTGCCAGAAAGGCCATTGATTCGGCCACCACGTCCGTCAGCCCGCCGGTCAGGTTATGCCAGATCATCGCGTATTGGGTGGTGCGCGTGATGATGAATCCGGCGGCCTGCCTGCCTCCCAGATCGACGGCGATGTGCGTTGCTATCCTGTCGAGCGCCTCGACGACCGCGGCGGGCTGGCCGTGGCGGCGGGGCGGAAGGTTCAGCAGAAAGTGCAGATATGCGGCGGTCTCCAGGTCGCACGATGCGGAAGGCTCGCCGCCGAGGTCCCCGATCTGCGCCGCCAGGCGGGCGGATATTGACCGCCCGAATTCCCGGATCAGCCCGCCCATGCAATGCAGGGCGTCGGGCAGGACGATCGTGGTCTTTCGGCAGGCGGGGCAGACTTCGCCTTCCCATTCGAGGCATCCCGGCGATTCCATCGGTTCCCAGCAGTGGCTGCATGTGTAGCGGATCATGGTCTGTCGGCCGGACCGTTCGAGAGCCGCCCTTGGCCTGAGAGCCTGTCCGGCGGGACAGGCGTTGTTGGGCCTCCATGCCTTTTACGCCGCAAGTCCGGGTCAGTTTAGATATCGGCAAAAGGAATTGCGCCTGATTATAAAAACGGCATACCCAAGGCCCGCCGCTGCCGGTATAATCTGATAAAGACATAGCCGGAGGCGATATCGCGAAACCATGACCGCGTTGGCAGAATTTTGCGTGCGAATAATAGACGAGCGGGGCAAGACGCTTGAAGAGCATCCGCTTCAGGGTTCGCACGTCCTGATAGGCCGCTGCCAGGAGGCCGGAATCAGGCTTGATAACGACACTGTTTCCCGCAAGCACGCCGAACTGCTTCGCGATCCGTTCGGCAGGTGGATCGTCCGCGATCTGGGCAGCAGGAACGGGACGAAGATTCGCGGCCAGAAGGTCGTCGAGCATGCCCTGAACCCTTACGAAGTGATGGAACTGGGCAGCTTCCGCCTGCAATGGGTGGAAACGGGGCAGCTCTCCACGGACCAGTCGGCCGACGCGCCCGCTCTGCTGGAAACCACCGCCGCCGAGCATGCCGAGCTGGTCGCGATGGACGAGCATGCCCCGCTGCGGATCGAGACGCGGCACCTGGACATTTTGTCCGAGATGGCGCACGACCTGGCCGTTCAGGATGATCCCCATGCCCGTCAGCAGATGCTCTGCGAGATGATGACCCGGCAGGAATTCGGCGCCAAGCACGCGATACTGCTGCGGATGAACCGCCAGACGCCGTTCGAAAAGCCGCTGCGTCTTTACGTTGCCGGCCAGGCCGACGAATCCGTGCACGTCTCCGGCACGCTGCTGCGGAAGATGCTGGAGCTGGACAAGCCGATTCTCGGCAGCAACGTCCGCGAGGGAACGGCCGAGATCATGATGTCGATATCGGCCAGCGTGGCCAGCCTGTCGGCCATCGCCTGCCCGATCCGGGGCGAAGGGCAGTTCGTCGAGGCCCTGTACCTCAATCTGCCAATTCAGTGCGGGACGCAGGAGATGATCCGGCTTGCGGCCCTCGCATCCAGGGAATATCAGCAGGCCGAGGCGGTCTGGCTGGCCCGCAAGAGGAGCCAGTCATATGCGATCATCGAGGCCGAACTTTCCCGCGCCCAGGCCATGCAGAAGCGGCTGATTCCGCAGTCGTTCACGGCCGAGGGGCTTGACACGGCCATTGGTTTCTGGCCCTGCCGATGGGTCGGCGGCGATTACGTGGACGCCGTTCAGACCGGCCAGCCGGGCCGGCCGCAGGTGCTGCTGGCCGTCGCCGATGTCTGCGGAAAGGGCTTGCAGGCGGCGCTGGTCGCCTCCTGCATACACACCATGATCCACACAAGCCTGCGCACCGGCCTGCAGCTTAAAAGCATGGTCGAAGGCATCAACGACCACCTGCGCGACAAGGTTCTGCCGGAAAACTCGTTTGTTACCATGCTCTGCATGGTGCTTGACCAGGGCAGCGGCAAACTGCAATACGCCAACGCCGGACACCCGCCGGCGATCATTTTCGAGGCTGGGGGCGGCGTCCGAACGCTCGACAGGGACGGCAACATTCCCATTGGCATCGGCCCGCTCGAAGTAAACATGGGCAGCGACACCCTTGCGCCGGGCGAACTGCTGGTGATGTACACCGACGGCCTGAGCGAGGCGACCCTGCCTGACGGCGAAATGCTGACCGACACCGGCCTGGCCGATTATCTCAACGCCAACTACGACCGCAAGGCCGGCACATCCACAGGCGAACTGGCCGATCAACTCAAGGAATACCTCGCCCAACTCAACCAGGACAATCTCCAGCAGGACGACCAGACGTTCCTGCTCGTCAGGCGCGTGCCGAAAAAATGACGGATCGCAGACTGTTGAAAAAGACTGTACTACAGCAGCACAGGCGTCCCGGCTTCGCATATGCTGCGCTGGACAAGTGCAGTCCCCTTTGTGTTTTATTACGCGAATTTTCAGAAGGACAATAATACCTTGCAAGTTCAATGCGACCGATTGGCAGGCTCGAAGAGCCGGCAGATGGTAGCCCCGGGTGAAGCGCAGTCCGCCGTCAGGCGGACGGAGCGAAACCCGGGGAAAACCCCATTCAATGAAGTTTCAAATTTCCGATCCCGCCACCGGCAGACGCGCCAAAATACTTTATTCGCCACAGCCAATAGTCTACGGCGAAATATTTATCCGTTGTGGAGAGAAACAACACCCTCACCCTATCCTCCCCCTTCAGGGAGAGGGGTTAAAGAAACACGCTCCGAAATCCGGACTTATCCTTTGCAGCAACGGAACAATGAATCGGTCATTCCCATTGGATGTGGCATTCGAAAATTCCGCCACTTCTGCCGTGGCGCGAACGGAGATTTGGAAACTCATTTAATGACGATTATTCCCCAGGTTTCGCTACGGACGGCTGTTGCCGTCCTCCGCTTCACCTGGGGCTACTATCTGCCGGCCCTTCGGGCCTTAACCGCGGCGACATGGAATTCGCAAAGTAGCTCGAATTTTCCTACGCTAGATATCCCTTATGGAATAAACCATCGATAAAGTTCCAACTTTATGATCGAAATGCATTCATATGGCTGGGCCATTCTGGCCGTCGCGGCGTTTCTGATAGGGTTCTCCAAGACCGGGTTTCCGGGCACGGGGATACTGGCGATCCCGCTTGCGGCCATGGTCATTCCCGCAAAGTTATCGACGGGCCTGATACTGCCGATCCTGATCGTCGGGGATATCTTCGCGGTGGCGTTCTATCGCAGGCACGCGGTCTGGCGGCACCTCGTCAGGCTGTTGCCGTTCGCCGTTGTCGGCGTGGTGCTGGGATATCTGGCGATGGGCTGTGTCGATGACCGCCAACTCGGCCGGATCATGGGCGCGATAATCCTGGTCATGCTGGCCCTCAACGTCCTGCGGGAATGGAAGGGCGGCAGCGATCTGAAAATCCCGGCCGGCTGGTGGTTCCCGGCGCTGATGGGCCTGCTGGCGGGCGTAACGACGATGATGGCCAACGCCGCCGGCCCAATCATGATAATCTATCTGCTGGCGATGCGGCTGCCCAAGAACGAATTCATCGGCACCGGCGCATGGTACTTTCTCATCGTAAACTGCTTCAAGGTGCCGTTCAGCTTCAATCTCGGCCTGATAACGCCCGATTCGCTGCTGCTTAACGCCCAGATGGTCCCGTTCCTTATAATCGGGGCGCTGGCGGGCGTCTGTCTGGTCCGGTTCGTTCCCGAAAAGGCCTTTACGATTATCGTGCAGGTCCTCGCCGCCGCCGCGGCAGTAAAATTGATGTTCTGATATGTAGGTCGCGCAGCTCGTTGCGCGACGAAATTTCCGCGTGCAAAAAGCAGGCTTCGCAGCTAAAGCCGCTACGCCGTGCCAAGGCTTCACGCCCTACTTTTCATCCATCTCCAGCATTTGGCGGGCGTGCTGGAGGACGGCGTCGGTAACGTTTTTGCCGGCGAGCATTTCGGCGATCTCGCGGACGCGGTCGTCGCCGGCGATGGCCCGGACCTGCATGACAGTCTGTTTTTTCTCGCCCTTGCCGACAACCTGCTTTGCGACGTGGATGTGATGGTCGGCCCGGGCGGCGATCTGCGACAGATGCGTGATGCAGATGACCTGCCTGGCCGGCTGCTTCGTCCGGCCGGCGGACGGGCCGGCGTGCGCCAGTTCCTGCAATTTGCGGCCGATCACCTCGCCCAGCCGGTCGCCTATGTTGGCGTCGATCTCGTCGAAGACCAGGATGCTGATGCGGTCGTTGTCGGCCAGAATGGTCTTGAGAGCCAGCATGATCCGCGACAGTTCGCCGCCGCTGGCTATTTTTGCAAGCGGCAGGGCGTCCATGCCCGGATTCGTGCGTACCAGGAATTCTATTTCGTCCAGGCCGCTCGGCCCGACCGCCGGGTCGTCGGCAGAGAGCGTTTTGATCGAGGCGTCGAAGGCCGAGCCGTCCATGCCAAGCTGCTTGAACTGCTCCTCGACCAGCGACTTGATCCGTTCGGCGCCTTTGCGGCGGGTCCGGCTGAGCGCCGGGCCGATATGCTCCAACTTTTTTCCAAGGTCGTCGATCCGCCCGTCGAGTTCGCCCAGCGCGGTCGAGTCGCCGCTGAGTTGGGCGATCTTTTCGCCGATCTGCTTGCGGAATTCCAGCAACTGGCCGACCGGATCGGCCTGCCCGACCGCGCCGCTCTGTCGCGACGATTGAACGTACTTGTGAACCAGCCGGTTGAGCAGGTCCAGCCGCTCCTCCAGCTTTTCCAGTTCGCCGGGTTCAACGTCCAGCCCCTCGCCGTAACCGCGAAGGTCGCGGGCGGCGTCCTGCAAGATCGCCATCGCCTGATCGACCGCATCCTTCGGTCCGGCAATGTGTTTGGCGTCCATCGCCGTCAGTTCGCCCAGCGTGCGGCTGATCCGGCCGAGCTGCTCGACAAGCGAGCCGTCGTTCTCGTCGAGCGACTGGCTGGCACGGAGGCATTCTTCTTTCAGCCGGCCGGCGTTGCGGATAACCGAGTAGCGGCCTTTCAGTTTGTCCAGTTCGCCGGCCTGAAGGCGGGCCTTGTCCAGTTCGTCGGCCTGGTAGGCAAGCAGGTCGAGCTGCTCGCTACGGCTGCGGCCGGTCTGCTCGAGCTGGGTCTTTCGCCGCTGAAGATCGCGAAGCTCGCGGTGGACGGCGGCAAAGTTCCGCCTGGCATCCTCGGCCCGGCAGAAGGCGTCGAGTATCAGAAGCTGATTGGCCGGGCGGAGCAGGAACTGCTGATCGTGCTGGCCGTGAATGTCGATGAGGAACTGCCCGGCCTGGCGGAGCATTGCGACGGTCGCCGGCTGGCCGTTGACCGAAGCGCTGGTCCTGCCCGATGCGAACACCCGCCGCGTAATCAGCAGCGGTTCGCCGGGTTTAATCGTCTGGTCGGTTATGCAGCCGATCTGCTCTGCCGCCTCTGCCCCTGAAATCTCGAATAATCCGCTGACCCGCGCCTCGTCGCAGCCGGGCCGGACGATCACGGCTGCCTCTTCGGCCCCGCCTGCCCGCAGGCCAAGCAGCAGCTCCAGAGCGCCTATGACCATGCTCTTGCCCGCGCCGGTCTGGCCGGTTACCACGTTGAAACCCGGCGCAAACTCCACCGCGACGTTCTCGATTATCGCCAGGTTCGATATGTTCAGTTCACGCAACATTCTGTTTGCATGATATTCGCCGAATCACGGCGGTTTTTGAAAGATATTTTTTCCGTCAATATCTTTTGGAACCGGCAGGCCCAGCAGGCCCATGATGGTCGGGGCCAGATCGACGGTCCTGACCGGCCCGGCGGCCTCGCGCGGAACACCCGGCCCGGCGATCAGCAGCGGCACGAGCATGTCGCACCTTCGCGGCGTGCCGTGCCCGGCCTTGTTCGATTTTCCAAAGTCCCATCCTTCGGAGGCGAACACAACTATGTCGCCCCGCCGGTCGGCCCGGAAATAAGCCAGTATCTGCGCCGGCAGATCGGGATACTCGCTGTCAAGAGTCGCCTTGAGCCATTCATCCGGCGATGCGGCCTTGCCCTTGAGGAGTTCGTCGGGCGCCTTGCCCGCCCAGCCGAGCGGATCGTTACCTGAAACCATGCGGCATGAAATCGCCCCGGCCCGGCCGGCCGACTGAGTGAATTCGATCATGCCGCCTTTGCGGAGCACGCGGACGACATTTTCGTCCATCCGCCAGCAGACCATGTCAACGGCATCCTGGGCAACCAGAATCGCCGGAAGGTCCAGCCATTTGCCGTCCGATTCCACCCTGTCAATTTTATCGCTATCGGCCAGAATTTTCCCGGACGGATAATTTTTCAGATCATCGGCCATCGGCCTGACAGGCCAGTTTTCCAGACCGCTCAGATGCTCCTTGCCGAGCCACGCCGGCTTGCGAAGGCAGATAGCGCAATATTTGTCCCCGCCCCCGAACGTAACAGCCTGGGCATATCCGTAAAATTTCCGCCGCCAATTTTCGTCGGCATCGGCGTCGGACTCGGCGAGCCGGGCGGTTTCAACCGCCAGGCCGCACTTATTGGCGAGAAAATTATCTATCGAAAAATGTCTCTGCACGTCCCGCGTGCCGTGATCGCTTACAAGTGCGATGACGGTCTTCTCCAGCAGCCCGGCCCGCTGAAGGTCGCCCAGCACGCGGCCGATCTGCCTGTCGGCGTGGCGGATCGCCTCGCGATATTCCGCCGACGAGGCGCCTCGCCGATACGCGTAAAAATCGGGCGCCAGCAGGTAGACCATCGTAACGGCGGGGAACTTTCCGGCCTGGCGGGCCAGAGCCATCATCTCGCCCAGCCGGAATAATGCGATGCGGTCGACGAACTCATACCAGCCGAAGAAAAACGGCGGCCCGGCCGACGTCCAGTTCTCGAAGAATTTCGTCGCGCCCCTGTGCGGCTGGTAGAAAATCGAGTAACTCGGCAGGCCGCCGGCCATCTCATAGATGGTCCGGGCCGCGTATTCCGCATCCAGCAGATTCTTCTGCGCGATCGTGGTGTAATCGCGATAGAGGCGTTTTTCGCGGTCGAAGAAGGTGTTTCCGATAATGCCGTGGTGGCCGGGCAACTGGCCGGTTGCCACACTGACCAGGTTGACCAGCGTGTTGGAAGGCAGGTTGCCGACCGCGTGCGAAACGTACAGGCCGCGGTCAACAAAATACTTTTTGAAGCTCGGCAGTTCACCGGCGTTGAGCATCCGCTCAAAGGCGTCGGCGTCCATGGCGTCGACCAGAAAGACAATCGCGCCGCCTTTGTGCGCGTCGGGCGGCATGGACAGGTCCAGGCCGAACGAGTCGGCCGGGCCGTCGGGGCCGGGCACGCCGCACCCTCCGGCCGCCAGCGCCAGGATCAATATGCCGATTCCAATTATCCGCATCGTTTGCATCCGAATTTCAATCGGGCTTATGAAGCGGGCGCCGGCGTCGAAGCCGGGCCGGACGTCGGGGCCGGCCGGGCATTTCCGCCCTTCAGGGCCGACTCGATCATCGACTCAAGCTGTCTGTTTGGCGTCCCGCCGTATTTGCGGCAGGATTGCAGGTCTTCCTTCGCCTCGGCGTCGCGGCCCAGCGAGTGCAGGCTTGCGGCCCGGTTGTGGTATGCGTCGGCGTAGTTTTCGCGGAACTTTATCGCCTGGGTGAATTCCACGACCGCCTGCTCATGGGCTCCGGCCTTGTGATACAGATTGCCCATGTTGAAATGCGCATCGGGAAAATCCGGGGCTATTGATATCGCCTGGCGCAGCGCCGCGGCCGCCTGCTCCGGCAGGCCCATGGCCTCCAGCGCGCCGGACAGATAAAGATATGCCGGGGGGTCTCGAGGCTGCATCCGGATCGCCGCTGAAAAATCCGCCGCGGCATTCCGGTACGATCCAAGTCGCATGAAAACATCGCCCCTCTTGCAGTATGCCTCCGGAAGATAAGGCTGGAATTTGATCGCCCTGTTGCAATCGGCGAGGGCCTTGCCCGGTTCATTGACACGAATAAAACAGGCGGCCCGCAGGATGCGAGCCTGATACGAGTCGTCGCCCATGTTGAAGGCCGTGGCAAAATCTGCAATGGCGGCTTTGTACTGTCCGAGGTTGCAATACGCCTTTGCCCTGTTCGTATAGGCGGCCGAAACAGTCGGCCTTATCGCAATCGCCTGGCTGAGGTCTTCCAGCGCGGCGGCGTATTGACCCCGATTCACCAGAATGGTGCCGCGCCCAAGCAGGGCCTTGTAGTTTTTCGGCTCGATTTTCAGCGCCGACTCGAAATCGGCAAGGGCGTCGTCCGCGCGTCCGATCTCCTGTAAAATCACGCCGCGGGCGACATATGACCCGGGAAAATCGCTCTTCAGGCTGATGGCCCTGTCGGCCGCCGCAATCGCCTCCTTGTCGTCGCCATGTTCCTTGATAATCAGGCTCAAATTGGTCCAGGCGCGATAATTGTTCGGGCGTTTATTAATGGTGTCCTGCCAGATCGACAATTCGCTCCGGTAATCAGTGTTTCGCCGCCAGGCGGCAGCGGCTAACATTGCGGCGAAGAAGAGGCAAAGGACAATCCATGCCGACAACGACGCAGTTGTCGTCCATCGGGGCAGGGCCGGCCTGTTTGCCAATTTGGAAATCCCCGCATATCCGCCGATCACGACCAGGCTGACAATCGCCGCCAGCGGCAAATACATCCGATGCTCGAAAATATTCTCCGACAGCTTGATGAAACTCGATGTAACCGACAAAATGCAGAAGAACCAGACGCCGCAGAAGGCCCACTTTGGAAACTTGAACAGGCCGAAAATCGTCAGCCCAAGCAAGCCGAGCACAATCGCCGCCTGCGGGCCGATCTGCCAGAATCCCGCGGCCGTCGGCCAATTGTAATCCAGGCACAGGGGCGACGGCCAGAATGCAAGGCGGATGTAATGCGCAATCACGCCGAACTGCGTCAGGGCGTATTCCGGCGTTGTGGTGCCCCGGCCGTAACTGCCCGCCCCGCCGTGCATGCCCGAAGGCAGCAGCACCAGAACCAGCGCGCCCCAGCTTGCCGCCAGGCCGGCGTACAGCGGCCAGCGCCGGCGGAATAATTCGCGGAACGATCCGGCCAGGAATATCCGGTCATATGCCAGCACGACCACCGGGGCCGTTGCCATCACTTCTTTGCATCCCATGCCGATCATGCAGGCCAGGACGCCGAGAACCCCCCACGCGCCCCGCGAGGCCGGCCAGGACGACGCCGACGCGCGAATGACGCAGTAAAGCGTCAGAAGATAGAACATGCCCATCAGCGATTCGCATCGCTGGACGATGTAAGTAACCGCGCTGGTGCATAGCGGATGAACGGTCCAGATGAGGCCGGCAAACAGGGCGATCAGCCAGGCCGCGGGGGCGGAAAATCGCCCGTTCATGCCGGGCAGCAGGAGCGTCCGCCGGATTATGCCGAACAGCAGCAGTCCGGCCAGGGCGTGGATCAGCAGGTTCACCGCATGATAGCCCCAGACGTTTTCGGAGAAAACGGCATAGTTGATAGCCAGCGTAAGCGTAACGACCGGCCGGCCTTCGACCGTCGAGCCGCCGTGCCATAAAAGGCTCGGCAGCGACGGCCAAAGCTTGCGGATTACCAGATTCTGCTGGATGGCGTCGGCGTCGTCGAATATGAACGGGCCGCCCATGCTGCCGGAATACGCCCCGACGGCCGCCGCGACGATGACCAGCCCGGCCAGCAGGCCCATCATGCCGGGCCGGGCCGCGAACAGCCTGCTGCGGTCGGCGCTGACGAATTCGCCGCTCATGTCAGGTTATCCCTCAATCAAAAGAGCGTGTAAATGAACGGCGCCGCACCGCTGGCCGCCAGAATCAGCAGCAGCCCGAACA
Organism: Planctomycetota bacterium; assembly: GCA_016235825.1. GTDB lineage: Bacteria > Planctomycetota > Phycisphaerae > SM23-33 > SM23-33 > JACRIL01. Next base: position 34,897 of record JACRIL010000105.1, read on the forward strand.
GCAGCAGCACAATTATTATCGGGGCCAGCCACCACTTCTTGTTGTGCATCAGGAAGCTGAAAAGCTCGGAAAAAAATCCGGGCGAGCCCTTCGAGGCCTCGCTCAGGAAATCGTCCGCCGGCGTTTCGGCGTTCTGCTGCTGCGGTTTATCCTGCATTTGATCGCTCATCAGCGATACTCCGTTAATATTGTTTGAAGTACGAAGCCGCGTCTCTTGCCGGCGGGCGGGCGTGCCAGTAGCTGCCGGCCGATCTGTCAAGCCGCCTGCCCATCGGATCGTACCGGCACAGTCGCAGCACAAGGCCGATCGGCGTTACGATCAGGAAGAACACCGCTGCCAGCATAAGGTGCGAAACGACCCATCCTATCGGCCAGGTCAGGTACATCAAGCCCAGGTAAATCGCCCGGCCGGCCGCCACGACCGCAAGGCCGGTCAGCCCCAGCGCCGCGCCGACGCCCAGCGCCCCCCAGGCCGCGACAGCCAGGCCGAACCGGAAAAACAATATCGCCGCGACCGCCGCCGCCATAAGCGGCAGCCAGAATCCGCAGAACGTGCGGACCTTGCCGGCCGATACATTTTTCTCTATTTCTATCATGCGCTAATCCAGCTCATGTTTTACAGTAGCACGGGCGTCTCGCCCGTGAGTATCAGGGGCATCCTGCCCCTGAAATGCCTGACAAACAACAAAATACACGGCCGGGACGGCCGTGATACTCATGGGCAAGATGCCCATGCTACTTCTTGAACGGCTGCTTAATCCAGCTCGAACTTGGCGAGATACTCGTCCACTTCTATTTTTTTTGCCTGCGGCTGGTCTTCCCTGGCCAGCACGAACCGCTCCAGCACCAGCACGTCCATGTTGGTCGCCAGGAAGCAGCGATAGGCGTCCTGCGGCGAACATACTATCGGCTCGCCGCGAATATTGAAACTCGTATTGATAATGACCGGACAGCCGGTCTTTTTCTCGAAGGCCTTGACGAGCCTGTAATATCGCCCGTGCCGCTTCTCGTCCACGGTCTGGACGCGGGCGGAAAAATCCACGTGCGTGATGGCCGGCACGTCGCTGCGGATTACGGCCAGCTTGTCGATGCCTTCGAGTTTTTCCAACTGCGCGGCCACGTCCTTGCGGCGGTTCTGGCGGACCGGCGCTACCAGCAGCATGTACGGCCCGGCGTCGGCGGGCTTCATCTCGAAATAGTCGCTCACCCGTTCCTCCAGGCAGCTCGGCGCGAACGGCCGAAACGACTCGCGGAATTTTATTTTCAGGTTCATCACCGACTGCATCTTCGTGCTGCGGGCGTCGCCGATGATGCTCCGGCCGCCTAGCGCCCGCGGTCCGAACTCCATCCGTCCGCTGACCCACCCGACGACCTTCTCGCCGGCCATCTGGTCGGCCACGTGGTCGCAAAGGGCCTGCTCGTCCTCGAAGAACCTGTACTTTGCCCCCTTTTCGTCGAGGAAGCGCCTGATATCCCGCTCGTCGAAGGCCGGGCCCAGCAGCGAACCATATTGGCTGTCCGTCGGCTGGGGCTGGCGAGGCTTGTCGAGCAATTGATGCCAGATGAACATCGCCGTGCCAAGCGCCCCGCCGGCGTCGCCCGCCGCCGGCTGGACCCATATCCGCCCGAACGGCCCTTCGCGAAGAAGCCGCCCGTTGGCCACGCAGTTGAGCGCCACGCCGCCGGCAAGGCAAAGATTCTTCAGGCCGGTCTGAGCGTGCACGTGCCTGGCCGCCTTGAGCATTATTTCCTCGGTTACCTGCTGGATCGAGGCGGCAATGTCCATTTCGCGCTGCGTCAGCCGCGACTCCGCCTTGCGGGCCGGGCCGCCAAACAGCCGGTCGAACTTCCGCGAGGTCATCGTCAGGCCGGTGCAGTAATTGAAATACGAAAGGTTCAGCCGGATTGACCCGTCATCCTTCAAGTCCACGATCTCGTCGAGGATCTGTTTCGCATAGACCGGCCGGCCGTAAGGCGCCAGGCCCATCAACTTGTACTCGCCGCTGTTGACCCTGAATCCGCAGAAATACGTGAATGCAGAATAGAGCAAACCCACCGAATGAGGGAACCGCAGTTCGTGCGTGAGCGTTATTTTATTGCCGCGGCCGTGGCCGAAGCTGGCCGTGGCGTACTCGCCCACGCCGTCCAGCGTCAGGATAGCCGCCTCCTCGAACGGCGAGGGGAAAAATGCGCTGGCTGCGTGGGCCTCGTGATGCTCCGGGAAAATAATCCGCCTGCGATACCCTTTCAACTGCTTGCGAAGATTGCCCCGCATGAACAGCTTTTCCCTGATCCAGACCGGCATCGCCTTGACGAATGAGCCGAACCCCGCCGGCGCGAACGCCAGATAAGTCTCCAGCAGACGCTCGAACTTGACCAGCGGCTTTTCGTAAAACCCGGCCAGGTCCAGGTCGCTCATTCGCAGGCCCGCATGGCGAAGGCAGAACGCCACGGCGTTAGCCGGAAAGTTTGCGTCATGCTTCTTGCGGGTGAATCGTTCCTCCTGCGCGGCGGCGACGATCTGGCCGTCGACCATCAGGGCCGCCGCTGAATCGTGATAATAAGCCGATATGCCAAGTATCGCAGTCATTTACGATTTTCAGATAATGTCAGGGCGAGCCGCCGATCTGTCAACGGGATAGGCGGTGAACCACGGTCGGCCAGCCTCATATGCCGCGGTCCTTGCCGGGCCAGATGATCTTGTGCAGTTGAAGCCCCAGGCGGACACGGAGGTTGTCCGCGAGGATCCAGCCGGCCAGATCCGCCGGCCCCAGCCGCCCAAAAACCGGCGAGAAGATGACCGTGCATTTGTCCTGCAGGCCGTAAACCGCGACCGCCTTGACGGCATAGTCGTAATCGGCCCGATCGGCCAGAACGAACTTCACCTCGTCGTCGGGGCTGAGGTACCGCACGTTGTCCCACCGGCAGGCCTCCTGCTGTCCGCTGGATGGGCACTTGAAGTCCACGATCTTTATCACCCGCGGGTCCACGCCGCCGACATCCAGCGAGCCGTTGGTCTCCAGCAGCGTCTGGTAGCCGACATGGCAGAGCCGGCGGAGCAGTTCCGGCGTGCCCTTCTGGAAGAGCGGCTCTCCGCCGGTAACCTCCACCAGGCCGCACCGCAGTTCACCCAGCCTGCCCAGTATATCCTCGATCGGCAATTCCTCGCCGCCCTCCCAGGCCCAGGACGTGTCGCACCACGAGCACCTCAGGTTGCATCCGGCAAGGCGCACAAACGAACACGGCATGCCCGCCCGGGTGCTCTCGCCCTGGATGCTCTTGAATATCTCGCAAACTTTCACCCTGTCAGACATTTGGGCATTGTATCACCGGACCGCTTTGCCTACCATGCCTGAATCGGAGATTTTGGCGATGGAAGACAACCTTACGCCCGACGGGGCCCCGGAAAGCGGCGGCAGAAAGTGTCCGCGCACGCGGCTGATCCTGGCGGCCATTATCGCCGTCGGCCTGGCCCTGCGAATCGCGATAACGATCGCGGGCATTCAAAGCTGGCCCGTTACTCCCGATTCATTCGGATATATTGAGACAGCTCAGGCTCTTGCCGACGATGGCAGGTTCGAGCTTGGCGGCCGGCCGGAGATATTCCGCTCGCCCGGCTATCCAGCAGTATTAGCCACCGAGATCAGATTATCACCGTCCGGCTGGTCCGAAACTGTCGGTTACTGGTATCTGGAAATATTTGTTCCGGCGTTAACTGTTCAGGTCCTGTTGGACTGCGTGCTGATAGGCCTGACGTTCTGGCTGGGCGCGATATTGGCGTCGCGGGGAGTCGGGTTTCTTGCCGCCGGATTGCAGGCCGTTTCGCCGCTGGCAATCGGTTCCTGCTGCATGATCCTCAGCGATTCGCTCTTTGCCCTGATTTTGACGGTCGGCCTGATCATGCTCGTCAAATTTCTTAAAAGCGGATCGTGGCTGATGCTGATTTGCATGGCGATTACAATGGCCGCCGGCTGTTACGTCAGGCCGATCGGGATGGTCCTGTCTGCGATAATCGCCTTGGCGATTGTTTTTGTCCGCCCGCGGCCTGCCTGCACAAAAACAGAATTGCAGGCGGGCTTGTCCGGCGTAGCTTCAGCGAAGCCGGAACGCCTGCACCACAATAAAACGAACATTGGCATCAGACTGGTGAAGGCGTTTGTCTTTGCAACGATCATTGCGGTCTGCCTTGCGCCGTGGGTCGTCCGCAACATCCGGGTGGCCGACTACGCCGGGTTCTCCAGCTTCGCCACGGACAGCCTGTTCAAATTCTCCGCCTCGCGGATCGAGGCGGGAAAAACCGGCATGGACTGGCAGGAAACCAATGAGAAAATGGAAAGTGAACTCTATAACGAGAACAAGCAGACACAAGGCGACCTGGCCCGGGCGAGGGCGCAAAAGGCCTGGCAGGTCGTTTCCGACAATCCCGGCCGGGCCGTAGCGCTGCATCTGAAAGGCGACCTGGCCTTTTTCCTGCCCGGCGGGTCGGACGTGCTGCAACTGCTCGATCTGACACAGTCCAATCGCGGCACGCTCGACGTGATCCGCACGGAGGGGCTAATCGCGGGCCTGCGGAATTATTTCGGCGACAGTTCCGCCGCCATACTCGCGGCCGTGCCGATGGTTTTATTCTTTTTGATCCAGGTTGCCGGCCTGGCGTGGTGCGCGATCAAAAAGCTCCGCCTCTCCATGTCCGCATTCGCCTGGATCGCCCTGCTGCTGGTGGCGGCCTCGGCCCTGCTGCCCGGCCCGTGCAACCATCCACGATTCCGCGTCCCATTCGAGCCGATAATCAACATCGCCGCCTCGGTTGGAATTTTCCTCCTGCTCGCCCGAAAGGGGAAAAAAACCATGAGTGATGGAAAAACTCCAGCCCTTCAGGGCGAAAGAAAATAGCCCACCGATTCATCGGTGGGTTGTGAAGCATTAAAACCAACGAGTCCCTTCAGGGACGAAAGAGTATTCCATCGCAACTCCTTCCGCCCCGGATGGGGCTGAAAAATAATAACCTCTTTTCCCCAGCGATAAATCGCTGGCCTATTTTCATTCATCCCTGCGGGATGGATTGGAACATCTGCATATTTCCCTTTGCCCGTGACCTATATATAATGATGGTGCCAAGATGGAGAACGCTGGAATATGGCGAGAAAGTCCGAATTTTTCCGCTGTCCGAAGTGCCGCAGCCGCATCCAGAAGACTGCGCAGGCCTGGGTGATGGGCGAGGTCTCGCGCGGCATTATGATGGGCGACTGCAAGCCGACGTACTGTCCCTTCTGCGGGCAGGAGATGGACACGCTTGCTATCATCGACGGCAAGTACGACGACAAGCCCGCCGGCATCCTGGGTTGTCTGCTGTTTGCCGCGGCGATGGGTGGCGTCTACTGGTGGCTGCATTACGAGCAGGATTTTTCGGAGATTTCCGCCGGATGCCTTGCGCTGCTGATCGTCGTTGTGGGCGCGTTTGCCCTGGCCGGCGTGCTCCGGTTGTTTAGCAAATCCCGCGGCAAGTGAAAATGTGGCGCGGACGTCTCGTCCGCGCGTGTCGAGGGCATCCTGCCCTCGCATGCAGTTTTTTCACCATGTTTTACAGGCGGGACGCCTGCGGCACACACGGTCGAGACGGCCGTGGGACACACGGGCAGGATGCCCGTGCCACAATTCAGCGCCAGGTCAATCCAGTTGACCTTCGGGCAGGCCGGCCGGCATGGCCGCCGGGCGCTCGAACGTGCTGGGCACCTGATAATGCCTGTTCTTTGCGCTGGAATCCAAGAAACCCAACATGACGTCCAGCACATGATAGGCCAACTGCCCGGTCGCTCGGTGAGGCCGGCCGGTGCGGATCGCCCTGGCCATGTCGGCAAGGCCCAGCGCCCGCCAGTTCTCGACGTACGGGAAGGCCAGCGGCACGTCCGTCCATTCCTTTTCGCCGCGTTTGATCATCCTGACCTGGCCGCCGAACGCATTCGGATCGGGCACGCAGATCGTGCCTTCCGTGCCGTAGACCTCGATGCGCGGCAGGTTGCAGCCGGCGACCGCGAAGGACATTATTATCGTGCCAACCGCTCCGCCGGCGAAATCCATCGTGCCGGTCAGGTGGTCGGGCGTCTCGACCTGTATCTGCTGGCCGTTCCTGGGCTGGCTGGAGATCGTCCGGGGATTGATGACAATCTGGGCCGAGCCGCTAAGCCTCTTGACCGGCCCCAGCAGCATCATGATGTCCGAGAGATAATACGGCCCCATGTCCATCATCGGCCCGCCGCCCGGCTTGTAATAAAATTCCGGATCCGGATGCCACGTCTCGTGCCCGCGGCAGAGCATGAATGCCGTCGCGCCCAGCGGCTTGCCGATGGCGCCCTCGTCGATGAGCTTGCGGACAGTCTGGTGCCCGCCGCCCAAAATCGTATCCGGCGCGCAGCCGACCAGCCGCTTTGCCTGTGTCGCCGCCTCCAGCACCCGCTTGCCTTCCGAACGGGTTATCGCGAACGGCTTTTCCGTGTAAACGTGCTTGCCCGCCTTGATCGCCGAGAGATTTATCTTCGCGTGCACTTTTGGGATCGTCAGGTTCAGGACGACCTCGATCTCTTCCATTTTCAGAAGCGTCCTTACGCTGCACGCCTTGGGGACGCCGAATTCCTGCGCCCGGGCCTTGGCGCGGGCCTTGTCCAGGTCGGCCACAGCCTCGACCTGCAGATTCGGGAAACACTTTGCATTCTTCAGATATATGGCGCTGATGTTTCCGCAGCCGATAACGCCGATCTTTACCGGATTGTCCGACATTGCGATCTCCTTGATGTTGGCTCACGGCGGGTGGTCAGACCTGCCGCGGGCGAAGTTGTTATAGTTACAAAAGCCGTTGGCCCGTTTAGATTGCCAAATCGGCTTCTCTATTTCGCCCCTACAGGGCTTAACGGTAAAAAACTTGCCGTTTTCCCAGGGCGTTGCCCTGGGCTGTCATATTCTGCCCTTCTATGAGTAAAGGTCGCCTGTCAAGTCAATAATGTATCCGTCAGGGTTCCAACACCGAAGCGGTTCATCCTTCTATTGCGGCTCATGCAGGCCCGATTATGGTTTTGGAGGCAGCGGCGGCATATTCTTACAGA
>JACRIL010000112.1 GCA_016235825.1 Planctomycetota bacterium
GGTGGGGTTGAACAGAAGTATTTGAGTTCGATCCATCGATGTCGTAGCCCATCGTCTCATGCTGTTCTCCTTGACGGGCACGATTATACCATGCCTGTCAAGATGGCAATTCGCGTGCCAACTAAATCGACAAGCCCTGACCGGCGGGGGTTTTCTTTAAGGATGTGCAATTCAGGCTGATTCACCGGCCGGCATTTACGGCCTTTTTTCGGGAGCATTCGCCATGAGCGATTCAAAGTTCAGGCAGATCGAGCATGAGGCGGACGCCTGCGTAGTGGGCGGCGGAATGGCCGGGCTTTGCGCGGCGATCGCGGCGGCAAGGGGCGGCGCCAAGGTCGTCCTGTTCCAGGACCGGCCGGTCTTCGGAGGCAACGCCTCAAGCGAATGCCGCGTCCACATCTGCGGCGCAGACGTGCACAACCGCAATAAAAACATGCGTGAGACGGGCATCCTCGAGGAAATCCGCCTGGATAATCTGCGGCGGAATCCCAATCGCAACTTCAGCGTCTGGGACACGGTTCTCTACGAGAAGGTCCTGCTGGAGAAGAACATCACATCGCTCCTGAACTGCTCGATCAACGCGGCTGAGATGTCCGGCCGGACGATAGCATCTGTTACCGGCTGGCAGCTCACCACGCAGACGCTTCACCGCGTGCGGGCGAAGATTTTCGCCGATTGCAGCGGCGACGGCGTGCTTGCCCCGCTGACCGGGGCGATGTTCCGCATGGGCCGCGAGGCGCGAAGCGAGTACAACGAGTCGATCGCGCCCGAGCAGGCCGACAACCTGACCATGGGCATGACGGTACTATTCCAGGGCAGGCTCTGCGAGACGCCCCAGCCGTTCGAGCCGCCGCCCTGGGCGCTGCGGTTCGACCGTTGCGAAGACATTCCCTACGGCCGCGGCGGGCACGGCTATTTCACCATGGGCTACTGGTGGATCGAGCTGGGCGGGCAGGACGACGCGATACACGACGCCGAACGGCTTCGCGACGAACTGCTGGCGACAACCTACGGCGTCTGGGACCACATAAAGAACCGCTGCCCCGACTGCCGCCAGAAGGCCGCGAACTGGGCGCTGGAATGGATGCAATTTCTGCCTGCCAAGCGCGAAAGCCGCAGGTACGTAGGCGCCCACGTGCTGAACCAGAACGACATCGAGGCCGGCGGAAAATTCGACGACATGGTAGCCTACGGCGGCTGGTCGATGGACGACCATCACCCTGCCGGCTTCCGGGCCGTCAAGGTCGGAGGCAAGCCGACGATCTTCCACCCCGCCCCGTGTCCCTACGGCATCCCGTACCGCTGCCTTTACTCGCGCAACATCGACAACCTTATGTTCGCCGGCAGGTGCCACTCGGCGACGCACTCGGCGATGAGTTCGACCCGCGTGATGGGCACCGGCTGCTCGATGGGCCAGGCGGTCGGCGCCGCCGCGGCGATGGCGGCGAAAATGGGCCTCGCCCCCGCCGGTCTGCTAGACCACATCGACCGGCTCCAGCAGACGCTCATCCGCGACGACTGCTACCTGCCGGCCGTCAAACAGCGGTTCGGACCGGTAACTACGTCGGCCGAACTGTTCGCAAGCTGCGGCGATCCGTCGGCCCTGCTGGATGGAGTGAACCGGCCCGTCGGCCAGGACGAGCACGCCTGGCACTGCCCGCAGGGCGGACACGTCGGGCTGAAATTCGCCCAGCCGCGGCGGATCGAAACGTTCAGCGCCATACTCGACAGCGCCCTGCACAAGATTGTCCAGCTCAGCTACCACCAACCGGACGACCAGTTGACCGCCCCGCCGGGCGAACTGCCCCGCGGCCTGAGGCTCGACGTGCTGGAAGACGGCAACTGGCGCGAGCACTGGCGGATTGCGGACAACCATCAGCGGCTGCTGCGGATGCCGGTGGGAAAAACCATCGGCGGCGTGAGGCTTACTGTCGAGGCCACATGGGGCGATCTGCCTACCAGGATATTCGCCATCTACGTGGATTGACCGCTGAACTGGCGTAGCATGGGCGTCTCGCCCATGAGTACCACGGGCATCTTGCCCCTGAATGCCAGAAAACAGCAAAAGCCACGGCCGGGACGGCCGTGATACTCACGGGCAAGATGCCCGTGCTGCTTTTCAACAGACCCGTCAGGCGATGTGTTCGCGGAAATACTCGATCGTCCTTGCGATGCCGTCCCGCACCGGCACCCTGGGCGACCAGTTCAGGACTTTTTTCGCCAGCGAGTTGTCCGGCCGGCGGACCTTGGGGTCGTCGGGCGGCAGGGGCCGGAACTCTATCGGCGAATTGCCGCCGACCAGTTCCTTTATCATGTTGGCGAATTGCAGCACCGTGTATTCCTCCGGGTTGCCGAGGTTTACCGGCTGGTCGTAGTCGCTGTTCATCAACCGGATCATCCCCTCGATCAGGTCGTCGACGTACTGGAAGCTGCGGGTCTGGTCGCCCTTGCCGTACACGGTTATCGGCTCGCCTCGCAGGGCCTGCACGATAAAGTTGCTGACGATCCTGCCGTCGGATGCCCTCATCCGCGGCCCGTAGGTGTTGAATATGCGGCATATCCGGGTGTTCAGCCCGTGCGTGCGGCGGTAGGCCATGGTCAGGGCCTCGGCGTACCGCTTGCCCTCGTCATACACCGACCGCGGGCCTATCGGGTTGACGTTGCCCCAGTAGGCTTCCCTCTGCGGATGCTCCAGCGGGTCGCCGTAGACCTCGCTGGTGGAAGAAAACAGGATTCGGGCCTGCTTGTCCTTGGCCAGCCCCAGCGCGTTGTGCGTGCCCATTGCGCAGGCCTTGAGCGTGTGAATGGGATACTTGATGTAATCGACCGGCGAGGCCGGGCAGGCGAGGTGATAGATCATGTCCACCGGCCCGTCCACGTGGACGTATTCCGATATGTCGTGCCGGATGAACCGGAAGCTCGGCCGGCCGATCAGGTGGCTGATGTTGTTGGCGCTGCCGGAGAGAAAATTGTCGAAGCAGACGATGTCATGCCCGTCGGCCATCAGCCGGTCGCAGACATGTGAGCCGATAAACCCCGCCCCGCCCGTTACCACTATTCTTGCCATATTCAGGTCTCTCCCGGCCGGCCCAACCCGGCCCGTTTCTGTCAGATTATCACGCTCTTTTACGGCCGAATCTTAAAACTGTCAAGATGGCCCGGCAGATACAAAGTGCCGCGTTTCGGCAAAACCGGATGGCTGCAATTTACTTCAGTTCCAGGAATTCCCTGATCATCTTGCCGAAGAACGAGTTTTCCGGGGCGGAATCCTTGAGTTTTTCCAGTGCGGCGGCGGCACTGGCGTTGAGTTTAGGGCCGGAGAAGCACGTCGGGGCGAGTTTGGCAAAGGCGGTATATGCGTTTAATGCGGCCTTGTACTGGTCGGTCTTCTGAACTTCCGTTACAACCTGCTTTAAATCAGCGAGTTTCGGATGGCCGGCGAATTGCGGCTCGATCTTTTTCAGATAATAGGCGAACAGCGGCGGATCGTCCTGGCCGAGCTGTTTCATCAGCTCAATCTTTTCGTCCGCCCGCTTGTCCAGCAATTGCTTGAGCTTCTCGGCATTCTGTTTTACGTCGTCTTTCAGTTTGGGGTCTTTAAGAAGTTTTTCAATCGCTGCGGTGGCCTTGCCCAGTTCGAGATTGTTGGCCAGAGCGGCTATCGGGGCCAGTTCCTTCTGCGCGTAGTCCGGGGCATATATGAACGGCGCCATCACGATATCCGAGACGTGGAAAAGCCTCGCTGAATCCTCGACATCCTTGTCGGCGATCGTATGGCCTTTGTCCTTGGTAACCTTCATATATGTGTCGACAAATCCGGCGGCCAGAAGTTCGTAGAATTTGGCCGGCTGGGTTGTTCCCAGCGTAGGTGAGCCGGCATTCCACTCCTTTTCTCCCAGCGCTATAAACCAGCTCATGGGCGGCCCGCCGGCGGCGTTGATCCAGAAGTTGGAGTCGTAGATGGCCGTGTGGTTGAACGGGTAAGCCGTCTTGCCCTGTTTGCCGCACTGGGTCATGAATTCGGCGTGCGGCAGGCCTCCGCCGGAAAACGAGCTTATCACGCCGCGCCCGGGGATGATCTTGTAGTCGGCCATCACCTGCGCTATCGCCTCGCGCGCGGCGGCCATCTTGCCGCCGGTGTCCTTGGCATTGTCGCCGTCCATGTACTGCATGTTGATGCCGATCAGGTTGTGCGGATCGAGAAAATGCTTGGCCCAGTTTCCGAAGTAAGACGCACCGCTTTGCCCGTTCTGGCCGTGAAAGTAGATGTGTATGCCGGCGGGATTGTCGTCCGAATAATTTTTCGGGACGTAAACATGATAGTTATAGCCGGTCTTGGAAGTCTTGACCTCGTACTTGCCCGTCTTTCCCTTGTTTTCGGAAGGCTTGACGGCGGCGTCGGCTGGTTTGGGCTGGGCCTGGGCTGGGCCGCAGACGGCGCAGGACAAAAGAAGTGAGAAACTCACGGCGATCCTGGTAAGTCCGGTCCGATTCATTTTTGACTCCCGCGTTAAATGACCAGCTTGGGACATGAGACGTTATTTGTGGTTCACCTCCCAAAAACGTGGGTAGGTAGATCGATAAAAACAATGGACATCATGCAGCCTTTCGTACATCAAGTTCTTTATCCACAAGAGCTTGAAAAGCGAAAGGAGTCGCACGATGTCCAACTTGAGTATAGCAGCA
>JACRIL010000111.1 GCA_016235825.1 Planctomycetota bacterium
GTACGTGTTCAACATCGGCCGCAACTGCTGAATCTGTTTGACATCCATGCCGTAGCTCCTTTGCTGTCAAGGCGTCCTGTAAGGAACCATCGGATGGCTGGATGAATTTTCTTGAGCTAAAGTCTCGTTGTAGTGTTAACGGCAAGAGGTTATGGAAAAATCCCGGTTTTTTTCGATTAGACAATCAGTGCGAATCGGGCGGCTTTTTGTTTCAGGACAGGCCGGCAGGGTGTCGATATATGGATAAAGGTGTTTTTTGCCCTTTTGGACGCCGAGGCAGTCGTGGTTTCTGCGCACGTTTGGCGAAAAAAAGATTTGCCCAAACGTCCGCATGGATTATAATCAACAGGATAAGCTCGCACGAAAGATCAAGTTTGAGCCATGGTTATGAGCGGACACGGAGCTTGTCGCAACTCAAATGCCCGATGGGGGCCATGGCGATGGTCCGCCGTTGCCGGTCTGGTATTTCTGGCCGGGATGCTGACCATGCAGATGTGGTCCTCGGCGGACGCCAGGGGCCAGGTTGCGACGGCCGCGGGCGGGGCCAAGGTGCTGGCCATCGCCGGGCAGATTACGCAAAATACGTACGGCCTGTACCTGGTGGACCAGGAAAACTGTACAATAACGGCATATCAGTTTGTGCCTGGGGCCGGCCTGAAGCTGCTGGCAGCCAGAACTTACATGTTCGACATGAAACTGGAAGACTATAACACCGAACCTTCGCCCTATAATATTAAAGAGCGGGTGGAGAAGGCGGTACGGATAAAAGACGCCGCGACAAAACCGCAATAGCGCCATTGGCGCCAGGGAGCGATATCATGGGAAAAAAGATGTATTACTCCGAAGAGGAAGCCGCCGCGAAGCTCACGCCGGAGCGGCTGCAGGAATTGATAGAAGGCAAACAGCTTCGGGTATATCCCGACGGCGCAAAGAAGATGTTCAAGGCCGTCGACGTGGACGGTCTTGTCAGTCAGGAATCGCCGGAGGTTCCGCTCAGTTCGTCCGATGACGCCGACGCCCAACTTGCCAGGGCGGGCGCCGCCGATATTAAAGGCCAGGCGCCGGACACCGACGCCGGGCTGGAGCTGTCGCTCGAGGATGACACGAAAAGCGGACTGGTTCTGGCCGGTTCCCCGGACGACACCAGGAGCGGGATAGACCTCGACGGCGAGGCGGTCAAGGCCGGGCAGGAGCCGCAACTGGAGCTTTCCATGGAAGATGCCGGCAGCCCGGGCGGGACCGACGAGTTTGCGGCCATGCCCGTCGCCGGAGCGGACCCCAACGAAACCAAGGAAACCCCGCCGGAACTCAGGGTTGACGTCGAGGGAGAGGCCGGCCAGCCCGTGCATGGCGAAATGAAGCAGGCCAAGGCGCCGCCGGGCGAGGGGATGAGCATATTCGACGACGACGAACTGGACATCGAAACCGCCGACCCTATGGCAAAAACGCAGGTCGCCCCGTCGCTGGAAGACCAGATAGCCCTCGAGGGCGTCGGCAGCGGATCGGGCCTGCTGGACCTGACGCGCGAGAGCGACGACACGTCGCTGGGCGCGGAGGTTCTGGACCACATCGACATGGACGGCATCCCGACGGCTCTGGCCAACGTCCCGGGCGGCCAGGATGGCGACATGCTGCCCCCCCAGGCGGTCGGGATGGGACAGACGCCGATGACTGATGCGGCCGTCGTTACGGTCGAGGCGCCAGACCCGAGCGCCGGACTGTTCGGCGGACTGGCCACGGGCATATGCCTGCTGATGTTACTGATGGCCTTCGTGTTCGCGTCTGTGGCACAGGGCGTTTTGACTGGTTTCGTCGAACAACTTAATCAGTATGTCGTGCACGTGCTGGCAGGCGGACTGCTGGTGTCGGCAGTCTTGGGCGTGGTGGGCTATTTTGTGGGCAAGTCGGCCCTCGGCAAACACCAGGCCGAACAGAAAATGGGCGGAGCCGGGCGTTGACACGCCGCACGGATGAAGACCTGAAAGGATCGGCTTACATGAGCGGAAAATTGGGGATTATATCGGCCTTGGCCGTTTTGACCTTGCTGCCCGTTTTGGGCGGGTGCGTCTCGGAGGAGCAGTACAAGGACGCCCTGGCCGCAAACCGCAACCAGCGCAAGGAACTGGAGGACCAGTTCGCCAAGAACCAGGCCCTGACAGAGGAAAACCGCGACCTGCGCACGAATCTGGACAGGTCCAAGCAGATTAACGACAACATCCAGCAGCAGGTTGCCCTCCTGACGCGGGGGAACAGTGAACTGCGGACAAGCCTCGATCAGGCCCGCGAAGAACTGAAAAGAAGAGGCGTCATAGTAATCAGGACCAATCCCCTGCCGCCGGAGATAGACGCCAAGCTCCAAGCCTTGGCGGCGGCCAACGGCGACGTCATGGAATATGACCCGAAGTACGGCATGGTCAAGTTCAAGAGCGACCTGACGTTCGCGCCGGGCAGCACCGACGTGCAGAAATCGGCGGCTGACGTGCTCGGCAAGTTCGTCGAGATCATGAACAGCAAGGAAGCCGGCGGGTTCAACGTCTACATCGCCGGCCACACCGACGACATGCCCGTCAGCCGGCCCGAGACCAAACAGCATCATCCGAACAACTGGTATCTGTCGGTCCACCGGGCCATCACGGTCCGCTACGTCCTTAACAAGGCCGGGCTGGACGACAGCCGCATGTGCGTCATGGGTTTCGGCGAGTATCATCCGATCGTGCCCAACAAACCCAACAAGAAGGGCGAAGAGAAGAACAGGCGGGTCGAAATCTGGATCGTTCCGCCGGGCAGGTTCCTGACCGACGCCGCCGAGGCCGTCTCCGGCGACTCAACCACCGCACCGGCGCCAAAAGGCGAACCCGGGGGCGAGGGAAGCTGATATCCCTTCCAGACGTCACGGCGCGAGGGGGTCTTTTCGGGGCGGGTCCGCCGGCTGATCGGCGACGGGCAGTTCCTCCTGGGTTTCTGAAATCGGCCAGGCTATATCGGCCAGTTCCTGGAGGTCCTGGCTGGTCAGGGCGTACGAGAGTTCCTCGCTGGTGGCCTGCAGCCGCTGGTGCAGGACGCGGCACATGCCCCAGAGAAACTTCACGGCCAGGTGCGAGTTGATTCTCAGCATGGCGAACAGATCGTCGCGCCGGATGGACATGACCCGGACCGGCTCGACCGCGAAGACGTCGGCGGTGCGTTTGGCCTTGCCGACCAGGCTCATCTCGCCGAAGCTGGAGCCGGCGGGCAGTTCGGCCAGCCTCTGGCCCCACTTGCGGACCTCGACCTGGCCCGAAAGGCTGACGTACATTGTGTCGCCCTGTTCGGCCTCGCTGATGATCCGCTCGCCGGTCTGGAAATTCCGCAGCGTCACGGCGTCCATCACCTGGAGCAGTTCGCGATAGCTCATCTGGGAGAACAGCGGACACCGCTTGAGCGTGTCGACCATCTGAACGACGGTCTTGCCGGCATCCGACGGCTGGCCCTCGATCTGCACGACGACGGCGCTGATGTTGTCGGCCCCGCCGCGGGCGTTGGCCAGTTCGACCAGAGCCTGGGGCGTCTGCTGAGGCCCGAGGGTCTGGCAGAGGTCGGGAAAATCGTTGCGGCGGAGGTATTGGCTCAGCCCGTCGGAGCACAGCAGGATCGCGTCGGCCTCGACCAGCGCGAAATGCAGCATGTCCACCTGCACCGACGGCTGAAAGCCGATCGCGCGGGTGAGCGTGGCGGCGGCCTTGCTGCCGCGGGCCTCGTCGGGCGACATCCGGCCGTTCTTTACCTGCTGGTTGGCAAGGGTGTGGTCCTCGGTAAGCTGGAACATTTTATCCTGCCGCAGCAGGTATATCCGCGAGTCGCCGACGCTGGCCGCCACGGCGTGCTGGCCCATGACCACGAGCATCACCAGCGTGGTGCACATGCCGGCCTTCGAGCGGTCGTGCCGGCCGGCGCTATAAATCTCCAGGCAGGCGAACTGGACGGCCGACTCTATCAGTTCCATGGCGGACTTCACGTGCGGACCCGTCGGGCTTAGCCTGCATGCGTCCAGTATCTCGCGATGGTCGCGCAGCATCTGGTAGACCAGATCGCAGGCGGTCTTGCTCGCCAGTTCGCCGGCGGCGCCCTGCGAGACGCCGTCGCAAACCAGGTAAAGGCCGAGATTGTCGGCCAGCAGGACCGCGTCCTGGTTGTTCTCTTTAGTTCTGCCTGTGTCGGTCATGCCGAACGCCATATGCTTCATCGCGGTTCTCCGCCGCTTGCCAGCGGCGCGGTGCGTCAGCTTTTAAGATGGTTTCAGATGGCCCTGGTTTCCCCGGCTGGCGCCAGGCGATCCCACCCCCAGGCAAACGGCGCTTGGGGGCGCCACCGATCGGATGATTAAAAATCTCAAATTTGAAATCCCAATATCGCCAGGCCGGTTTACTTGCCCGGGTTTTCCTTTGCCGGCGGCGGGTTGAGCATGTCCGAATCATCTCCGATTTTCTTGCCGCCGTCCTTGTCTTTTTTGGCCGCGTCCAGCAGCTTCCGCTGATCTTCCGTCAGGACGTCTTTGGTTATTTTCTCGACAAGATTTTTTTTGATGGTTTCGACCGCCGCGTCGTCCTTGGCGGCCAGGAAATCCTTGAACGCATCCTTGCACAGGGCGCGGATCTTGTCTTTCTGCTCGGCGGCAACCTTGGCCGCCTTGAATCGCCCGAGAATTCCGTAATAGAAGTTGAACTCCTTGACCAGGGCCTTCTGCTCGTCCGACAGGACCGACATAACCTCCTCGCGCAGGGCGTCGAGCGCCTTTTCCTTTTCGGCAAGCAGTTTCTTCAGCTCGGCCTTGATCGCGTCGACATTTTCCTTTTTGGCGGCCTTGACCGCTTCCTCGAAAGACTTGTTGAGTTCCGCCAGCCTGCCGCCGTTCTTTTCGTCCCATTCTTTTGCCTTGTCGGCAAGTTCGGCGACCTTTTTGTAGAACTTGACGAGCTGATCGGGCGTGAGTTTGACGTCTTTGGCCACCCTTCGATAATAGCCGGTGGGCGTCCTGGGTTCGTCGGCATCGTCGCCCGGCTGCGTGGCCGCGGCTTTGGGTTCACCCTGCGGCGGGTCCATGGACGGATCGTCCGCCAGGACGAATCGCGCGGAAAAGACGCACATCGCCGCCGCCAACACAAGAAATCCGGTTCTCTTCAACATTTTTAATCTCCGCGGGGCCGGAAGAAACGATCCAGGTCCGGTCCCAGAGGCCCGATCGCCGCCCAGCCGGGGCCGATCCGACGCGGACTATCCTCCGGCTGAACAATGCAGATTATATCCTTTGCGAAACAGCCCGCAACTGGATATCGGCGTGAGCGGAATAATTTGCTCCTGAAACGGCAAATCAGCATTTGATTCGCCCGGCTGATTGTGGAAAATCTCCGGCATGCAGATCACGATCCTTCTGGCTTTCATTTCGGCGCTGACGGCGATGGAGTTGGCCGCGCCTGCCGGCTCCGCCGGCGGCTGGAGCATCCCGCTCGTTTCGGCCGGGTATGTGGGTTTGGCGGCGGTCGGCGGGCTGCTGCACCGCGTGGCCGCCCTGCGGGCGATCGCGCGGATGCGGTCAGGGGCAAGAAAATCGGCCAGGACGATCTCGATTTACATCGGACTGGCCTGCCAGTTCTGGCTCGTGGGCGGAATCGCGATCTGCATCGCGGCCGGGCTGGGGCAGTTCGTCAAATCCGATCTCAACCTTCAGCATCTGCCGCTGATCGGAAAACTTGCCGCCATGCTGCCGTTTTTCGCGGCGATTCTGCTGGTCTGGCTGATCGAATATCCCATTCACACGGCGATGCGTAGTCTGGCCGCCGCGCCGGAGGGAATCGGCGACCCGCCCGCCGCCGAAATGCCGCCGGCGCCGCCGTGCTGGCGGCCGGGCAGGTACATGGAATACAACATCCGCCACAACCTGCTGTTCATCGCCGCGCCCATCTGCCTGATTATCCTGTTCACGGACTTGATGCAGTTGTACGTCGAGCCGTTGGTCGGGGCACTGCGGTTCGGCGAGGCTTTCCTCGCGGCGGGGACGCTGGGCGGCATTCTGTGCATATTCGCGATCATTCCCCTGTTGATCGTAAGGATATGGCGGACCGAGCCGCTGGCCGGCGGGCCGCTGAGGCAGGGCATGGAAGGCCTCTGCCGGCAGATGCACCTGGGCTTCCGCGACATACTTGTCTGGCGGACGGACGGGGTGGTCGCCAACGCCGGGATGATGGGGCTGATCGGCCCGTTGAGATACGTGCTGATAAGCGACGGCATCCTTGCCGGGGCGAGTGAGCCTCAGGTGCAGTCGGTTTTCGGGCACGAGGCCGGCCACGCCGCCAACCGCCACCTGCCGTACATGATGCTCTTTGTGATCTCCACCGGCGCCCTCTGCCAGGCGGTCTGCCTCGTCGCGATGCTCATTCTGGCGAACTTTCCGGCGGCGGTGAGATTGCTGATGTTCAGTCATGCCAGTGAAATCGCCCCGCTGGTGTTGATGCTCGTGGCGCTGGGCCTGTCGTTCGGCCCGATCAGCAGGCGCATGGAGCGCCAGAGCGACGTGTGGGGCGCGTGGGCGGCCGACCCGCAATTCCCGGACCGCATAACGCCGCTGGGCGCGGAGATTTTCGCCCAGGCACTGGAGCGGATCGCCCGGCTAAACTGCATGATCGTCGACCAGCACAACTGGCGGCATGGATCCGTCGGCTCACGCATCGCTTACGTGCTCGATCTGGCCCGTAGCGGCGGAGAGAAAAAGCTCGCCGACCGATCGGTCGGCAGGATAAAGAAGATAATCTGGCTGTGCGCGGCCGCGGCCGGAGCGAGCGCGGCTGGTCTGGCGATATATGCGATGCATCTTTTACAGATATGAAATATACCCCTGCTGGCGGGTCTGTTACACGACACAGGCAGACCGGTGCGGCTTTTCAACAGAGCGAAAAGGAGATCATATGGACGCCAAAGTTGCCGTGATTACCGGGGCCTCAAGCGGGATAGGGGAGCAGACTGCGATGGCCTTTGCGGCCAGGCGGTACGCGGTGGTGCTGGCGGCCCGGCGGATGGACAGGCTCAACGGCGTTGCAGATCGCTGCCGTCAGCTTGGCGGGCGGGTCGAGGCGATTGCGACCGACGTGTCCGACGGCGGGCAGGTTTACAGGCTCGTGGATGAGACCGTCAAACGCTTCGGCCGGCTGGACGTGATGGTCAACAACGCCGGCTTCGGCGTCAACGGCAGGGTCTGGGAGACCACCGAAGACCAGATGCGGCGGATAATGGAGGTGAATTTTTTCGGCGTGTTCCACGGCTGCCGGGCGGCGGCGCCCGTGATGATCGCGCAGAAAAGCGGGCACATCTTCAACGTCTCGTCGGTCATCGGCAAGCGCGGCACGCCGTTCAACGGGGCCTACTGCGCCACAAAGTTCGCCGTGATCGGCCTGACCGACTCGCTTCGGGTGGAGCTTGCGCCTTACAACGTGCGGGCGACCAGCGTCTGTCCCGGCCTGACGCAGACGGAATTCTTCGCGCACGTCGAGGGCGGGACGGAGAAAAAGGAATCGAGCTTCAAGGCCGTCAGGACCCGCCAGTCGCCGGCCGTCGTGGCCCGGCGGATCGTCGCCAGCGTCGGCAGGAACTCGCCGGAACTCGTCTTCACGCCCGGCGGAAAAATACTTTCATTTATAGGCCCGCTCTGGCCGCGGTTTACCGACTGGTTCATGAGGTTCTACCACAACGACCTGGCCGAAAACGTTCCCGGGCATGACACCTGACGCAAAACGATGGGCGCGAGAAACCGCAATGGTGATTTTCGTGGCCGTTATTTCCACCTGTCATATTTGGCCAGGTGCCTCTTGTGCCACATCTGGTCCAGCGGATCTTCGCTCAGGGCGTGCCATTCCAGGAGGCGCATCTTGAGCGACTCGCGGGTGGCGCGGTGTTCGGCCTGGCCCGCCAGGTTCACCCATTCGTGCGGGTCGTTCCGCAGGTCGTAGAGTTCCTCAAACCCGTCGGCGTACCAGAGATACTTCCATCCGGCCGTGCGGATGGCCTTGACGAAATCGCCCGGCACGTTGTAGTTGGCGGTCCAGCAGAGCGGATGGCCGGGCGTTTCGTGGCTGCGG
Organism: Planctomycetota bacterium; assembly: GCA_016235825.1. Taxonomy (GTDB): domain Bacteria; phylum Planctomycetota; class Phycisphaerae; order SM23-33; family SM23-33; genus JACRIL01. The sequence continues at coordinate 8,106 of JACRIL010000111.1, forward strand.
TTCCAGTCGGCGATAAACTCGTCATATGTCTTGTACGGGTTGCGGTAGCCGGGCGGACAGACTTCGGCATACACCACGTCCTTGTGCCGATCCGTTTCGCCGCGGAGCACCGGCGCCAGCGACTTGCCCTGACAGCCGAAGGGCGCCTCGACTCCGCATAGCTCCAGCAGCGTGGGCATCACGTCCACCTGTTCGACCATCGTGTTTTCCACGACCTTCGGCAAGATACGCCCATCCCATGCCAGGAGCATCGGCACGTGCAGCAGGCAGTCCAGCAGCACCAGGTCTTTCTTGCACATGCCGTAGTCAAAGCCGAAGTCGCCGTGGTCGGCCGTGAAGACGACGATTGTATCTTTCCTGCGCCCCGTGGCGTCCAGGGCCGCGAGAATTTCGCCAATATTTTCGTCCAGCCACGAGATCATCGAGAAGTAAACAGCCAGGTATCGCCGCTTGTCCGCGTCGGCGGCCTCGAGCGACCCCTGCGCCCGCTGCTTGATCTTGAACCTGGGCGCCTTGTCGTCCAGAACATCCGGCGGATATTCGGGCAGCCGGATTTTATCCAGCGGGTGCATCGCCTCGTATTTCCGCAGTGCCACGTGGGGCACGTGAGGGTCGGAAAATGACACAGCCAGGCAGAACGGCCGGTCCTTCGGCGCCTCCTGAAGGAATTTGATCGCGCTGCGGCGGGACAGGTAGGGCGAAGTAACCTTCGGATCGAAGTCGTGGAACGCCGCCGAGGCCCATGAGCCGACCTGCCTCAGCTTTGCGCCCTGCTGCTTGCTGAACCGGACAAACTCCGCCCGCTCGCCCTCGGCTTTGCGGTCCTCCTCCAGGTCCGCCAGGTCGAAATTGGCGAACTCATCCTTCTCCAGCAGGTGGTTCTTTTCGATATAACCCAGGTGGTATCCCGCCTGCTTGAGGGCCTTGAACAGGTGCACTTCGTGGCGGTCCAGCCGGGCGTTGTTCTCGCGGGCGCCGTGCGAATGGCCGTATCGGCCGGTGAAGAGATTGCACCGCGACGGCACGCAGACGGGCGCCTGCGTAAAGAACTGCCGGAAGTCCGCCCCGCCGGCTGCAAGGCGGTCCAGATTGGGCGTGCGAGCCTGCCCGCCGTGGCAGGACAGGCCGTCGTACCGCTGCTGGTCGGTCATGATGAACAACACGTTCGGGGGCATCAGGTTTTCCTTCGTGGGTTGGCGCCGGCGTTTTCCCGGATGATTCCGGCCCGCGGCCGCCCCGGATCACCGCCGGCCAGATTGGCAAGCCGGCCCGGAACAGGCCGGGATGCAGTGAAGACCTTGGCCATGGTTGAACGGAGAATCAAGGACTTGCGCGCATCTCCGCCGACGAAACGCGAAAGCAAGGCCGAAGCCGGCACACATTACCACAAACGAGGCCGACGGGATTCGAACCCGTAACATCCGGATCGACAGTCCGGTACTCTAACCAATTGAGCTACGGCCCCGGGTTATTCGCCGTTAAGCGGCGGGACGATTCAAGTATATCACTCGGCCCGTTGTTGTCAATCTTTCCGATAGCCGACTTTGGACGACGGTTTTGACCTGTTGACCTGAATACCGGCAGCGTTACTCCAGCACGGTGGTCGTGCCGGCCGGCAGGATGTGGCGGTTGCCCGCGTCGTCCATGAGGATCAGGCCATCCAGCGGGCTGACGTCGATGACGCGGCCCGTCACTTTTCTGCCGCCGGTCTGGACGGTGATTCGGCTGTTGGGCATGGCCGAACGTTCCAGCCAATTATTTTTCAACTGATCGAGCCGGCCTCGGCTTATCTCGCCGATCCACCCGTCCAGTATTCTCAGGATGTCGCGCACCAGATCGATCCGCTCGATCTGCCCGCTCGCGTGATCGGCCAGGCAGGCGGCCGGGCGACCCAGCCGGCTTTCCGGCGGGGCCGAATAGACGTTTACGCCGATTCCCACGACGGTCGCCCGAGCCGCGCCCGCCGCGCGTACCTCCACCAGCACTCCGGCCAGCTTGAGCGAATCAATCATGACGTCGTTTGGCCATTTCAGCAGGCAGTCGGCCCGGCAGTGCCGCCCGGCGGCCTGCGCGACCGACAGGCCCGCCGCTATCGTCAGGGCTTCCTGCGGCAGTTCCGGCTCGCCGGCAAGCAGCACGCTCATCAGTATCCCGCCGCCGGGCTGCGAAAGCCATTTTCGCCCCAGCCTTCCCCTCCCGGCCCGCTGCGACTCGGCCAGCACGACAAGCCCGTCGGCCCCCGCCTGACGCGCCGCCGAAAACGCCGCGTCGTTCGTCGAGTCCAACTCGTCGAAGACGATCACGTTTCGCCCGATCCGCCTCGTATCCAGGCCACGCTCGATGAGATGGCCGTCCAGTTTGACCGGGCGGCGGAGACTGACGCCGCTGGCGGGCGAAAAATCCAGCCCGTGCCCGGCCTCCGAAAGCCGCTCCAGCGCGGAGCGAACCTCCGCCGCATCCCGCGATGTCAGGTCGGCCAGTTCGTCGATTGACGTGAACTGCCCAGGCCGGTCGTAAAGGATCGCCAAAATGGCGATGGCCGGATTGAATCCGGAATTTGCGGCGGCCGGCTTGCCGCGTTTTTTCTGCGCTCTGGAGGCGGGCCTTTGTCGCATGTCTAAAATTTCTAATCGATCCGGATGTCCAGTGCAATATCGACCGCCGGAGCGGAGTGGGTCAAAGCGCCGACCGATATCCGCTCGACGCCCGTTTGGGCCGTCTGGCGGACGTTTTCCAGCGTTATTCCGCCGGAGGCCTCAAGTTCCAGCCGCCCTTTCAGCCCGGCCCCGTCGCGCATCTGCACGGCTTTACCCAGTTGCTCGCACGACATGTTGTCCAGCAGGATGAAGTCAACCGGCAGGGCCAGCGCGGCGGCGAGCTGATCCAGACTGTCGACCTCAAGCTCGACGAACGCCCCCGCCGGAAGCCCCTGCCTGAACTGCTCCAGTTCGCGTTTAAGCACGGCGATCGGGTCCGCGCCGCCAGCCTTTGCCAGAACGGCCAGATGATTGTCCTTTATGAGCACGGCGTCGTACAGGCCGCGACGATGGTTCCTGCCCCCGCCGGCGCGGACGGCGTATTTTTCCAGGTCGCGCCAGCCGGGCGTGGTCTTGCGCGTGTCGAAAATCTCCGCGCCGGTCCCCGCCGCTGCCCGGACGTATCGGCTCGTGACCGTGGCGACGCCCGAAAGCCGCTGCAAAAAATTCAGAGCCACCCGCTCGGCCGCAAGAATGCCCCGCGCCGGGCCGGTCCACCGGGCCAGCACCTCGCCCTTCTCCGCCGCCGCGCCGTCCTCGACCAGGCACTGCGTCGCGATCCGGCCGTCGTATTGAACCGCGATGAACTCCAGAAAACCCGCGCCGCAGACCACCAGCGCCTCCCTGGCGACGAACTCGCCGCTCGCCTGCGTCTCCGGCGGGACCAACTCGCTGGTGATGTCCCCGCCGCCCAAGTCCTCGGCCCTGGCCATGTCCAGCAGCTTCCGCAGATTGTCCCGTTCTCTCTTGCCGGCCTGCACCGTCATTATACGTTCCTCTTGAGCAGGCCCGATTATACCCATCCGCCGGAAATACAGAAGGCCTCGCAACTTCAGGAGCGGTCCAGTTATGATTTCCGGTTATGGTGTTCTTTGAGAGATTCGCTCCGTTGTTCAGCCCGATTCATCGGGCTTGGGTTGTTTGACAGGCCCCCGCTTTAGGGCTTGTCGATTTAGTCGTCCACAACCTTGATTCGTCGCGAGGCCGTTGTTGTTTTCCGCAAGTTTCATATTTTTGCGTTAAAAATCTGTCCTTA
>JACRIL010000113.1 GCA_016235825.1 Planctomycetota bacterium
ACGCACAGTTGGCTGTTCTTCTGCCGCAGGCTGCGGGTGCGTTATGAAAAACGGGACGATATTCATCAAGCATTCCTCATCATCGGCTGCATTCTGATCTGCTGGTGCAAGATTCAGAGGTTTTGTTAGAGTGCCTTAGACGAACAACCCGGCATGATTTCCGAAAAATTCCGAAATATTTTCAAACTTGCGGGAACTTTTCCGGGTTTCATGCGTCGAATTCCAGAGAATGGGTATTCCCTGGCGTATTGCCGGGAAATTCCTTCGACTGAAAGGAGCATATTATGCCGTATCGGATGATAGGTTTCTGGCTGGGATTGATTGGGGCGGTCGTCGTCGTCGTGTTGATCGTCCTGGGTGTGAATCTCAGGCGTTCGGCCGCGACGGGGCCGGCATGGAAACGCAGGCTGATCGTTGCAGGACTGGCCGTGCTGTCGATGCTGGGCGGATACGGCGGGGCGGCGGAAAACGCCGGGCCTGCCTCCACTCCGGCCACGCAAAATGCGCCGAAGGAACTCACCGACACGGCTGAATGGAAACAAATCCTCGAAGCCTATCAGGAATATGGCAAACTCCTCAAGGCAGGAGAGTTTACACAAGCTCAACGCAAAAAGGTTATAGGACTTCAAATCAAAGCCGAATTTGCCACCGAACAACTCGTCCAGACCAGCCTTTTGTCTAACGCCGAAAAGGATATATTGAAATCAGGATTAAACGGACTGCGTAATCAACTATCCCGGAAATGCCGCCTGACAGATCCTGGTCCTTCTGAATTTGTGCCTGTGGAAACCTGTTATAAGATGTCAAGAATTCCATCTGCCGAAGAGAAATTATTAAATAAGAGACACTATAACCTCGTTCAATGTTTGCCGATGTTGGAAAAATTTGCCGCGACTGAAAAAATTCGTTCCACAACACTGGAACTTGTTGTCAAAACTCTCATTGCTGACATAGAAGTAGATATTGCGGCCTTGGAAAATTTAGATCCCATTGTGGACTCGACGGAAAAGAAGAATATGACGGATCTCCGTGATAAGGCCACGAAACTTCTTGAGACGATCAAGACGAAGGGCAAGACTTCCGCGACTCAGCCCGCCGCGGCTTCGCAGCCGGCCGGGCCGGGAACATCGAACAAGTGATGACAAAATATGTGAGGCGATATATAATGAGGGCTGCGGCGATAATGGGTGGGACCTGGCAGGCTGAAAAATGCTTCGAGCGATAATTGACTTTTTGTTTCGCGGGCCGAGGCTCAGTTCGCTGATCTTCGAGGTTACGCCCCAGTGCAATCACTCCTGCCCGCACTGCTATAACGCCTGGAAGAATGCAGCGCCATATCTGCCGGATGAAAATGTGGCACGGGCGTCCTCGCCCGTGTGTTCCAGGGGCGCTCCGCCCCTGGATACCCCCCAAAAAAACAACTGCCACGACCGAGACGTTTTCGGCAATGGAACACACGGGCAAGATGCCCGTGCCACGCAAGACGGTCTGCTGTCCACGGCCGGGACGATAGACATGCTGGGCCGGGCGCTCAATCAGACTTTCGCGCGGCATGTTACCCTGACCGGCGGCGAGCCGCTGCTGCGGGCGGACCTTTACGAAATAATCGACTATCTCCGCGGCCGGCGGGTGCGGGTGAACATCATCACCAACGGCTCGCTGTTTACGGATCAGACAATCGCAAGGCTTGTTCCATACAACATCGACATCTTCGAGATTCCGCTGCTGTCGGACGACCGGGCGATCCACGACCGCATGAGCGGCCGGGCCGGGGCGTTCGACGACGCCACGCACGCGATGGCCGCGCTCAAGTCGGCCTCGCAGCGGGTCGTCGCGGTATTTGTGGCCACAAAGCTCAACCTGCCGACGTTCGAGCGGACTCTTGAACTGGCCTTCGCCCTGGGCGTCGATGGCGTGGTGTTCAACCGCTTCAACCCCGGCGGTGAGGGTGTGAAAAATCTCGAACTGCTTCAGGCCGGCCCCGCGGAACTTTCCGCCGCGCTCGACATTGCTGACCGGTTCGTCGCCAAATACAAATTGTCGATAAGCTGCTCGATCCCCATGCCGCCGTGCCTTTTCGACGTGAAGAAATGGCCGAACCTGTCGTTCGGCTTCTGCGCCGCCGGCACCCGCCGGGCCTACTACACGTTCGACTGGCTTGGCAACGTCCGGCCGTGCAATCATTCGCCGACCATCCTGGGCAACATCCGCGCGGGCAGCTTCCGCTCGATGGCCTCCGGGAAGGCGATGCGGCAGTTCATGGCAAGCCGCCCGAAATTCTGCGACGGCTGCCGAATGGCAAAAGAGTGCCAGGGCGGATGCAAGGCCGCAGCACAGGCCGCCTGCGGCGACCTCTGCGCCCCCGACCCCTTCCTCGCCGCATTCCAACACCAGGCGGTCAAGGTCAAATGACGTTGAATAACACCATTACCCAATGTCTCAATCGCCCGCAAGAGGCTCAAATTGGGCGTTGCCCGTCACCCCGCCCTCCGCTTCGCTCCGGGACGGGGCTACTGGCAGACGCGGGCTAACCAGCCGGGCGATAAAGATGGTCTCCGCCAGCCCCACGAGCAATTTCGTCAATTCCTCAACCATGTTTTTCTATTCTATCAAATTCGGTTAAACGCTTCGTTGGAAAATCATCAGCGGGGGTACTCCTGGATTTTGGATTGTCTGCCGAGGCGCGAGCGAGAATTGGAACTTTTTGTATGACGATTTTCCCAGGGTTGCGCTCAGTCCGCATGGCGGACTTCGCTTCACCCTGGGCTACAATTATTCCGGCCCTATGGGCCTTGAACACGGAGTCGCTGAGTCTGCAAGGTATCGCCTGATCGTAGACGCGCACGTCATGTTTTATTATGATATTGGCCAAGAATTAAAATATTTCTTCCGCGTGCAACGAGCCGCAACTCTGCAAGCAGAGCGAAGGCGGGCACGCCTTACAATTCCAGGGAGCCAGTCATGATGAACAATGCCATCGGCGTAATGGCCAGCCTCAAGCCCCAAGGCCCGTGCTTTGACTCGCTGGTTGAGATGGGCCTGAAATGCTGCCAGATCGTGAGCTGGCAGCCGGATTTTTGGACCGATGCTCGCGCCGCCGAGGTTCGCAAGGAGGCCGCAGCCAAGGGCATTCACATCACGTCCCTCTGGGCCGGCTGGACCGGACCCGCCAAATGGAACTTCACCGAAGGCCCCGAGACGCTCGGGCTGGTGCCGCAGAAATACCGCGCCGGGCGGATCGAGGAGTTGAAAAAGGCCGGCCGGTTCGCCAAGGCCCTTGGCGTCAAGGCGGTCATCACGCATCTTGGCTTCATACCCGAAAACGCCTGCGACCCGCTGTTTGCCGAGGTTGTGGCGGCGGTCGGCGAGGTGGCCGGGCATCTGAAGGGCCTGGGGCTGGAATTCTGGTTCGAGACCGGCCAGGAAACGCCCGTTACGATGCTGCGGCTTATCAAGCAGGTCGGGACGGACAATCTGGGCATCAACCTGGACCCGGCCAATCTCATACTTTACGGCCGCGCCAACCCGATCGACGCCCTGGACGTCTTCGGCCAGTACGTCCGCAACGTACACGCCAAGGACGGCATGTACCCCACCGACCCGACGAAGCTCGGCCACGAGGTGAAGGTCGGCACGGGCAAGGTGCGGTTCCCGGAGTTTCTCAGAAAGCTCAAGGAAATAGGATTCACGGGCGAACTGGTCATCGAACGCGAGATATCGGGCCCGCAGCAGCGGGCGGACATCGCCGAGACGATCGGATATTTGGGCAAACTGCTGAAAGAGACGTAAAAATATCTCCGCGTGCAACAAGTTGCACGCCCTACTTTTGAAGGAGACATAAGCCATGGTCAAAGCCGGATTCATCGGAGTCGGCGGGATCGTCAGCGCGCACCTGAATTATCTCAAGACCCGCCAGGACGTGCAGATCGTCGCCATGTGCGACATAAACAAGGCGAACCTGGACCGCCGCGTGAAGGAATACGGCGGCCGGCCTTACGCCGACTTCCGCCAGATGCTCGACAAGGAAAAGCCCGACGCGGTCTGGATCTGCACGCCGCCCCAGGTCCGCCGCGAGCCGCTGGTCGCCTGCGCCGAGCGGGACATCCCGGTCTTCTGCGAGAAGCCGGTCGAGCGGTCGGCCGAGGCGGGCGATAAGATAGCCGCCGAACTGGCCAGGCTCAAGGCCCGCGTCCAGATCGGCTACGTATTCCGCGCGATGCCGGTTATCCGCAAATTCCGCGAGCTTTCGGCCGACGACTCGATTCACCTGATTCATTCCTTCTATGCCTGCGGCATCGGCCTGGACCGCTGCATGCCGGCATGGTTCTACAAAAAGGAATTATCCGGCGGGGCGCTTATCGACCAGGCGACGCACAACCTGGACCTGCTGCGGTCGCTCTTCGGCGAGGTCGTGCAGGTGCAGGCCCTTGCGTCCAATCCGGTCTGCCCCAGGAAGGCAGGCTACACCATCGAGGAGGTCATTACGTTGAACTTTCTGTTCAGGAACGGCTCAGCCGGCTCGCACATACATACGTGGGTCGGCGACGCGTGGCGAAACGAGATGGCTTTTTCGGGCGAAAAAAGGCATTACAGGCTCGACCCGGGCGCACAGAAACTCACGGTGCTTGAGGGCAGGAAAAAACACAATTACGACCTGGGCGGCGGGTCGATCTACGTGCACCAGAACGAGGTTTTTCTCAGACAGGCTCAGACGGGCGACTGGAGCACGAATCCGTGCGATTACGCCGATGGGCTGGCCACGCTGAAGCTTACGCTCGCCTGCGACCAGGCGGCGGCTTCCGGCCGGATCGTCAAATTGCAGGCCCGCCCTCCGCGCAAAAAAAGACAGCCGGGTTGATATCCCGGCTGCCGGTGCATTCAAAATCGGATGGCGGTTCAGTCGGCCACGGCAACCCTGAAGCCTATGCAGCCGCCCTTGGCATTGGGCAGGTTCCTGCCCCTGCTGGCCGAACGGCAGGCTCGCGGATCGCTGATCCAGCTTCCGCCCCGGAATACCCTCAGTTCGCCCGAGACCGGGCCTGACGGGTCGGTAACGGAGGCCTGCTGTCCTTCGCCGCCGGCTGGGTAATCGGCGTCCCAGTCGGAGCACCACTGCCAGACGTTGCCGTGCATGTCATACAGGCCCCAGTTGTTGGGCTTGAACTTGCCGACCGGCGAGGTGTAGAGGAAGCCGTCTTCCCACGGGAAGGTCGCCCAGACATTGAATTTCTGTTTGGCCGTGTTGTCCAGGCCGTTCATGTAGCCCTTGCCGTCGTCCGTCTCATCGCCGAAATAGTAGGCGGTCCTGGTGCCGGCGCGGCAGGCGTTTTCCCACTGGGCCTCGGTGGGCAGGCGGACGGTCTTGCCGCTCTTTTTGCTCAGCCATGCGCAGAATTCCGTGGCGTCGTTCCAGCTTACGCAGACCACGGGGTGGTCGTCGCCCTGGTCGAAGCCAGGGTTCTTCCATGTGGCGCCGGGGGTCTTCACCCACATGTCGCCGTTCCACGTCGTGGCGAACCCGTCTTCCTCGGCCTTGGTCTTGTGGCCGGAGTCCTTGACGAACTGGGCGAACTGCCCCTTTGTTACGGGGTAAGCCCCGATGTAATAGCTTTTGGAAAGCTTGACGTCATGCTGTATCTCGTCGCTGTCCCGGACCAGTTCGCGGCTGGGCGAACCCATGGCGAACGTGCCGGCCGGGATGAAGACCGCCCTCATTCCTATCCCATTGCCCAGGTCCAGGGCGATGTCTTTGGGGGCTGGGGCGTCAACCGCGGCGGGCGCCGTCGCCGGAGTTGCGGGCGCCGCAGGGGCGGGCGGCGTGGAGGTCGCGTCCTGTGCCAGGACGACCACGGCTGCAACGAGGACAAACGCTATCGAAGTGAGTTTGACCATCTTCATAGGCTGCTCCTTCTGTTACTTTGACCGGACTATCCCATTTTGCAAGAAAGCCATATTATATATGCGGCTTTCGGTTGGCAAGAACAAAATTTGCGAAAAATGCGTCCGGCATCACTGTCTGGAACGGGTGTAAACCAGGCTGTTGCCCCGCCCATCCGTGGCGGTGAAGCTGCCTTCCCGCATTTTAACCGTGTAAGACTCGACAGCGCCGTTGGGGTGTTTCAGGACGAGCGTCTGGTCCTGGGCGCCGAAGGCGCCCCGGCTGACAAGTTCGCCGCCGGCGTAGGATTCAAACCGGCCGTTTCCGGAAAACACGATAGCGGCCCCGTTTGTCGCGGTCCAGGTTCCCGCAAATGCCTCCGCCGTAAGGGTTTGACGGTTTTGACCGGGCCGCACGGCGGTTTTGCCCCAGACAGTAGTTCTGCCATCGGCAAACATGACGGTAAGCTTGTTGGATGTCAGGGATTTTAAGGTGTCGGTTTCCTGCTGGCCGTCGGAACTGGCGAAGGACAGTTTGTCCTGGCTGACGGACCATGTACCCGTCTGTTTGAGTACGCCGTCGATATAAGATTCGTACCTGCCGTCCGATGCCAGCACCACGGCGCCATTATCATATACCCACGTCCCGACCAGGTCGGATGCCCGATAAGAGGCAGTATTGGCCGGAGTATCTGGCTGGCCGGCGCCGTTATTTGTTCCGCCGGGAGGCGGTATGTTGGAGCCGGCCTGATTTTGGGCGTCGGATATCGTCTTTTGACGTTCTTTGGCCGGGTCTTTGCAGGAGCAAAGGCTTATTGACGCCGCGGCGGCAAGGACAAGAAGGAAATTCGCATATCTGTTCATTGTGCTCCGCTCTCCTCGACCGGGTTCCCGCTTTTTAATACCGGCCTGACAGTGGTTTTGGCGGGATTTGACGTATATAATATAATACGTATATCCTCGCGATTAAAAGGGTTATTCTTCAAAAACACTCCATTTCGGTTCCGAATGCCGAACTGTCGGAAGTATGCCTGTTACAGGAAAAGCCGTCATGGAAAAAAAGAATTCCAGGCGGGGCCGTCTCAGGACTCCACGGCGAAGCCGCGGCAAACCGCAAGGCGGCAGCGGCGCCGGACGGAAGGCCGGAATTCCTCAAGCCGATCCCGGGGGCAAGTTTCACAATCCCGCGGAGTCGCATGAATGTCTGAACATAATCATCAATACCATCAGCGACCCGATATTCGTCAAGGATGAACAGTACCGGAACATCTTTGTAAACGACGCCATGTGCAGGCTCATAGGAAAGACCCGGCAGGAGATAATCGGGAAGACCAGCAGCCATTTTTTCCCGTCGGAGCAGGCGGACATTTTCCATCGGGTGGACGAGCAGGTCCTGCGGACCGGCGTCGTAAGCAACGCCATGGAGCCCATCACCGACGCGTCGGGTCAGGTCAGGAGCGTCATAGTCCTCAAGAACCGATGCGTCGACGAGGCCGGCAGACGATATGTGGTCGGAATCCTCAAGGATATCACGGATTTACACCGAATCGAAGAAGCGCTGCGGGAAAGCAATGAGCGGCAAAAGGTGATCCTCAAGACCGGCCCGGATGGAATCTGGCAGGCGGACATGCAGGGCAGGCTCCTGGAAGTCAACGATTCATATTGCCGGATGAGCGGATACAGCAGGGAAGAACTGCTGACAATGAAAATTGCCGACCTGGAAGCATCCGAGACGGCTTCCGACGTGGACGCGCACCTGCAAAAAATCGCCTCGCGGGGCTGGGACCGATTTCAAAGCAGGCATCGCCGCAAGGACGGGAGCGTTTTCGACGTCGAGATCAGCGTCCAGTATCGTGATGTCGAAGGGGGGCGGATTGTAACTTTTCTGCGCGACATCACCGACCGCAATCGCGCGGAGGAGGAGCTTCACGAGTCCAGACAGCAGTTGCAGCTTGTTCTGGACAACATCCCGCAGCGGGTCTTCTGCAAGGGTCTCGACCTGAAATATCTGTGGGCCAACCGGTCTTTCCTGGCCGACGCGGGCCTCAGCGAGGTGTCGGACCTGATCGGCAAACTGGACCAGCAGCTTTCATGGAAGGCCTGCGCCGACGCCTACCAGGCCGACGACAGATATGTGATGGAAACCGACACGGCGAAGATTCAGTACGAGGAGCCGCAAACCAAATCCGACGGCTCCATGCTCTGGCTGAGAACCAGCAAGATACCCCTGCACGACAAGGACGGCCGGATAATCGGCGTCCTGGGAACTTACGAGGACATAACCGAACTGACGCTCGCCCGCAGGCGGCTGCTGGAATCGGAGAGAAAATACCGCGAACTTTTCGAGAGCATGCCGGACGGCTCGGCGGTGTTCGACCTGTCCGGCAGAATAGTCGAGTTCAACGCCGCCTTCCAGGCCATGATCGGGCATGAGACCGGGGATATTTTCAACCTGACCTCCCATGACATAACGCCCGGAAAGTGGCGGGACATGGAAGACCGGATAATACGCGACCAGGTGATGGTCCGCGGTTTTTCCGACGTCTATGAGAAGGAGTATGTCCGGGAGGACGGGGCGGTCGTCCCTGTCGAGGTCCGGATTTATCTCATCTGCGAAGAGGATGGCGCGCCGCATCGCCTCTGGGCGTTTGTCCGGAACATAACAGACCGCAGACGAATCGAAGACGAAATCCGCCAGCGAAGCCGGATAATGGAAAACATGTCGGAAGGCGTCCAATTGACGCGAAGCCGTGACGGCATAATCGTATATGTCAACTCGGCGCTCGAGAAGATATTCGGGTACGCCCCGGAGGAACTTGTCGGCAGGCATGTCAGCATACTCAACGCCCCAGGTGAAAAGACCCCTGAAGAGACTGCCCGCGATATTATGAATGCCCTCGCGGAGACAGGAAGGTGGAGCGGCGATATTCAAAACATGAAAAAAGACGGCTCCCTGTTCTGGTGCCACGCCAATGTATCCGCCTTTGACCACCCTCAACACGGGGAAATATGGATTTCAGTTCATGAGGACATAACTGATCGCAAGAAAGCCGAGGAGGAGCGAAAGAAGCTTGAAGAGGGGCTTCAGCAGACGCAGAAGCTCGAGAGCCTGGGCATCCTGGCCGGCGGCGTCGCGCATGACTTCAACAACCTCCTGACCGGCATCCTGGGACATTCCACGCTGGCGATGGAAAAGATGCCCAGGGGCAGTCTGGCCTGGGAGCATATGGAGGACATAGAAAAATCCGCCCGCCGTGCGGCGGACCTGACCCGTCAATTGCTGGCGTACTCGGGCAAGGGCAAGTTCGTCGTCGAGCCGCTTTGCCTGTCGGACGTTGTGGATGACATGGCTCACCTGTTGGAGATTTCGATTTCCAAAAAGTGCGTGCTGAAGTACCACTTCGCCAAAGACCTGCCGCCAGTCGAGGCCGACGTCACGCAGATCAGGCAGGTTGTGATGAACCTGATCATGAACGCGTCCGAGGCGATCGGCGAGCGGAGCGGCGTGATCTCCGTTACGACCGGGGCGATGGACTGCGACGAGGCGTATCTTGCGGAAAATTACCTCAGACAGGACATGACAGCCGGCCTGTACGTGTACCTGGAGGTCAGCGACACGGGCAGCGGCATGACGGGCGAGGTAAAGGCTCGGATATTCGACCCGTTTTTCACGACCAAATTCGCCGGCCGGGGGCTGGGACTTGCGGCCGTGCTGGGAATCGTACGCGGGCACAGGGGCGCCATCAAGGTTTACAGCGAGCCGGGCAGAGGCTCGACGTTCAAGATGCTGCTGCCGGCCGGCAAGTCGGCCCCGCCCAACCAGGCCGCCGACAACAATCTGCCGGCTCAAAAACTGGGGCACGGGCTGATTCTGGTCGTCGACGACGAGGAGACTGTCCGGACGCTCGGCAGGAAGGTGCTGGAGACCGGCGGATACACGGTGCTGACGGCCTCGGACGGCGGCGAGGCGCTGAAAATCTTCCGCGACAACGCCGGTGAGATACGGGCGGTTCTGCTAGACATGACCATGCCGCATATGGACGGCGAGGAGACGTTCCGCGAGCTGCGCCGCATCAGGCCGGACGTCAAGGTCCTGCTTTCCAGCGGATACAACGAGCAGGACGCCATCAATCATTTCGCGGGCAAGGGCCTGGCCGGCTTCATCCAGAAACCCTACGCCATGAAAGACCTGCTGGACGCAATCGCTAAAGTTACAGGTTAACAAGACTCCGGAACAGCTCAAAATGACGGAAAAATCCTCCGCTGGGCGCGTAAACTTCAGGCCGTCGGCCAGAGCGGGCTGACGTACGCCACAAGTCCTTACGAACAGGCACGATTCCAGAAGATACGCTTTTTCTACTGCTCACCTGCTCTATTTTTCGCCCTTCGGGCGAAAACTCGGGGCGACTGGCATATCTTTGAACCGACCCTGATCGCCTTCCTTGAGTGCGTATTAAACCCATCCGTGCAACTCCCGTCAATTGAAAGGCTTAGCAGGTCCGCGTGAATGCGGCCATTTTCACAAAACTTTTCCGAAAGGTTTTCCAACATGAGCAAGTCCAGGAATGACAAAACGGTTTGTAAGACGCCGGCGGCGGGTGCTGCTGCCGCAGTCCCTCCCGAAAAGCCCCCTCTGCGGCTGGAATGGATCGAGGCGGGCAGTTTGGCCGAGCATCCCGAAAACTGGCGTCGGCACAGCCGGGAGCAGTTGCAGTCGATCCGGGAGTTGATTGCCGACCCGGATATTGGGTGGGCAGGCGCGTGCCTGTTCAACGAGCGGACGGGGCGGCTGATCGACGGCCACGCCCGCAGGAACGTGGTCGATCCCAAGATGGCCGCGACACAATAGACGCCTTTTTCAACGGGCTGCTACGTTATATTCCATAGCGGCATGATTTTTCCCCGGGCTGATATTTCTTGCCCAGTGTGTTGTAATGTGCGGGATAAAACGGTGGAAAATGAGGCCGCTTCATTTTCCCAAGCCCCTGGGCATAAAAATGGTTAACGCCAACAGCCAGGCTATTATTATAAACAAGCCATAATCACGGCCGAACGATGCTATTATTGATGAGATGATCAGGGCCATTTTGAGCTCCTTATGTGGATTTCTTGGAGACGAAAAGGATTTCGCTCAGGTGCCCCTCCCGTTTGCGGAAGTAGATGGAGACAAGGGACACGGAATGTTCGTTAATGAAACAGGGATCTCATCCCAAAAACGTGGGTGAAATTTGTTCGGATATTGCAGGAAAGCGAAAAATGCGTTTATCGCATATGGCCAACGGCAGTATGATAAACAGGCGACATCCCGTGGGGGAAGTCGCCCGTGCCGTATGGCACCTG
>JACRIL010000117.1 GCA_016235825.1 Planctomycetota bacterium
AAAGAAAGTCCCGCAGTTGCGGACGCTTGGTCTGCCGGTCTTCGTCAACGTGGCTGGCACGACGATTGACGACTACGTCAAGGTGGCCGCGGCGCTGGAAGAAGTGGACGTGGTCCGCGGCGTCGAGTTGAACATCTCCTGCCCGAACGTCAAGGCTGGCGGAATCCAGTTCGGGACAGACCCGTCGCAGGTGGCCCTGATAACGGGCGAGCTTCGCAAGGTCTGCCGCAAGAACATCCTGATCGTCAAGCTCTCGCCGAACGTCTCGGACATCGCGGCGACGGCCCGCGCGGCCGTGGAGGCCGGAGCCAACGCCCTGAGCATGGTCAACACATTCACCGCCATGGCAATCGACATCGAGAAACGCAAGCCCGTCCTGGCCAACAAAACCGGCGGGCTTTCCGGCCCGGCGATCAGGCCCATCGCCGTCTACATGGTGCACAGGGTCTACACTCAGGTCGCAAAACCCGCAAACGTGCCGATCATCGGCATGGGCGGAATCCAGTATGCCCGCGACGCCATCGAGTTCCTGCTGGCCGGCGCCACGGGCCTGGCCGTCGGGACCGCACTGTTCGTCAACCCCGCCTGCGTCATCGCCATCCGCGACGGAATCGCAGACTACCTCGCCCGCCACGGCATGACGAGCGTCAAACAAATCATCGGCTCGGTGAAGGCGGATTGATCGGAAATCCGCCATGACATGGCTCTCGGTTATCCTGCTGGCTTACATCGCGATTGCCGGCCTTTACTGGCTGGCGATGCTGCATTGCTCGATCAGGATGCTGACGATCCGGCGTCTTGAGAGGCTCTCGCCGGCCGATCCGCAGGAATGGCCCAGGCTCTCCGTGATCGTGCCTGCCTGCGACGAGGCCGACCAGATCGGCCAGGCGGCAAAATCCCTCCTCGACCAGGATTACCCGGACCTGGAGGTTGTAGTCATCGACGACCGCTCCACGGACTCCACCGGGGCGATCATCGACGACCTTGCCGCGTGGGACGCCCGGCTCAAGGCCATCCACGTCAAAACGCTGCCCGAAGGCTGGCTGGGCAAGATTCACGCGATGAAGCAGGGCCTGGACGCCTCGACCGGCCGGTACGTGCTGTTCACCGACGCCGACGTGCATTACAAGCCCGGCACGCTCCGCAAGGCCATGGCACATATCCTTGCGAATAACCTTGACCACCTCGCCGCCCTGCCGATCGTCTGGCCGACGAACATCCTGCTGGACGCGATCATCACGTCATTCCTGCGGCTTTTTCTGCTGTGCGTGCGGCCGTGGAAGGCGGGCAAACCGCGATCCAAGGCGTTCATCGGCATCGGGGCGTTCAACATGGTCCGCCGCGACGCACTGGACGCGACGGCCGGCCTGGAATGGCTGAAGATGGAGACCGCAGACGACATGGCCCTGGGGCAAATGATGAAAAAATCGGGCGCAAAGTGCGGCCTGGTGCTGGCGTTCAAGGATATTGGCCTGTGGTGGTACAAAACCGTCGGACAGGCCATGCGTGGGGCGGAAAAGGCCTACTCGGTCAGGATCGGATACAGCCTGTGGCGAGCGGTGCCGCTGACTCTTTTCGTACTGCTCTGCGATCTGGCCCCCCTGCTGCTGCCGTTTGCCTTCTTCCTGCCGATCTGGCCGTGGGTCGGCCTTGCCGGACTGGGCGTTACGGTCGCTTATCTCGTCTCGGCCCTGACCTTGGCCTGCATGGTTCCGCACATTCCGCTGTCGGAATTGCTCTCGCCCTTCGGCTCGATCTTCCTGGCCTTCGGCTCGATCCGCTCGGTCATTCTGGGCCGGCGACGCGGCGGGGCCGTCTGGCGGGGCGTCCTTTATCCCGAACAAGCCCTCCGCGATGGAAAAAGGATAAGGATGTGAAACGCGACCAACCCCAATCAGAAGCATCTGGCGTTTTTCGCTGGGGGAACCTATAATTCAGGGCCTGTTGAAACTGATAAAAACACTTATGGGAGCATGCAGACTATGACACGAAGAATAGCGATGTTCGGCATTGCAGGATTGGCGATGGCAGCGCTGGCGGCGGGCTGCGACAACCAGCAGGCCGGCCAACCGGCCGGCACGCCCAAACCGTCCGGCGGGCAGGCGGCAAAAAATCTGCCGCAGGTTTTGATCGAGACCAGCATGGGCGACATCACCGTCGAACTTTGGCCGGACAAGGCCCCCGGAACGGTCAAGAATTTTCTGACGTACGTGAACGAGAAATTCTACGACGGGACCATCTTCCACCGCGTCGAGCCGGAGAATCCGCAGGTCATCCAGGGCGGCGGATACCTGCCGGACATGACGGAAAAGCAGCCGACGCACCCGCCTGTCCGCAACGAGGCTTCGCCGTCGGCGTCAAACGTGCGCGGCACGCTTGCAATGGCCCGCGCCATCGAGGCCAACAGCGCCAGAAGCCAGTTTTATTTCAACATCGGCGACAACGTCGGGCTGGACAAGGGCAAAGCCACCGACGGGGCCGGATATTGCGTCTTCGGCAGGGTCGTCGAGGGAATGGAAATCCTGGACACGATGAAACTCGTCAAGACCGCACCCGTCGGCCAGCACAAGACATGCCCGATAAACCCGATTGTCATCAAGTCGATGAAGAATATCCGATAAGGAACCCGGCCCGGCGATTGACCCGAAAGCGAGACTGAAAATGGCCCAGCAACAAAAGCCAGCCTCATCGAAACCAGCATCATCGCCCGCAGCAGTTCCGGTCGCCGCAAAACCGGCCGCGTCCCCGCCGAGCAAGCCCAACCCGAAGGTCATTCTCGAAACCACAATGGGCACGATCAAGCTCGAACTCTGGGCTGACAGGATTCCCGCGACCGTCGGGAATTTCATCCGCTACGTGCAGGCCAAACACTACGACGGCCTGATCTTTCATCGCGTCATTCCCGGTTTCATGGTCCAGGGCGGCGGACTCACGCCCGACATGAAGGAGCGAAAGACAGCCGGCCCGATCAAGAACGAGGCCCCAAAAGGGTGCAAGAATCGCCGGGGGATGATCGCCATGGCCCGGACAAGCCAGGTGGACAGCGCGACCTGCCAGTTCTTCATCAACGTCGCCGACAACGATTTTCTCGATTACAAGGGCGACAGCCCGGACAAGTTCGGCTACTGCGCGTTCGGCAGGGTCCTCGACGGCATGGACGTGGTGGACAGCATCTGCGAGGTGGCCACGGGCAAAAAGGCCGGGCACGACGACGTGCCGATGGTGGATATTCTGATCACGTCGGCCCGCTGCGAAGATTGAGCATTGGCAGCCCGTTGAAAAAGTGGCGCGCTCATCCTGTCCGCGCGTGGCGAGGGCGTCTCGCCCGCGTGTGGTCTTATCCAAAGCCGATGAATGACTCTACCATGACCATTGGCCGGGGCGTTCCGCAATTCGGGATCGCCTGCCAGTGGCGGGATCAGAAATTTTGGAACACAATGATGGATGATGACTTCTCCCCGGGTTCCGCTTCCGGCTTCGCCAAGGCTACGCCGGACAAGTCGCCCGCCTGACCGGCGGACTTCGCTCCACAACGGGGCTACAAACCTGCCGCACCTGACGGTGCTGACATTGCCGCCAGTCAAATCAATTCCCGATCTTGTTGATCGTCGTCTTTTCGATCGGGGCAGAATTGCTGCCGAATATATATGCAAGTAAAAGTCGGGCAAAAATTGGATCGTAAACTTGACAGAAGTGATATTCGATTTGAATCTTTCGTTCTCCAAAGTTACGCAAACTCGCAAAACCACCGTTGCCGAATTCAATCGTCCGTTCAAAGCCATCCTGCGTAAGCCCCTTTAGATCACCGAGATGATTTTCAAACGTATCTGGCCACGCCGCGATTCCGCCAAAAACAAGGCATAATCCAAAATTAATGGCGAGCGTAAATTTTTCCAGGTCGGGTTGATATTGAGGACTGGAACCAAGATAAAATTTATCACATATTTTTGCCATATAACCCGCTATGTGTTTGGCTTCGCGTTTCTGGTGATCTTCAATCCTGAGGTAAATCCTCTGGCGGTTTCGAACCAATCGGAACTCGGCGGTTACGGTGTCGATCTTCGCCGTGTCGATACCTTCCAGATCAAGGTCCTTGTGGATATCAATCCGAGGCATCGGGTCTTTTTCAGTTATGCGATCGATAACGCCTGCCTTCAGACGATTGGGATTGATGGACAATTCAACGGAACAAATGTATTCACTGAACGTATTATGACGGCTACTACGGCATTCACATTCGTCTTTGGGCAATCCGTCCGACAGGCCGCGGAGAACCTTTTCCATTTCCTGCAACGCATCATGCCCAGGCGTGATATCCTTCCAACCCGGCGGCGTCTCGTGAAAATATTCTGGCGGAACCTGGAGCTCCAGACGCCAATCCATAAAGGCAAGTTGCGCAACCAGAAAGTGTTCAAGTGCCTGGTTGACATAATGCTTGGCAATTACATTGCCGGTGTTATCCGTCAGCACTCTCATGGTCTTGTCGGCCCAGATGGAAGGCAACGGCCAGAGAAAACCTTGGGAACATATATGAGATTTCCCATCTATCTCCGGTGCGGTTGTGGTCATGGCCAGCACGCCGCGGTTCGCCAGGGGCTTGCCGAGTTCGATCTGGTGATACTGGTCGAGTTCCGGGTTGCACCCGGCAGACAGCAGCACGGCCAGTCCGCACAGCGAGATTGTCTTCATTTCTGGCCAACCTCCCTATCGTGAATGCCACAGGATTGTAAGCGATTTTAACCGGCGGCGAAATGTTTTTTGCGACGATGGCCGTAATTTTGATTATAGGGGATTACGCCGGAATGTGGATAACAACACGTCCCGACGACAGCAGCTTTATGACGGCTTGTCGGAAGGCGTTTGACCAGTTTCAGCCGGCTCGGGATCGGCGACATGGTTAGGCCTGTCGATGGCGATTATCGAGCGGATGTGGTCCAGGCTCCTGGACTTGCTGTTGATGTTCCAGACCAGCAGCGTTACCGGCAGCCGGCGGGTGTCGGTGAACGTGATGATTATCCGCCCGAAGCCGAACAGCCGCTCCATGAAATCCACAGTGCAGACTCGTATGTCATACTTCTCGCGGACGATAAGCTCGCTGCCTTCCGTAACGCCAGCCTTGACCATCATCACGTTAGGCGTGAAGACCACGTACCGGAAAACGCCCTTGAGCCACGAGATGCCGATGGCCAAGGCGAATATCAGTCCCAGAATCAGGTAGCCGCGCGAGCTGATTCCGAATTTGACGTGATTGCAGACATATTCAGCCGAACTGCCCAGCCAGCCGAAAAACGCCAGCCACAGGCAGACCGCCAGTATCGCAAGGGTGGCGATGATCAGCACCTTGATGGTAAGGTCGTATTCTTCCATAAGGAAGTTGATGAAGAACACGGCCAGCCAACAGCCGCCCAGGGTATTGGCGTCTGGCCAGTTCATTATGCCGCCTTCCTTCAATACCATCAGCAGGGCGCAGACCGCCGAGGCGATGATGGTGGGAAAATATATGACTTTTCCGCTCCAGTCGAAGACGATAAGGATGTCGTCGTCGCCCAGCGCCGAATCTTTTTCTTTCAGGGCGGCCTTCGTGCCGAACCGGGTTACCATCGTTCCCCGGATCGCCAGGATCCAGATCAGCAGTCCGACGACTACGGCTGCTATCGGCACGAAAAATACCAGCGTTCTGGTGGTGTCTTCAAACATCGGCTGTCTCCTTGCTAAACCGCGGCCATTATCGCCGAATGAGCCGAACAGTCAATCGCCTGTGTCTGATTCATTGCCTGATTCATTTGCGACATCGAAGATGCCTCGCCTTTTGCGCCCCGCGGGTTTTGTTGAAATTCCCCGCCCGGGATGTTATTGATGCAGTTGGCGTCCGCGACTTTTTGACGGATCGGGAGCGATGAAATGGAACAGTTTGCCTTATCGACGTTTCGAACCGGCGAGATTCTCTTTTCAGAGATGGTTGAACACTTTCACGGTTATATGAAGAAGAGGGCCAAAAGGTTTAAACGGGATGACAGTAGAATCAGCCAGGATTACCACCATAGTATATGGCAGCACACTCTCGATGAGAAGCGATGGACGAAGTTTCAGACAGTCGGCGATTATCTTAAATGCACAGACGCCAGTTACCGGGTCGCCAAGATCGATAATCGGCTCGTGCGAGTCAGGACCGACGAACTCTACGGCTATCGCTATCGGCTGCTGCACGAGAACCTGATAAAATATGCCGGCGACACGGATGAATTGTGGGAACTGGGATGCGGATGGGGGCATAATCTTTTTTCTCTTGCGGCGGCAAACCGGTGGAAGAAGCTGTCCGGCCGCGACATCTCGCCCAACGGCATTGAGGCGGCCCGGCAGACGGCAGGGCATTTCGGATTGAACTGCATGGATTTCGGGACGATCGACCTTACGAATCCGGCCGATCCGGGTTTCGGCGGACTTCGCGGGAAAACGGCGTTCACGTATCACTGCCTCGAACAACTCAAGCATTTCACGCCGGTCGTGCTGGACAATCTCCGCCGGGCCGGCCTCAGGCGGATCATTCATTTTGAGCCCACCACCGAATTGCTGAGATTCTGGTCTCTCAAGGACATCGCAAATTACGTCTACGTCCTGACAATGGATTATCAGGACAACCTTCTGAAAAACCTGTGGAAGCTGAGGGACAAAGGGCAGGTCAGGATCATCGAGCAGAAACGCTTTTACTTCGCGCTGGCTCCCAGAAACGATTATACGTTTATAGTCTGGGAGCCGATTTTGTAACCCAAAGCGGGGATATGTCGTTCATCAGCCCTGTCATCTTCGTGGCAGGATCGCTGCACGACGACGAAGTGGCGGAAGATTTTATCGGACTTAGCCGATAAAGATGATTGACAGACAATCATGGCCTTGGGGGTCTGTTCAGGCCGTTTGCCTGAGACCCGCCGGGCCGCTTCATGGATGAGGCCAATATGATCAGGATGATCGATCTCACCTCCGTCCGACTCATTGCCGGGCTGTTTATCGTCGCTGTCGCGTTTCACTCCGGGCTGTCGCAGGATTCTTCCGATTCGCCGCCGCTCAGGCCCAAAGCGGACTTGTCCGTCGGCCCGGCGGTGAAGGCGCCGGCCAGCGCTCCGGCCGACGAAAGTTCCAGACTGCCGACCATGCCGACATATACCGAACTCCAAAAGCAGCTTGATGATCTTCAGGAACGGTTCACCGAGCTTCACAAACAGACGACCCAGGCAAAGGACAAGATCGTCTGGATAAAAGAGGCGCTCAAGAAATATCATGCCGAAGCCGCGAAGTCCGCCGCAGCCGCGGCGAGCCAGGATTCCGAAAAGCTCCGGATGCTCCAGAAGGAAAACGCCTCGCTGAAGAATGAACTGGATAAACTCAAAATCAGCAACGAGGGCCTGGGCAGGACGAATCTCAAGTATCAGACCGACATAGCCGTCCTGGAAGACAAGGTGAAAAAACTCCAGGAAAGCCCTGTTTCGCCATATGTCGCCACGCGGCCGGCGTATCCCAAACCTGACCTGACAGGCCCGCCGCCCGATATCGTTCCGCCGGTCTCCACCCGGCCGATTGCTACGACGCTGCCTTTCTCCCAGCCGGCCGTTGCGCCCGACATGCCGATCCGG
The DNA here is from genome assembly GCA_016235825.1 of Planctomycetota bacterium. Taxonomy (GTDB): domain Bacteria; phylum Planctomycetota; class Phycisphaerae; order SM23-33; family SM23-33; genus JACRIL01. The sequence continues at coordinate 7,629 of JACRIL010000117.1, forward strand.
GCAAAGGTCGAAGCCGTGGAGAGGGATATCGCGGTTATTGACGCGGGCGTATCGGCTGGTGTAAAAGAGAGGGTAAGGCTGTACATAATCCGCGACGGCAAGGTCATCGCAACGGTCAAGATCATGAACGTTGTCGGCGAGATGTCCAGCGGGATTGTCGAGGACAAAAAGCAGGAAGTGCAGAAAGGCGACATGGCGGTCTCGGAAATCCCCACCCAATGAGGATTATCCCCGCTGCCGGTCGTTAAGATAGCTGAGGCGGCCGGCATGATCAGATACAAATGTCCCAAGTGTTTCCACGAGGCTCTGCTGCCTAACGAGATGTCCTACAAGTTTTACATCTGTCCGGCCTGCCGCTGGCACAGCCAGGTCTTCGGCCCTATGGCGTCTTACGAGCAGGACGACGGGCGATTCGGCGAAAAATCCGGAGAAAAATTTTATGCCTTTCTTCCGGCAGGATCGCCAAAACTGCGAAAATTTGCCCAGGATCAGCCTGTAGGCCAGGGCCACAGAACGCCGCTCCGGCAGGGCCAGCAACAGCAGGGGCTGATGCAGCAGGTGATGCAGAAAGTCCGGGACGCCGACGAGCAATCCGCAAAGGCCTCGGAAAAAACTGCTGAAGCGAAGACCGGGCCGCGGACAGATTCAGATAGCCAGGCGCATTCCGCCGGCCAGACTGGTTCCGGCCAACAGGCGGCCTCCAAACGCCAGCCTTCCTCAAGGCTGCCTCAGCCGCCGCCTCCGCCCTATCAGAAGGCCCAGGCGAAAAAATACGGCCCGCCGCCTCCCCCTCCTCCGTCGCCCGTCGCCGGCCGGACTTTTCCGCCGGGCCAGGCGAGACGAACCTCGGCTTATACTCCGAATAAGCCGCTGCCCAACGGGGCGGTCGGAGCTCTTGTGTTTGCGATGCTCAGCCTGGTCCCGTGCGCCGGCATCATTTTCGGGCTTATCGCCATGATCGCCGCAGGCGCGATCAAGAAAAAGATTTTGTCCGCTCCGGACGCCTATTCGGGCCTGGGGCTTGTCAAAGCGGCACAGTTCATAGGCGCGATCGGCTTCGCGATTTCATGGATTGCGCTGTTCGCCATGATCAAAAGCTGATGATGGAGCGGCATAACCGGGATTTGCGCATCAGCCGAGCGAGGCCTTTTCACACCCGCAGTTTTTCGCCGACTCCAGCCAGCGATTCTTTATTTCCTCGCCGGCTGACGGCAGGTCGGGCAGCGGATTGCGATAGCCGTGCCGGGCATATTTATGCCCCGCGGTATTGTGATAGGCCAGCAGCTCGACGCGTTCGACGGCGGGATATTTCCCCGCGATCTCCGCGATGGCACGGAAATGTTCCGGCGAGTCGTTTATGCCCGGCACAAGCGGGCAGCGCAGTCGCACGGCGGCGCGGCTGCGGCAGAGAAAGTCGAGGTTCGACAGGATCAGTTCGTTATCCGCGCCGGTGAATTCCCGATGCTTGTCAGGCCGGGCGGCCTTGTAATCGAACAGGAAAAGATCGACGAGCGGAAGGATGGCCTCGAACGCCTGGCGCGGGGCGAAGCCGCCTGTCTCGACGCATGTGTTCACGCCTTCCGCTTTGGCCGCCTCCAGCAGGACCTTGAGGAACTCCGGCTGCAACAGCGGCTCGCCGCCCGAGACGGTAAGCCCGCCGCCGGACTGTCTGTAATACGCGACGTCCTGCCGGACTTCGTCCATGATTTCCTTCACGGTGCATTGCCTGCCCGTCATCCTCATCGCGCCGAAGGAGCAGGCCTCGACGCACCGCCCGCAGACTTCACAAAAGGCGCGGTCAAAGAAGTGAGAGCCATTTTCGATCCGGTGCGCCCTGTGCGGGCATGCCGCCGCACACGCGCCGCAGCCGACGCAGAATTCCTGGTAAAAGGCGATCTCCCGGTCCGGCCGCACGGATTCGGGATTATGGCACCAGAGGCACCGCAGCGGGCAGCCCTTGAAAAAGACGGTTGTCCGGATGCCCGGCCCGTCGTGGAGCGAACACCGCTGGATGTCGAAGATCATCCCGCTTGTGTTGTCGAAATCTTTGGCCATGGTATATGAACTGCCTTGACAAGGGGATTTGGCTGATCTGCGGCGCCCGATTAATAAAGCGTCCGCCTGATAACCTCGGCCTGGATGTCTTTGGGCAGGTTGACGAACCGTTCGCTGTACCCGCCGACGCGGACGATCAGATTGGCGTAGTTTTCCGGATTGGCCATCGCCCTCTCCAGTTCGCCCCTGTCCGTTACGGTTATCATCGCCTGCGTGCCGCCGCGGGCGAAATACCCCTTGAGCAGTGCGATTGTCTCCGGCCTGCGGGCCAGAAACATCTGGCGGGACATCTTGACGTTGTGCGTCGCGCCGGCGTGAACCGACGGGTCCAGTTTGGCCATCGAATTCAGCAGGGCTGTCAGGCCCCTGTTGTCGCTGCCGGCGCTGGGCTGGTTGCCGTTCGAGAGCGGCTCGCCGGCCTTTCTGCCGTCGGCGGTGGCGGCGGTGGTCCTGCCGAACAGGACCGAGTCGCCGTTGTTGACCAGCACGATCATGAAGTTGTCCAGCCCGAAACGCCCGGCCTGGTCGCGGCAGAACCGGCACATCTCCGTGTTGATCCGCACGGACATCTCGTCAGCCTGGGCGTCGTCGTTGCCGTACTTGGGCAGGGCTCGCAGCATCCGCCTCTGCCGCTCGAAGCCCTCGTAATTCGCGCTGAGGCACGCCAGCAGCTCGCCGGGGGTCATAAGTTTTTTATCATAGACGGCGATCTTTATCGCAAGCAGGCTGTCGGCGGCGGTGTTGTTGCCGAACGACTCCAGCGTGCCGCCGCAATATTTTACTCCGCCGGCCAGGAGGGGCTTTCCGCGGGCGATGCAGTCGTCGTAGAGCAGGCTGAGGAAGGGGAACGCCGCATCCCTGGCGGTGTCGCGATAGATTGAGGCCTGCACCTCGGCCAGCAGCTCAATCTCGTTGTGCACCTGCTTCAGGAATGCCGCCAGCAATTCCTCAAAAGTCCGGAATCCGGCGAACTCGCCCAAAGCCATGCCCATCTTCTCTCCAGTGAAACCGTCCACCCCGTTGCGAAGCGTAACATCGAGCGCCTTTGCCACGTTCAGTGCGCCGTCGGGCGAGCCGATGCTCTTGCGATCTATCACGTACTCGCCGCAGCCGTACATCATGTACTGTTGGGCCTCGTCGTCCGGCACGCCGAAGCCTTTGGCGACGGCCGGAATGTTCACGTCGTCATTGTAAAAAATTGGGAAGGTCGAACCTTTGCCTAGTGCTCTGTCAGCCGTAAATTGATGGATATAATCTTTTCAGTTTAATCCGTGCATCTTCTGTGGTGAACTGCCAGTCGACCTTGTTCTCAGCCTTGTCGCGTGCAGCTTCCCAAGCCTTCACTTCCCGCCGCAGAT
>JACRIL010000114.1 GCA_016235825.1 Planctomycetota bacterium
CGCACAGTTGGCTGTTCTTCTGCCGCAGGCTGCGGGTGCGTTATGAAAAACGGGACGATATTCATCAAGCATTCCTCATCATCGGCTGCATTCTGATCTGCTGGTGCAAGATTCAGAGGTTTTGTTAGAGTGCCTAAATGATACGTGAATATTTTCCGATTCGCCATCCCTGTCAGGGCTGCGATGCCGGCCGCGTGGCCGGTGCGCTGGCTGCGGCGGCGGCGGGGTTTCGCGGCTGGGTGTAGGGCCTGCCGGAGCGGTAGAGTTCGCGCTGCGCGGCGATCCGGCCGGCCAGGGCGGTCTTTCCGGCCGAGCGGGCCTGCTCGATTGCGGAGGAGGCGGTTTTGACGGCCTGATCGTATTGTCCCGCGCGTGCCTGCGCGGCGGCGAGGGTCTCCAGATATTCCGTGTCCGCGTATCTGACGGCCTGGCAGGCCTGATGTGCCAGACGCACCGCCCCGGCCGGATCACGGACTGATTCGTCCGGGCAGGTCGCCAGCAGCCAGGCCAGCCGGTTTGCGACGGCATGGCCGGCGGGATTTATGCGCCGGCATTTTTCCAGGGCCTCGGCGGCCGGCGAATATTGTCCGAGCGTTATATATGCCGTCGCAAGGTTGAAAAGGATTTTTTCACAGGATGGATTGAGGTTCTCGGCCCGGAGAAATTCGGCTACGGCCTGGTCGGTCCTGCCGGCCTGGAGAAGCACCGTCGCGTAGGCGAAGGCGAACTCAAAATAATTCGGGACGTATTTCGCCGCCAGGGCCAGGTGCTCAAGGGCCTCGTCGCGCCTGGCGGTTTCGTTGAGCAGTATGCCCAGGGCGTTGTGCGCCGCCGCATAGTTGGGCTTGAACTCGATGGCCTGGCGATAATATTTCTCCGTCAGCCGCCTGTACTCGTCGGCCTGGCGGTAATTTCTTTTCTGGCGCTCGATGTTGCCCAGGTTCTGCATCGAGTATCCGATGTTGTACGAGGCAATTTCGTTTCGCGCGTCTATCTGAAGCGACTTCCGGAAGCAATCTATGGCCCGCAACTGGTCGGGCAGGGCGGCGGATTTGGTGTACAGGAAGCCCAGGTTATTCCACGCCAGCCAGCAGCCGGGATTTTTCCGGAGCGTGTCGAACCAGAGTTCTTCGAGGTTGGCGTAGAGCCTGCCCTGCATCGCGGTCAGGCCGGCCAGCGCCGCCACGATCAGGCATGCCGCTGCGGCCGGGGCGTATTTGGGCAGCTTGGCGGGCGGGCCGTCCGGCAAGACCGGGGCCGTCAGGCGGCCGGCGATTGCTGCGAAGATCCCCGCCGCAAGGACGATCAGGCCGATGCTGGCGAGATATTGAAAATGGTCGGCCACGAACGAGAACCGGTGCGGATAGACGTTGAAAAATCCCAGCGCCGGAAAGAGCGTGCCGACGAAGAACAGCCCCGCCGCAAGCGGCGCCCTGCCGGCCGGGGTTCGCATCCGGACGGCAATCGCGACGGCTGCGGCCGCAGCCGCGCACAGGCCGGCAAGATATGTGTACTCGATCCAGTCGCCGGTGTTGACGGCCCATCGCGGGTAGAGGAACGTCAGGCCGGCCGGCCAGACGAGTTTGCCGGCGTAGAACCAGACCGCGTGGGCCGCCACGATGCAGCGTTCCATGAAGGTGCGATCCCATTCCGGCCCAACGGCCCCCACATGCAGCCGCTCCATCTCCGCGGTGTGCATGCCCATAGCGGCCCCGATAATCAGCAGTGGAATGAGGGCCGCAAGATCGCCCCATGCGACCCGCCCCCGCCGCCACCAGAGAACCAGCAATATCGCCGCCGGCAGCGAGGCCGTTACCGTTTTGCTCAAAAGCGCCAGCACGAAAAGCGCGGCTGCCAGCGCCAGGAACGGCCAGCTCCGCCAGGCCGGCCCGGCCGATCGCGGCGGGGAAAATTTCAGATACGCCAGCGCCGCGCCCAGATAGAACAGCCCCGAAAGCACGTTCTTTCGCTCCGTTATCCACGCCACCGACTCCACGTGCACCGGATGCAGCGCGAAGATCGCGGCGGCAAGGTACGCGCCGGGAATTTCCAGCCGTCTCAGAATAGCCCAAAGCAGAAGTGAGCTGAAGCAGTGCAGCAGCACGTTCACCAGGTGATAGCCGAACGGGTCAAACCCCCACAGGTGATGCTCGACCCAGAAGGTCGTGTGAACCGCCGGATACCACTGGGGGAGCGAGTCGGGCTGGGTCCAGATTCTCTTCAGGCCGTCGAGGTCGCGGAGCGTTGTGTTGGCGGTTACGTAATCGTCGTCGTCCCATATAAAGCCGCACCCCATGGCCGGCAGATACGCCGCGACCGTAACGGCCGCCAGCAGCCCGCCCATCAGGACGACTTTAAAATTCCAGCCTCTCATCCGCCCGCCCTCCGCGCGGCGTTTCTTTCGTGGCACGGACGTCTCGTCCGTGTGTTCCATGGGCGTCCCGCCCATGGAATGCCGTGAAAACAGCAACCGCCACGACCGAGCTTGTCCGGCGAAGCCGGATGTCCATGCCACTTTTTCCGAATGGGTGCCATGGCCGCATCTGTCCGCGGCCATATGCTGTTTTCGGACGTCATCTTTATGTTCAGGCTATTTTCCGTCATGCCAAATGCCGATTCGGATTTTACTCGGGTGTCGCACAATTTGAACTTCCTTGCGGCTTCCGTGCCGCCGTGTTCAAGGCCCGAAGGGCCGGCATATAGTAGCCCCGGGTGTAACGAAGCCCGCCGCCAGGCTGGCGAAGTGAAACCCGGGGAATGCAGTCATTTAATGTGCATCCAAACGTTTGTTCGTGCCACTGGCAAACGATCCCAAATTCCGGAATGCCTCGGCCAAAAGTCGTGGTCGATTCATCCATCTGCTTTGGATAACCGCGCGCGATGGCGCGGGAGTCAGCAAAGTCAGATAAATGCCTTGTGATAAATCCACGGCCAGGGCGTTCATCGATCCCGGCAATTCTGCCGGTGGCGGGATCTAAAATTGGAACTTCAATGAATGGACCAGCTTTCCACGGGTTCCGCTGCGTCCGCCTGACGGCGGACTTCGCTTTACCCGGGGCTACTTTCTGCCGGCCCCGCGGGCCTCTGATTTGGCGGCTCTGAATTCGCAAGGTATCCCTGATCTTCTGAAAATTCATGCAACGAAACAAAAGCCGGACCGGATTTGACCGGCACAGAAAAAAAACACATGCTCGCAATCCGGCTTCGCTTCGCTACGCCGAGATAAACAGATGCGAGCGTGGCACCATTTCCTGTCATTTTGCGACTTCACCAAATCCGCCTTTTCCGCCCGCCGGCCGCATATCCGGAACGGATAAATCGCCCGGCCTCGTGGTGGCTGATTTGATCTTTCCTATCGCCTCTTTGCACCTTTCCCGAACTTCGGTATCATTGTCATTTTGCATTGCTTCTTCGAGTGCACTTATCGCACGCGGATCGCCAAGTTCGCCAAGAGTGTATGCTGAACTAGCGCGAACAGCCGCATCTGAATCCTTCCGCAATGCTTCCATCAATGGTTCAACCGCTCTTTTGTCGCCCAGCTTGGCGAGTGTAAATGTCACGCCTAAGCGAACCATCGAATCACGATCCTTCAGTAATGCCTGTGCCAAAGGTTCAACCGCCCTCTTGTCGGCAAACTTTCTGAGACACATAACGGCGTACCATCGAACATTGCCTGATTGGTCGTTTTGCATCGCTTTTATAAGAGAATCTACAGCCCTAATATCGCCGAGTTCGCCAAGGGCTTCTGCGGAAAACCTGCGCACAAAATCATCTGCACTTTTTTCTAATGCCTGTGCTAGCGGCTCAAATGCCCTTGCATCTCTCAGTTTTCCCAATGCCTTGGCCGCATAAGCGCGAACGCATGGATAATCGTCATAGTACGAACGTGAATCTTTGTCTGTTTGCATTGCCTGGAGCAATGGAATGAAAGCACTTTTATCCCCCAATTCTCCCAGGGCTGTTGCTGCGGCTGAGCGAATATAGCTGTCTTCATCCCCTTGCAATGCCTGGATCAGGAATGCAACCGCTTTTTTGTCGCCAAGCCTGCCAAGCGATTCCGCCGCTTCAGCACGAACGGATCGACCACCCGACGAGTACGAGGGAGATTTATCATATCGCAAGGCGCATATCAAAGGCTCAACGGCTCTTTTATCGCCAAGTTCGCCAAGAGCCATAGCAGCGTGTCTGCGAACATTCCGTTTCTCATCCTTCAAAAGTGACTGAATTAAAGGTTCGACCGCTCTTTTGTCCCCCATATTTTCGAGGGCATCGATAGCTTTGATGCGGACTTCTTCTTCCTTATCTTTCTGCAGCACCTGTATCAGAGGCTCAACCGATCGGGAGTCCTTGATACAACCGAGAAAAAGGACTGCTTGAGAACGAATATCCCCATTTTCGTTATCCAGGAGTGAAATCAGTTCGGGCGTGGCAGAGTACCCGACATCCAAAATTTCTTTTATGACAACTCCCCAATCCCTCGGCTTTGGTTTTTCACGAATCAGGAAATCGAGTTTACATTTCCGGAGATTTTTTTCGAAGCTGGTGTCGGGGTATCCTGCTGCCTCATAGACGAGTTGGCGGACCTTGCGGTCAACGGCGGTGGTGGCCTGCCAGTGCCACCAGAACGCGCCCGCTCCGCCGGCAGCCAGGACCAGCAGGATCGAGCACAGCCAGAGGATTATCTTGCGTCTGCGGGACATGGCTGGATTATACCGCGCACGGCCCGGAGTTGGCGTCTTTTTAATGGTGGGCAACGGCCGGTGGCGCCCTCAAGTCAGTGAAACGCAGCTTGGGGGGCGGCTGTTTTAATGAGGAAGAAGCCCGCGAACACCCCCAAGCTTCGCCGCGTTGCAGCTTTGTTTGAGAGCGCCGCCAAGAAGCTGCCGCAAAAAAACTGCCCTTCACATTTTCTGCGACATATCTTTGACTTCTCTGCTGATGCGCATGGCGCACCAGTCCTTGCCGCACATGGAGCAGAAGTCGTCGCCCAGGCCGGCCTTTGAGTCTCGGCTGCGGATTTCGCGGGCGGTCTGGCCGTCGAAGGCCAGATCGAACTGTTTTGTCCAGTTGAAGTCGGCGCGTGCCTGCGAGATGGCGTCGTCGCGGTCGCGGGAACCGGGCAGCTTGCGGGCGATGTCGGCGGCGTGTGCGGCGATCTTGAATGCCACGCAGCCGGCCTTCACGTCGGCGGGAGTCGGCAGGGCCAGATGCTCGGCCGGAGTAACGTAGCAGAGGAAGCTTGCGCCCCAGTACGCCGCCGCGGTCGCCCCTATCGCCGCGACCAGATGGTCGTAGCCGGGGAACATGTCGGTTACCACCGGCCCAAGCACGTAGAACGGCGCGCCGTCGCAGATAGCCTGCTGGCGTTTCATGTTCATCTCGATCTGGTCGAACGGGACGTGGCCGGGGCCTTCGACCATCACCTGCACGCCGGCCTAGCGGGCGCGGGCGACCAGTTCGCCCCCCACGTCCAGTTCGGCGAACTGGGCGGCGTCGGACGCGTCGGCCAGGCAGCCAGGCCGCAGGCCGTCGCCCAGCGAGTAGGCCACGTCGTATTCGGCCATGATTCCGCTGATCTCGTCAAACAGTTCGTACATCGGGTTCTCGCGGCCGTGGTGCATCATCCACTTGGCCAGCAGGCTGCCGCCCCGCGAGACGATGCCGAGCTTGCGTTTCACGGCCAGCGGGATGTGCTTGCGGAGCAGGCCGGCGTGGATCGTGAAAAAGTCCACGCCCTGTGCGGCCTGTTTGCGGATCGTGTCGAGGATGTCCTTGTGCGTCAGGTCTTCGACGGCCTTGTTCACGATCATAGAATAGATCGGCACGGTGCCAATGGACACGGTCGAGTTGGCGATGATGTGCGTGCGGATGGCGTCCAGGTCGCCGCCGGTGGACAGGTCCATGACGGCGTCGGCGCCGAACTGGACGGCCAGACGCAGCTTGACCAGTTCCTGATCTTTGCACGAACTGATCGGCGAGGAGCCGATGTTGGCGTTGATCTTGGTGGACGCGACCCTGCCTATGCCGCACGGATCGAGCCGGGCGGGCGGGTCGGCTTGGCCGTCGGATATCCCATCCAGGTGCAGCCGGTTGGCGGGAATGACCAGCCGTCCGGCGGCGATCTCGTCGCGAATTAATTCTGCCGGCAGATTCTCCCGCTGCGCGACGCGGGCCATCTGCGGCGTGATCGTGCCCTGTCGGGCATGTTGAAGTTGCGTTGTCATCTGGTCCTTTACCGACAATAGCGGCGCATAAAAATGGCCGCTGCCAAAGCGGCCGGTGCAGCAACCGTCGAGGTTGATATCTGGACCGCCCGCTTCCCTACGCGACTCACCCGCCTGTTGCATAGGCAGATTCGCCGATCAGGTTCCAAGGGTCTTCTCAGCCGGACGGTCGCAAACCCCGCCGGCGCCCCTAGCGGAATCTGGAACACATATTATCGATTCGATGACTGGAACTCAACTGATTTGAGCGTAGGGATTTGCAGATTTGGATCGGCGGGCAAAGCAGTTTTCAGGGCGCCGGGGATTTTTCGGGAATATTCATACGGAATTACCCTTGAAGCGTCTAATAATTCAGGCAAGAATGAGTATAATAAGATAGGCAAACTGGAGGGTTCTTTTCGCTTTTTTTGCCGGTCGGTTTTAACGGCAGAAAGGGGTCTTTATGCCGTCGGAAATGGAGCGGAAGCTCGCCAAGGCGAGAAATCGCATGGCGGCGGACAGTCTATTGAAACGTCTGGCCCGTTCGCTTGCGGCGGCGGGGCTGGCTGTCGCCGTCCTGTTGATCGTGAATAATCTCTTCTACCCGCTGGGCCTGCCGCCGGACGGCGAACTCCTGGCGGGCTGGCCCGCATGGTTCGGGGCCGAAAACCTTCGCTGGCTCGCGGTAAACTGGCTGATCCTGCCCGCCTGCATCGCAGCGGCGATCTGCTATTCCGCGTTGGCGCTTCTGGCGGGCCGGACGAGCCTCATGCGGACGGCGATCTCCGTCGACGGGCGGCTGGGGCTGCGTGAATGTTTCAGCACGGCGGTCGAGCTCGCGGGCCTGAACAGCCCGAAAGGCCGCTCTGCCGCGACCGACATGGCCGGCCTGTCGCGGATGGACGACCCGTTCGCCCGCGCCGCGGTCAATCAGGCCGAGGGCAAAGCGGGGAAACTTTCGGACAAGGACCTGGCCGGGCAATTCCCGGTGCGCCTGACGCGGACATGGCTTTGGCCGGCCGGCGTCTGGACCGCGGCGGTCCTGCTGGCGTTTTTCCTTCCGGTGTTCGACCTGTTCGGGGCGATCGCCCGACGCGACGCCGACGCAAAACAGGTCCAGGAAGACAACAAGGCAAAGGTTGAAATCAAGCAGGCCGCCCAGACGATCCAGACGCTGGTCAAGCAGCTTGGCAGCGAGGACCTGAAGGAAGACCTGGAAAAACTCAAGGAACTGGCCGAGCGGTCCAGGGGCGAGGAACTCCGCCGCGAGGCGATCAAAAAGCTGACGGAACTGTCCGACAAGCTCAAGGACGAACTCAAGGGCGACAAGAAAATGGACGCCGCCCAGGCCCTAAAGGACGTGCTCAAGCAGTTGAAGGGTTCGACCGGCCCCAATAAACAGGAGATAAAAAACTCCCTTGCGAAGGGGCAGATAAAAGAGGCCATCGACAAGCTGGAGGAGATGCGAAAGCAGATCGAGGAAGGCAAGCTCACCGAAGAGCAGGCCAAGGCCCTCCAGCAGGAATTGGAAGACATCGCCAGGCAGCTTGAGAACGTCAACTACGAGCAGCAGGCGGAAAAGGCTTTGCGGGACGCCGGCCTGTCGCAGCAGGACGCGCAGAAAAAGGCCGGCATGAGCGACGAACAACTCCGCGAAGAACTGAAAAAAGAAGGATATACCGACGAGCAGATCGAGAAGATAATGGAGAAGCTCCAGGCCCTCCGCGAGGCCTGCAATCAGTGCAAAAAGCTGGCCGGATCGATGCCCCGGGACGGCCGGCCGATGTCGGCCGGCGAACTCGCGCGGCTTCTGGAGGAGCTTGAACTGATGGAAGGACAGATGAATGAGGCCGAACTGGCCCGCGCGCTGCTTGAGGAGATCGAAGGGCAGATCGTCCGGCTAGGCGGACAAGGCGATGGCGAGGGCGAGGGCGAAGGATTCGCCGCGGGCGATCAGGGCGTCGTCGGACCATGGAAAGCGGGTAATCAAGACAGGCAGGGCGGCACGGGCGGCCCCGGCCAGGGATTGGGCAAGCGGCCTTCCGACGACAAGGGAAACACCGATTTCACCAAGATCGGCGTGAAGAATACGCCAACCGCCGGCGGGCCGATCATCGCCAGCAAGGTCTTCAAGGGCCCGCAGGTCAAGGGCGAGGCGAAACAACAGTTCGAGGCCGCGGTGCAGGCTGCAAAAGACGGGGCCTCCGAGGCCGTCAAGGACAACAAGATCCCCAAAAAGTACGAGTCGGCGGTGAAGAAATATTTCGGGGACCTGGAGCAGACCGGCAAATCGGGCAATTGAATTGTTGCGGCAATCAGGAACGATCCCGGTTTTGTTTCAGTGCATGAATTTTCAGAAGATCAAGGATATCTTGCGGATTTATCGCCGCCAAATTAGAGGCCCGCAGGGCCGGAAGATAGTAGCCCCAGGTGAAGCAAAGTCCGCCGCCAGGCGGACGAAGCGAAACCCGGGGGAAAATTGTTCATACAATGAAGTTTCAAATGTCCGATCCCGCCACTGGCGGAAACGGCAAAATTCCATAACCGCCCCAGCCGATGGTTTTCGGCGAAATATTTTTCCGTTGAGAGGAGAAAAAACTCCCTCATCAATATCAATAATTCTGCTTTCAATACCATTTCTTTTGCCGCTTTCCTGCCGCGACGGCAGGGCGGCGTCGGATGAAGCGGCGGTGGCGGGCATCATCGGCAGCACGGGCAGCGGGCCGGGCGAATTTGTGTATCCGCGTGCAATTGATATTTCGCCTGACGGCGGCATTTACGTTGCGGACAAGACAGGCCGGATTCAAAAGTTAGCGCCCGACGGCAAGGCGCTCAACGTGATCCGCCTGCCTTTAATCGAGGCGGGCAAGCCGGTGGGCCTGAGCGTCGGACCTGACGGCAGACTCTACGTGCCTGATACGCATTATCATCGCGTGCTCATCTACGACGCCGGCGGAAAACTCGCGCAGGAATTCGGACGGCACGGGACCGAGCCGGGCTGCTTCATCTATCCGACGGACATCTCATTTTTCCCGGCCGACGCGGCAGGCTTCGCAAAAGACGGCAGGATACTGGTCGGCGAGTACGGCGGGAACGACCGCATCAGCGTGTTCGACACCGGCGGAAAATATCTCTTTTCTTTCGGCAGTCTCGGCGAGGGCGAGGGGCAGTTCAGCAGGCCGCAGTCGCTTTGTTATGATCCCGCGATTTCCACGCTTTACGTGGCCGATGCATGCAATCACCGGATCGCACGGTACGAGCTGACGGGCGGAAGACTGGGCTTACCGCCCCGCCTGGCGGGATATTTCGGCTCGGCGGGAGAACAGGCGGGGCAGTTGCGGTATCCTTACGGCCTGGCGCTGCGGGCGGGCGGCCAACTGGCCGTCTGCGAGTACGGCAACAACCGCGTCCAGATTTTCAATCGCGACGGCTCCAGCGCGGGCATCTTCGGCAAACCCGGCAGGCAGACGGGTGAACTGGCCTTCCCTTGGGCCGTGGCGTTTGCCCCGAATGGAAACGCGTTTATAATCGACTCAGGCAACAACAGGATTCAGATATGGAAACTGCCGTGAAGAAAATCGACAACACAACTGCATGAAGATAAAAATAACAAATGTCCCCATGCTTGCGCATGGGGCTTTATGAATGGTTCGCCAATGGGTTCTTTTTAAAGCCCCGCATATAAATGCGGGGATGCTGTTGTGGTAAATGAAAAACAAACGCCCCTTTTCTGGCGCAGGGGCATTATAACCAGAATTTAATGACTAATGGACAATGGCAATTCGGGTTTTACTTCGCCCAGCCGCTCTGGCTGCTGGTCGGCCTGATTCCCATTCCGATCATCTGGTGGTGCTGGCGTTGGATCAAAAAGCTAAGCATGCCTAAACGCATTGGGGCAATCGCCGGTTTGGTATTCATGGATATGTCATTTTCTTTCAAAATGGCCCAACTGAAACTGCTTATAAACGAGCAATGGCAATTCGGGTTTTACTTCGCCCAGCCGCTGTGGCTGCTGGCGGGCCTGATTGCCGTTCCAATTGTCTGGTGGGGCTGGCGATCGACGAGGGCGTTCGGAAAGGCAAAGCGGATACTCGTCATCGCGCTGCGGGCGATCTGCGTGCTGCTGCTGGCGGCCATCGCGGCGCATCCGACGCTGACGATGGCGGGAAAGTCGATGACGGTGATCGTCGTGTTCGACCGCAGCCTGTCGATCCCCGCCGGCCGGCAGGAAAACGCGATGAAATACCTTTCCAGCGTCGCGTCGGCCAGGCCGCCGGAAGACCGGCTGGCGTTTATTGACGTGGCGGAGGATGCATATATCGCCCGTCTTCCCTGCGGCGACGTGGAAGTGCCCCGCCGCAACACGAGCATCACGGGCGACCAGAGCCGGCTGGCCGACGGCATTCAATTGGCCCTGGCCATCGCCCCGCCCGACACGGCCAATCGGATCGTGCTGGTCAGCGACGGCAACGAGACATCGGGCGACCTTGCCGAGGCGGCCCGGGCCGCGGCGGCCAACAGAATCCCCATCGACATCGTGCCGATCCGCTACAACTACGACCGCGAGGTGGTTTTCAGGTGGCTGGTGCTGCCTCCCCGCGCCAGCAGCAACCAAACCGTCGCGGTCAGGATGGTCCTGAACAGCACCGACACGGCCCGCGGGACGATCTACCTGACGCTCAACAACCAGGGAGTGATGCTGGACCCGGCCGGCGGGCAGGCCGGCGCTCACGTTGTTCTCAAACCGGGCACGAACGTGAAGACCGTCTCAGTGCCGGTCGGCACGCGCGGGAAATACGAGTTCGAGGCCACTTTCGTGCCCGACAAGCCCACCGACGAGGACCGTGCAAAAGGTATCGACGCGTTCGACCGGCTGGAGCAGAACAACCGGGCGAGCGGCATGACTTTCGTCGCAGGTCCCGGCCATGTGCTGATAGTGGACAGCCTGGACCCGTCGGACGATGAACCGGAGGCACACAAGCGTCCGGGCCTGGCGATGGAACTGGCACTTGCGCGTGCAAGCATCGACGCCCGGCGAACTCCCGCATCCGGCCTGCCAGGCCGTCTGGCGGACCTGCTGGATACCGATGCGATCATCCTGGTTAATTTGCCGACGACGAAAGTCAGCATGCTCCAGCAGGAGATGCTCTGCCGGTATGTAACCGAAATGGGCGGCGGACTCGTGATGGTCGGCGGCCCCGATTCGTTCGGGGCCGGCGGATGGATTGGTTCGCCCACGGCCAGGGTCATACCCGTGGACATGGATCCGCCGCAGCGAAAACAGATGCCCAAGGGCGCCTTGGCGCTTATCATGCACGCCTGCGAGATGCCCGACGGGAACTACTGGGGCAAGGAGACGGCCAAGGCCGCCGTCAACGCCCTGAGCAGGGAAGACATGGCGGGCGTGCTGGAATACGGCTGGGGCGGCGGAAAAGCCAATTGGGTCCACAAGCTTGCGCCGGTTGGCGACCGCAAGAAGATTATTGCCGCCATAAACGCCATGAACATGGGCGACATGCCGGACTTCGACACGCCGATGAAGGCCGCCTACGACGCCCTTATCGCCGCCAACGCCGGCCAGAGGCATATCATTATCATAAGCGACGGCGACCCGGGCTTCAGCGACAAGTCGCTGCTGGACAAGATGAAGAAGGCCCGGATCACGTGCTCCGGCGTGGTGGTCTATCCGCACGATCCCAGCGGCGGGCAGACGCTGGTCAACATAGCCAAGGCCACCGGCGGGCAGCATTATGTCGTCAGCGACCCCAAGAAGCTGCCCCAGATTTTCGTCAAGGAGGCGATGGTGGTGAGCCGGTCGCTGATATCCGAGGAAAAGTTTGCGCCAGCCGTGAAGGACGGTCTGAGCGAGACGATCCGCGGGCTGGGCAGGCCGCTGCCGGCCCTCGACGGGTATATCGTAACCACGCCCAAGGGCGGGCTGGACCAGGTCGTGCTGGCGCATCCGGGCGGCGACGGCGATCCGATCCTGGCGACGGGCCAGCAGGGGCTGGGGCGGAGCGTAGCGTTCACGAGTTCGGCCGACAGCCGGTGGGGAACGAACTGGCTGGCGTGGGGCGGCTTCGACAGGTTCTGGGAGCAGACCGTCCGCTGGGCCAGCAAGTCGGCCCAGGGAACCGACTGCGAGATTAACGCCGACATCTCCGGCAGAAGCATCTCGCTGGTGGTCGAGGCGGTGGAATCGCAGGGCCGCCAGCCGCAGTTTTCGAGCATGGTCGCGCAGGTGATCGCCCCGGACATGACGACGGCGGAAATGCCGCTGGCGCAGATCGGGCCGGGCGAATACCGGTGCGAATTCCAGGCCCGCGCGGGTGGAAGCCACCTGGTCAACGTCCGGTACGTCAAGGCCGGCCAGGACTCGGCCAAGCCCGGCAAGGCCGATACCGTGCAGGCTGTCGTCAACGTCCCGTTCGCGCCGGAATACGATTCGCTGAGCACCAACGAGTCGCTGCTGGCCGACGTGGCCAGGCGGACCGGCGGGCGGACGCTGCCGCCGGACGCGCAGGTGAATCCGCGAAAGGTCAAACTGTTCAATCACGACGACGCGGCCTATCCGAAGATCGCCCAGCCGCTGACGCTGCCGCTGTTCATCGCGTTTTTGGCGATGTTCCTGCTGGACGTCGCTGCCAGGCGGATCGCGGTGAACTGGGCGGCCGTGAGGCGCAGGATGGCCGGGGCGATCAAATCCCTCAGGCCGGCGCGGAGCAAGGACGCCACGGTCGAAAAACTCAAGGCCCGCAGGCGCAAGGTGCAGGATATGTTCACGGCGAAGGGTTCCGGGCAGGCCGCCGCGGGCCAGGCCGCACAGGACCAGACAGGCCGCAAACAGGACGTGTCCGGCAAAAGATACGAGGCCGCCGGAGAGACCGAGGAACTGAAGGTCGGCGAGGCGAAACCCAAACTGGCCGGCCAGCCGAAAATTCCCGTCAGCCCGCCGCCGGACCAGGCAAAAAAACCGCCCTCGCACCTGGACCGGCTGCTCCAGGCGAAGAAAAAAGCTAGAGGCGACAAATGATTTCCACTATCAATCGTCTAAATGTCAGAAGGAGACCGATGCAATGACCGACAACGTTCAGGACAACCTCACGCAGGAACAGGTTCAGAAACTCTGCGACGGCTTTCGCGACATGTTCGCCCGGCTGAAGGCCGAGATAGGCAAGGTGATCGTCGGGCACGAGGAGATCGTAACCGGGACGCTCATCTCGCTCTTCTGCGGCGGGCACGTGCTGCTGGAGGGCGTGCCGGGCCTGGGCAAGACCCTGCTGGTCCGCACGCTGGCAGGGGCGCTGTCGCTGAAGTTCGGGCGGGTGCAGTTCACGCCCGATCTCATGCCCGCCGACATCATCGGCACGAACATGGTCATGGAAGACAAGGCCACGGGCAGGCGGCACTTTCAGTTCCAGCACGGGCCGATCTTCGCCCAGCTTCTGCTGGCCGACGAAATCAACCGCGCCACGCCCAAGACCCAGTCTGCCATGCTCGAGGCCATGCAGGAACGCTCGGTAACCAGCGGAGGGCAGGCGTACAAACTGCCCGAACCGTTCATGGTGCTTGCGACGCAGAACCCCATCGAGCAGGAAGGCACGTATCCGCTGCCGGAGGCCCAGCTCGACCGGTTTTTCTTCAAACTGCTGGTTCCATATTCCAGCCGGCAGGAGCTTGCCGAAATCCTCAAGCGGACGACCGCCGGGCACGACCCGACGGTCCAGCCTGTGATGGGGGCCGATGAGATTAATGCTGGCAGAAATCTGGTAAGGCGGATCGTCGCGGCAGAACACGTGGAGGATTACGCCATCCGCATCGTTCTGGCCAGCCATCCCAAGGGCGAGTTCGCGCCCGACATAACGAACAAGTATGTCCGGTTCGGCGCGTCGCCCCGCGGAGCGCAATCGGTCGCCCTGGCGGCCAAGGTGCGGGCTATGCTCGACGGCAGGTTCCACGTCGGATTCGACGACGTTGCCGCCTCGTTCGTGCCGGCGATGCGGCACAGGATCATCCTCAATTTCGAGGGCCAGGCCGAGGGTGTCCAAAACGACGACGTCCTGAACAACATCCTTCAAACCGTCCCCAGGACGCTGGAAAAGGCGTAATAACGGAAAACCATCTGATGGCCAAGGCAAGGCGAATAACTGAACTGCTGGACCCGGTCTTCATGGCCCGACTGGACGCGCTGGACGTGCTGAGCAGGAAGATACTGCAAGGCAAGCTCCAGGGGCAGCGGCGGTCGAAACGCCGCGGCCAGAGCGTCGAGTTCGCCGACCACAAGCCCTATACGCTGGGCGACGACCTGCGTTTCGTGGACTGGAACATCTACGGCCGGTTGGACCAGTTGTTCCTCAAACTGTTTCTGGAAGAGGTTGACCTGAGCGTGCATATCCTGGTCGACGCCAGCGGATCCGTCAGCCTGCCGGCGGCCGAAGTACGTCAAATATCCGGGGGCGGCGCGCCTCCGGCCGATGATCCGGCCGGCAAGACGGACGCGAAACTGACCGGCGAAGGCCCACGTCCGGCCCAGACCAAGGACATGGCGATCAAGCGGCTGGCGGCGGCGCTGACGTACATCGCGCTGGTCAACAACAATCGCGTTACGGTCAGCGTCTTCGGCGACGGCATCCGCGCCCAGATCGCCAACATGCGGGGCAGGCATTTTCTGCCGCAGATGGCGGACCTGCTGCTTTCGGCCGAGGCGGGCGGGCCGGGCGACTTCAACAAGGTCTGCCGGCAATACGCGGCCGCCGCCGGCGGATCGGGCATACTCATCGTCATCAGCGATTTTCTTTTCAAGGAAGGATATGCCGAGGGCCTGCGCAGGCTGATCGGCAGGCGGTTCGACCTGTACGCGATCCAGGTGCTCAGCCCGCAGGAACTCGACCCGCCGATGGCCGGCGACCTGAAGCTCATCGACGTGGAGGACCGCGACTCGGCCGAGATAACCATCAGCGCCGAACTGCTGCGGTCGTACAAGCGGAACCTCACCGGCTGGTGCAACGAACTCCGCGATTTCCTGACCGCGCGCGGAGCCAAACATATGCTGACTTCATCGGCCGAGCCGGCCGAAACGATCGTCCTGAATTACCTGCGGACAAAGGGGCTGCTGGCATGAATGTGAACGGAACAGACTGTCTTTTTGGAATAAGCCGGGTGATTTATTTCGCCCCTACAGGGCTTGTCGATTTAGTTGGCACGCGAATTGCCATCTTGACAGGCATGGTATAATCGTGCCCGTCAAGGAGAACAGCATGAGACGATGGGCTACGACATCGATGGATCGAACTCAAATACTTCTGTTCAACCCCACCC